>CASEYK010000001.1 GCA_949292105.1 uncultured bacterium
AAGAGCAGTTAAAAGCTCTGGCAAATGTTCGTTTTCAAAGCGAACATCGACAATCGGACCGACAACTTGAACGATTTTTCCTTTTACTTCTTGCATATATAACCTCCTATTTGCCGCGGCTAGCGCCGACAATTTCAATAATTTCTTCTGTGATACTCGCTTGTCTTGCTTTGTTGAAATCAAGCTGCAATGTTTCTAATAACTCTTCAGCATTATTTGTTGCGCTGTCCATAGCGTTGGAACGCGAAGCGTGTTCAGATACCTCAGCCTCAAGCATTTTAGAGTAAAGCGTACTTTTAAAATAAAGAGGAAAGAGTTTATCAACTATCTCAACGCTTGAAGGTTCCATAATTGGACCAAAAGCATAGGAAGAATGATTAGAAATATCATTACCAAATGGTAATAAACGATAATCAGTTGGAATGAATGTTAAAGAATTTTTAAAGACTGTATAGATAAGATGAACGCTGCGATATGTACCTCGATTAAATTCTTGAAGAACAAATTGCGATAAATCTTTGATTAATTCTTCGTCGTTAAAAGAAGCATTTTTCCCATATTCTTCTAAAACATGGAATCCATTTTTCGCGTAATAAGTTCGCCCTTTTTCACCGATAACAATTAAATCATCGCTCGAATTTATTAATTCGGAGGTAAACTTAAAAATATTTTGGTTATAAGAACCGCACAGCCCAAGACTAGATGTGATGACAATCCAAAGATTTTTTTCAGCTTTTTCATTTTCATGTAGAAGAATAGAATCAATCTTTTTGGCATGCGTAAAAACGATGTTTGAAATATCTTCAAGACACTTGACATAGTCGCGGTTTAAAAGCATGACTTTTTTCCACTTCTGTACTTTAATCGATGAAACAAGTTTCATCGCTTTAGTCACTTTTAGTGCACCGCTCACGGAATTAATACGCGTTTTAATTTTGGATAAATCTTGAGCCATAAATAAGTAAATTAGTTATTCTTTTGTTGATTGTAAATGCTTAAAAATTGCTGGAACAACTGCAAAAGTTCTTTTTCGATTTCAGGAGTGATTTCATGCTCACGCTTGATAGCGAGTAAAACATGTTGATGGGAAGCAGAAACAAATTCATATGCTTCGTGAAGAATGTTTTTAACATCATTTAATGGATAAGAATCGAGCAAACTGTGTTTAGCAGCAAATAATTCGAAAACTTCTTTTTCGAAAGGATAAGGATGATATTGATCTTGTCTTAAAATGCGGAGCAAAGTTTCTCCGTGGCGAATAATTTTTGCAGTTGAAGAATCCAAATCACTACCGAACTGAGCAAAAGATTTCATTTCTTGGAAACTCGCTAAATCAATTTTGATTGATGCTGCCACTTGTTTCATCGCCTTGAACTGAGCTGAACCACCGACACGCGAGACAGAAAGTCCGCTATCAATTGCTGGTCTTTGACCAGCGTTGAATAAATCGGTCATCAAAAAGATTTGACCATCAGTGATAGAAATAACATTGGTTGGAATATAAGCTGAAATATCGCCGCTTTGTGTTTCAACGATTGGTAAAGCAGTAATCGACCCACCACCGAACTCATCGCTTAATTTACACGCTCTCTCCAATAAACGGGAATGTAAATAAAAGACATCACCTGGGTAAGCCTCTCGCCCGGGGGAACGCTTGAGCAACAACGATAAAGCACGATAACTGACTGCATGCTTGCTTAAATCGTCATAGACGATTAAAACATCTTTGCCTTGATGAAGCCACTCTTCAGCCATAGCACATCCAGCATAGGGAGCAATATAAAGAAGAGGAGCTGGTTCGCTAGCACTAGCTGAGACAACAATCGTATAATCGAGTGCACCATGCTGACGGAGTTTATCAACGATTTGAGCGACAGTCGAATTTTTTTGCCCGATGGCTACATAGATACAGTACACATTTTGATCTTTTTGATTGATGATGGCATCGATAGCAATGGCAGTTTTACCCGTTTGTCGATCGCCAATAATCAATTCTCTTTGGCCACGACCAATCGGCGTAATAGCATCGATAGCTGTGATACCAGTCTGTAGAGGTGTGTTGACGCCTTTGCGCTCAATAATACCAGGAGCAATAACTTCAATAGGGCGTGTTTTCTCGTAACTAATTGGTCCTAAACCATCGATTGGCTGACCGAGAGCGTTGACAACTCGGCCGAGAAAATGATCGCCGACGCCCACTTCCATGACGCGATTAGTTCTTCTGACTACATCACCTTCTTTAATGGCATGATCGTCACCTAAAATAACCGCACCGACATGATCTGGTTCAAGATTCATTACCATCCCATACACATCACTTGGAAAAACGAGCAGTTCGCCAAGCATCGCTTTGTCTAGACCATAGATAAGAGCAATACCATCTCCGACTGTAACGACCGTACCAACATCTTTTGTATCGATTTCATGCTCATAATTTTTTATTTGTTCTTTGATAAGAGCACTGATTTCATTGGCTTTAATTTCCATATCAATTACCTCCGTCTTTTAATAAATCGCTTTTCATTTGCTTAATTTTTTGTTTAATGCTTCCATCGTATATTTTGTCACCAATTACTACTTTTACACCTCCGATTAGCGAATGATCGATGATGTTTTTTAACTCAACTTCTCGCTGTTCGATTTTAGAAAGCGTTTTTTCGATAGCGTTTAACTCTTGTTTATCGAGCAAAACTGTAGAATAGACGAGTCCTTGTTTAATACCTAATTCTTCATTGGCTTGGGCGATAAAATCTTCAAGAATGTCAACGAGATAATTTGCTCGGTTATTTTTGACAATAACATAGACAAAATCTTGAATATATTTTCGAAAAGGACGAACGACTTTTTGGCATAGCAAAAGTCTTTTTTTAATGCTCATGAAAGGAGTTGAGAGCAATTGTTGATAATCACCATTTTCTTTAATTAGAGCGAGTAAAACAACAACTTCATCTTTATATGAAGCGACTGCTTTCTCGTCTTTAGCTAAAGACAAAAGGCTAAGAGCGTACCTTTTCGACATTTCGCTCATTATTTTTTCTCCACTTCCTCAATGAATTCTTTGACGAGTCGACGATTATCATCGCTTGTCACATTGCGCTTTAGAAGTTCGCTTGATGCGCTTAAAGCGACATCGATCATTTCATGGCGAATGCTTTCGAGCGCTTCTTCTTGCTTTTGAACAATTTCTTTCTCGGCATCACTTTTCATTTTTTGAATGTCGAGTTGAGTTTGTTCAACAATTTTTTTCTGTTCAACTGCTGCGACTTGCTTAGCATTTTGAATAATAGAGTTGGCTTTCGACTGACTATCGAGAATCAATTGTTGAGAAGCAAGTTCATTTTGACGGCTCTTTTCATTGTTTTCAGCCGCTTCACGAATGTTTTGCTCGATATAATTTTGGCGTTTTTGAATCATCTTTTTCACTGGCTTATATGCGACAAAAAAGACAACGATGACCATGACAATTAAAGCGAGCAATTGCACAAGAAAAGACCAAAAATTTGGAATCATCTTGCTAATGAAATCTTCTTGTGATGGAGCTTCAATTAAAACTAGCGGAAACATAAAACACCTCCTCATTAAGCGATGAATAAGATTAAAAGTGAAACGAGAAGCGAATAGATAGCTGTTGTTTCAACAAGAGCGACAGCAAACACCATCGTGCTTCGAAGCGATTTAAACATTTCTGGATTGCGTGACATTCCATTAATAGCAGATGAACAAACCCATGCTTCGCCGATGGCGGATGGCCAAGCACCTAAAATAGCAATCGCGGATGCAATAGCAACATTCATGTTATTTACCTCCTTCCTCAACATATTGTTGGGCAATATCTTCTGGCTCTTCTTGGCCAATAAAGATCATGGTTAAGAATATAAAAACTGTGGTTTGAATAAAACCGGAGAAAAGATCGAAATAAGCGTGCAAAATCGGAGTGATAATTGGGGCGATAAATATTGAATTAACACCCGCGGGCAAAAAGGCAAAAATAAGCGAGGACAGCTGTTCGAGAGCACTGTAGACAATCGACATCAAAACCCAACCTGCTAACGCATTACCGAATAAACGGAGTGTCAGCGATAAAAGAGGTGACCACATCGATATTAAATTGATTGGCAAAAAGATTGGGAATGGATCAATATATCGTTTGAAATATTGGAATTTGGTGAAACGCACCGATGTCGCATGGATTAAAACAAAAGTGCATAGACCAAGCGACAAAGGAACAGCTAAATAAGTGACAGGTGAAGGAAGTCCAGTGAGGCCGAAAATAAAAGCGATGAATAAATAGACGGCGATGGCCATAACATACCCGCCAAAACCACGGAACGATGGGCCCATCATGTTGCTGACTAAATTATCAAAAAATTGAGTGCCCGTCTCAGCTAAAAACAAAAGACCGCGGGTTTTTTTTAAAGGGTTATGAAAATGAGATTGAATGCCGACGATAATCGCCAAAATAATAATAATACCTATGACGATAAGTGATGAATACACTTCTGGAGCGATGTCAAAAACAAGGAAATCTTTTAAGGCTCCATTAATCGCTTCGTTGACTAGACATACTGGTGTCATCTTCCTTCCCCCTTCCTTTTAAAATCAAAACAGAAAAGGCGACTAAAGTAATAAAATAGCCACCGATAAAAGTAAAAACATTAAATATCTTAATCTGGAGTACAAAATAGAGGTAGCCGAGCAAAAAAACTATACCGACAACAGACAAAAGGCGGAGAAAAGAGAAGAATACAGATAAAGACACGCGATGTGTCTTTAATTCATATTTTTCACATGCGCCAATTAACAAATAAAAAACTGAACTAAAAATGGTACCGAGCAAAAGTCCAAGTGGCAGATCAGCGTAGCCAAAGAAAAATAGAGGCGTGGATAGGCAAAAAACTATCATACCAATCACATTCGCCCATAAAACTACTCGATAGTAAATGTTTAATGAACGGTACCACTTTTTCATAGATAAATTTTATTTGACTTTAATTTTCTTCAAACTGGCATGGAGCGCCAAGCCATCTTTGTATTTAATTTCAATTTCACCGCGAATCAATGGTCTTAAATATCTTCTAAAAGATTCGCTCATTCGCGTATGATCGAGCATCATGCTCTCAGGGATAATACTCTCGTGATTAGCGATATTACCAACATCTTCCAAGCGATATTCAATTACATACGGTTCGTCAGAAATACGCTTGATAACAATCATTTTACCTGTTTCGCCTTCAAGCGCTGAACGAACAGCCATACGACCGATATAAATAGCTTCATCTTGATCCACTTTTGAAATAAGAGGTGGGAAAGCTCTTTGTGTGAGTGAGAACTCAACAGCACGCGTTGGAAGATTTAATTCGTCTTCGACATATTCGCAGAGTTCATCGGCAATGCCACCGAGCTGAGCATGTCCAAAAGAATCAAAGCGAACATTTCCCATGCTCTTTCGAGAAAATTCGATACCTTCGCTAACCGCGACAATCGCATAGCCTTTACGCTCATATACTTCCTTAACTTCTTCTAAAAACAAGTTAGGATCAAAAGGACGCTCAGGAATATAAATTAAATCTGGTCGAGTATCATCAGGAAGCAAATCGGTCGATGCTGTTAACCAACCAGCATTACGGCCCATGATTTCAACAACATATACTTTACCAGAGCGATAGCATCCAGCATCAATGGCAGTTGAATTCACAGAATTAATGACAAATTTGGCGGCTGAAGGAAAACCGAGCGAATGGTCGGTCACCGCTAAATCATTGTCGATGGTTTTAGGTACGCCGATGACGCGTAAATCAAGACCCATCTCTTGTGATAAAACAGATAATTTATGGCAAGTATCCATTGAATCATTGCCACCATTGATGAAGATGTATTTGATATTATGTTTCTCGATGTTGTCAATAATCTTTTGATAGACCGGATCGTGAACATTGCGGGGTAGCTTGCGCCTTGTCGTTCCTAAAATAGCGCCAGCGGTTTGCTTGAGCAATTCAATTTGTTCTTCGTCTTCTAAGCCTAGATCGATAATGTTGTCTTCAATCAAACCTTCAACGCCATAGAGCGAACCATAGATATGATCAATTTGGCTCGAATGGAGTTTGGCTTCTTGAATAGCGCCATAAAGCGAACTGTTAATAACAGAAGTCGGACCTCCTGATTGGATGTAAATCATGTTTTTCATATTTTATATACCTCGTAATTTCAAACTATAATAATTATGCGTTGAATAATCGATTTTGACAATATAAATAAAATTTATAAATTCAAAAATTGTTTTTATGTTTCATTTTTGAAATGTGTAAAGAGAAAAAAGAATTATCATTTGAATATAAGCATGGTTTGTTTTATCATAGTAAGGTAAAAAAACAAATAGTTTGGAGGTATTCATGTCATTCAAAGTTACTTTTAATGAGCAAACAAAAGAGTACGATGCGCCAGTAACCGTATTGGATGTCGTCGGAAAAAATCGTGAATATGTATGCGCTTACGTGAATAGACGCGTTCGCGAATTGACATATGTTTTAGATAAGGACAGCGTGGTCGTTCCTTTAACCGTGAAAGATCGGGATGCAAAATGGCCATATGAAGCATCCCTTCGCTTTTTAGTGGCGATGGCGATGAGAAACATTCACCCAGAATTAACCATTCGTTTTTCTTATAATGTTTCGCGTTCCATTTTTATGCAAATTTTGACCCCAGGCGTCACTAGCAATGGACAAATGGTTTTGGATTTGCAAGAAGAAATGAAAAGACTTGTCGATTTAGATTTGCCTTTAGTTAGAAAAATCGTCAGCAAAGAAGAAGCTACGCGCATCTTTAACGCTGAAGGTTTCCCAGACAAATCAGCGATTATGAAATATCGTCCTGAAGTGACGGCTCATATCTATGACTGTAACGGCTATCAAAATTACATGTATAGCCGCATGGTTCCATCGACCGGATATATCACTAAGTGGAAAGTTCGTTTCTATTCGCCTGGTATTATCATTCAATATCCGCGTAGCGAAGCCAATGGTGAAATTCCACCATTTGAGGACACGCCAACATTCGGTCGCACTCTTAAACAAGCACATACTTGGGCGGTCGCAACAGGTGCAAATTCAGTTGTCGGCATTAATGAACACATTGAGAATAATGGCATTATTGACTTTATCAATCTCTGTGAAGCACGACACAATCGCCAATTATGCGAACTAGGCCAAATGATTGAAAATGATATCGATAATATTCGTATTATTTGTATCGCTGGACCATCTAGTTCAGGCAAAACTACTTTCGCCAATCGATTGAGAATCGAACTGCTCTCTCGCGGTATTAAAACAATTAGGATTTCGATGGACGATTATTATTTGCCACGTGAGCAAGCTCCTCTTGATGAAAACGGCGAACCAGATTTAGAATCAGTCGAAGCGTTGGATATTGAATTATTTAACAAAAATATGTCTGATCTTATCTCTGGTATGGAAGTTGATCTACCAAAATTTGATTTCAAATTAGGCCGAAGAGTCAAAGGCAGAACGCTTAAGGTGCCACAAGATCAACCGATTATTATCGAAGGTATTCATGCCCTCAACGATATAACTACAGCATCTATTCCAAACCATCAAAAATTTAAAATCTTTATCGCGCCCCAAGCTCAAATCAATATCGATAATGAGAATCCAATTTCACTCACCGATTTGCGCTTATTAAGACGCATTGTTCGCGATTATCAATTTAGAAATGCATCGGCTCTAGAAACGATTTCGATGTGGGCGAGCGTTCGTAAAGGCGAATTCAAGTGGATTTACAACACGCAAGAAGGCGCAGACTTCGTTTTTAACTCCTTGTTATCTTACGAATTATGTGCTATGAAAAAATACGCTATGCCACTATTAAATAAAATTGAGCCTGAAGATGAATATTATCCTATCGCGGAACGTTTAATCCGCATGCTCAAATTCTTCATCGATATGCCCGATGAATGGGTTCCTTGCAATTCGCTACTGCGAGAATTTATCGGCGGTAGCTGCTATGCTGATGTTTAATTGATATTCGATTCATCAAATAAAAAAAGATGCCAATGGAGTGCTAGGATAAAAGTGGACAAGGGTAAAAACACCCATCCACTTTTTTCTTTGTTATTCTAGTAAAAGGAGGTTTTATAATGCGAACAAAAAAGAAAAATGTAATGCGAACTCCAGAAGAAAAAGAAGCTATAGT
>CASEYK010000002.1 GCA_949292105.1 uncultured bacterium
TGTCTTTCTATTTTCTTCTGTTAGGTGTGACATAAAAATAAAACCTCCTTTGTTATTACCTACAGGAGATTTAATTATAACTTATCAGAGTAAAATCAACTTTTTGGTATAAAACGGAATTTACTTTAAGAATTAACATTTTAGTTATTTTTTGTAATTTAGTGTAGATGGCAAGTTGCCTTTTGTGGTAAAATTCGTGATGTTTCCTATTTATATTGGAATGTATTTTTTGGCAAGGCTTTGATAAAATTTAACATGTTAAAGACATCTAGCAACAATTTTGCAAATATTGAATTCTATTTACTGCGTCAATGGCGATTCAATTGCTAGGTGTTAGAAAAAAGTAATTTGAATTTGTGTAATTACTAAAAATGAGAATTTTATGGACCAAATTTTAAAAGATAGACTAGGATATAAAATTGGGACAATTAGGACTGAAGGTTCTAAACTAGTTTTATATGATGCTCTTAATTATCGTCTTGGATATTTTGATGGTAAATATACCTATGACAATCATGGCTATAAAATTGGAGAGGACAATTTACTGACGACATTGCTATAGTTATTGATTAGTAAAATTTTCTTTGTTTTCTTCCAATGTATAAAGTTTTGCTGACAAGGTATTTATATTTTTATTTGTTATGCTAAAATCAATACGGACAAAGGAGTTAATGTTTTCTATGAAAAGAAATAATTGGTTCAACAACGCCACATTCTACGAGATTTATCCTCAAACATTTTTAGATACCAACGGCGATGGAGTTGGCGATCTTAATGGAATTATTGAAAAATTAGATTATTTGAGAGATATGGGATTTAATGCTATTTGGCTTAATCCTATTTTTGATTCACCTTTCTACGATGCTGGATATGATGTTCGAGACTTTTACAAAGTTGCACCTCGATATGGCACAAACGAAGATTTGTATCGTCTTTTTAAAGAAGCTCATAAGCGAGATATGCATGTCATTCTCGATTTAGTGCCAGGTCATACTTCGATTGATTCAGAATGGTTCAAACAGTCTTGTAAAGAAGAAAGAAACGAATATAGCGACCGCTTTATTTGGACTAATTCAATCTGGGAAACACCTAAAGATGTTGCATGCGTCAGAGGATTTTATGAAAGAAATGGTTCGGTCGCAACCAACTTCTTCTCCATTCAGCCGGCATTGAATTATGGCTATTTGGAGACAAAAGATGATTTTGAAATGAAAATTGATGATCCGCGTATTTTGCCAAATATCAAAGCTATGCAAGATGTCATTCGCTTTTATTTGGAAAGAGGTTGCGATGGTTTTAGAGTTGATATGGCTGGATGGCTCGCGAAACGCGATAATCAAGAATTTGAAGGAACGATATATATTTGGAACAAAATATTAGAGCCGATCAAAAAAGACTTTCCTGATTCTTTCTTCGTAAGCGAATGGTCTTCCCCAAAACATTCGTTATCGACATATTTCGATAGTGACTTTTTGCTCCAAGATTGGTTCAAACCGCTTCATATTTACATGTGCCGCGGGGAGGATCCTTACTTCAAACTAGGAGTTAATAAGTCGCCTAAAACATATTTTGATTTTTATCTCGATTTAATAGACTTCGCTTCGCAAAGAGATAAATTTGTTTCTATTGTCAGCGGCAATCACGATACTATTCGCATTAAAGAAACTCTAACAGATGAAGAATTGAAATTATTTTTCTGCTTTCAACTAACGATGCCTGGAATTCCGTTTGTTTATTACGGCGATGAGTTAGGAATGAATTATCGCCACAAAATCAAATCGGTCGAAGGCGGATATCAACGAACTGGTTCTCGTACTCCAATGCAGTGGAACTCGACGAAGAATAGTGGTTTTTCGTCAAGTGACAAAGTCTATATCGAAGTCAATAACGATTATGGGAAAATTAATGTTGAAAACGAATTAAAAGAGAAAAACAGCGTTTTAAACATCGTTAAAGATTTGCTCCATCTTCGAACAAATCATGTAGCTTTGGATAATGATGCCAAAACTCAACTAGTCAATAAAGATGGCCAAAATCATCCTCTTGTGTATCTCCGCTATAAAAATGACGAAAGAATAGTGGTTGCGATTAATTCGACTGAAAAAGAGGTACCGCTCAACATTGATGGCCAACATGAAGTTCTCTATCAATATAAAAACTCAATATTTAATTCAGCATTAGCACCTCAGTCTTTTGTTATTCTCAAACTTTTATAAAAATGATTGATAAGAAAGAAATATTTTTTCGTAAAGCCACCCTTGAAGATACTAACAGTATTTTTTTGGCGAACAAAAAATTAATTGATGATTATGAAAATATCTCACAAATCGATTATGAAAAAGTTTTGGATTGGGTCCATAAAAAAATTCAAACAAAGATTGATGAATATACGGTATTAATGTATCGAGATGATATTGTGGGATTTTTTCGCTTAAATGTTCAGCCGGATGTAAATGAACTCGATGATTTATATTTATTTGAACAATATCGAAATCAGGGACTAGGCACTTATCTTATCCAAAAATGCATTGAACAGTCTGATAAAAATCTTATTCTCTATGTTTTTATCAAAAATCAGGCTGCGATAAAACTATATCAGCGGCTCGGGTTCAAAATCGTTCAAAACATAAAAAATTCTCGATACATAATGGAATATCAAAAATAAATATTTTTTGTTCATTTTTTTGTGCGTTGTTAGTAAAATGAAAAGCGATGAAACCGATTAAAATTGCTTTTGTTGATATCGACTGGACTCTTTATGATCATAAAAATGGGCATTTTAACGAGAAAGGAATAATGGCGATGAAAATGATGCAAGAAAAAGGCATCAAAGTTTTTCTTTGCACCGCTCGACCATATCATAGCCTTGTCCAACTCGGTACGCTCGACCAGTTTCAACCAGATGGTTATATTGTCTCAAATGGCGGAGCTATTTTTATCGGCGAAAAACTGATTAAAGAAACATCGTTCAATAAAGATGATTTGAAAAAGACTATCGATTTGGTTAAAGAGTTTGGGTGGACGATGGAATGTGTCACCCCACTCGATCGTTTTCTTATTGCACCCAAAACTAAAGAAGTCGATTTACTTTTTTCTACATATAAAGAAGTAGTGCCTCCAGTTAAAGATTACGAGGGTGAAACTATTATTGCTTGTTTGCTCTTTGCTGATGATAAAAAAGACGAATTATTTGTTAAATCTCTTCCAAAGTCGGTTGTTTTTTCTCGTTTTGATCAATATGGTGTCGATTTAATTCCTGAAAAAAGATTAAAAGGTAATGCTGTTTCATTCGTTTTATCTCATCTTCATATCGATAAAGAAAATGCGTTAGCACTCGGCGATGATTTGGGCGATATTTCGATGTTTGAACAGGTGGGAACATCGATAGCTCTTGGCAACGGCAAGCCCGAATTGAAAGCTGTTGCCACGCATGTCAGCGAAGAAATTTGGAATGATGGTGTCTATAAAACTCTTAAAGAACTGCGAATTATCTAGAAATAAAATTTCCCTTCTATCTTTTGTATCTTTTCATCTAATCAAAATTTGCTATACTCATTGTTGTAAACATTAAGAGGGGCGTAATATGTTAAAAACAAAGAAACTCTCTTCTGCCTTGTTGCTCGTTTTCGGTCTTGTGCTCGGAGCGTGTGGCGAAGGCGGAGGCTCTTCTGAAAGCAGTTCTAGTCATATCGACAGTTCTTCTTCAGAATCGACAAGTGAGTCTTCATCTGAATCATCATCTACATCAGTTGAAGTCGTCGACAATTATGAACAGTGGATTAATTCCTGGTCGGAACCAGGGCATTTGTACATTCATTACAATCGACCGGGGGCGAGCGAATCAGAATATAATCGCTATGCGATTTGGATTTGGCAAAATGCTCCACAAGATTTAGAAGGAACTTTATGGGGTGCTTCAAGTTCTACCGTTCAAGCTCTTTTTTATGAAATGTCAACTTCCTGGATGACAGATATAACACCTGAAGGCGGAAACATTGATCAACACGGCCGCATCATGGATATCGATTTAACTCGTACCGATTTAGTTGGCGGTAAAACGGGCAAATCGGTTACTTTTGATGGCGCTACCCGTGTTGGTTTTTTAATTATTGAACAAGATTCGATGGATGGTGGTAGCCACTGGACAAGCGATGGTGGGGCCGATACATACATTCCTGATTTTCAAACGCATTGGAGAGAAAATGGTTCGATGCACATTTTTTGTACAAAAGGTAGTGTTGCTTCTTACACTTTTGAAGCATCAGATGAGGTGATTGAAAATCCAACCATCGAAGATACGACTGGCCAATATCGTTCGACCGCCGATCTTGATAGTTCAAAAGAAGTAAAAGGAGTGCCAGCGACAAGTAAATCTTTTAAAGAATTAGGTGTTGGCTATCAAATTTTTGTTGCTTCCTTCCGCGATTCAGATGGCGATGGATTAGGCGATTTACGCGGTGTTATCAATTCTCTCGATTACCTTGAAGATTTAGGCGTTCAAGTCCTATGGTTGACGCCTATTCAAGAGAGTGGTTCCTATCACGGATATGATGTAACTGATTTTTATACTGTTGATTCTAAATTCGGAACTATTGACGATTATCGTGAATTAATTTATGAAGCACATCAGCGCGGCATGAAAGTCTTGATGGATCTAGTCCTCAATCACACATCCAAAAATAATATTTGGTTTACACTTTCTCAGCGCGCTGAAGTAGGCGAAGATATTCACGGCAATGAAATTAATTACCGTAATTTATATCACTGGAAATACAAAGGCGATAAAGTCCAACTTTATCAAAATGGCACATATGTAACTGTCAATGTCGAAGATCACCCAAACTGGTATCGAGATGGTGAATCTAATTACTACTATTACGGAAAGTTTGGTTCATCTATGGCAGAACTCAATTACGATTCTCAAGCTACTCGTGACTTTGTCATTGAAATGGCCCAATACTGGCTGTCATTCGGACTTGATGGATTTAGGCTCGACGCCGTCAAACACATTTACATGAATGATGAAGCAGAAGCCTCAGCCAGCGATATCGTTGTGAAAGATGTTGGTTCTAAAACATATTACGACGATGAAAAAATGGAAGAAGTGACGGAAGATTTTGATTATTCTTCCAACATGACGAAAAATGTTAATTTCTGGAAGTCGTTTGCTTATGAGATTAAACGCGTTTATCCCGACGCTTTTTTAGTCGGCGAAAATTTCGATGGATATGGACACCGCATTGCTCCATATTATCAAGCGCTGGATTCTCAATTCGATTTCTCGCTTTATTATCATAATAATGAATACTTGTACGGTGCGACGACAGCAGCTGGTATGTCACAAGCTCAAGCTCAAGAAACATACGATGCGTTCTCGGGAACGGGAACGAACGGTATTTGGGTTGATGGTAGTATTTCTTACTATGCTCCAGAAGGACATAGAAGCGACTTTATCAACTCACCATTCACCTCTAATCATGACACCAATCGAGCGATTAACCATGCCAATGGTGACAAGGCTCAAATTACTGGAACAAGCGAAGAGATTAATCGCGCGAAAGTACATGCTGCTTCAACTCTTCTTTCGCCAGGTATTTCTTGGATTTACTATGGAGATGAATTAGGGATGAGTGGCAATACCAACACTCATGTGGCGACATATGGAAATGAAAACAATATTGACTTATGGTATCGTCAGCCATTCAAATGGGGCGATAATACTGAAACCGATTATACTTTTAACTCTTATGAAGTCACATACGATGATTACAATCAAACCCTGATGAGCGCCGCTCAACAAGCGGAAAACGCTAACGACGGTGATATGCTCGATTTCTATAAAGAATTAATTGAGATTAAAACATCTTTTGGCCAAGTCAAAAAATATACTGGTTATTACACCAACGACAATACGGATATTTTAAGATATGACCTAGAGTGTTCAAATGGAACATTTAGAATTTACATTAACTGTGGCGCCAACAGCCGTCAATATACGACGACTCTTGACGGTTCGATGGTTTATCGTTTGAATGGGACAAGTGGCAATACAATTCCCGCCTACGGCGTTGCGGTTGTCAAAGTATAGGAGGCAAGAACAATGAAAAAATTAATTTTGATTTCATCTCTCGTCTTTGGACTCGCATTGCCATTAGCGGTTCCTTCATCGATTGAAGCGACTCAAGCAGCTAATGAAACATATTATTTTGCTCTCGGCAAAACTGGTTTATATCAAGGCGAAGCCGGGACAAATTATGAAGATTTATATTTAGAAAACGCTTTTGATTTAGAACTAGCAATCGGAGATGCTCTTCCAGGAGCAGACGAGATTACTTCTACTTCAGAAGATGTTGTGTTCTCATCTTGGGTCTGCTATGAAAATAACGGCTCCCTTTCATATTATTCAACCGCACCAAAAACATCTCGCATTCTATATGCGCTCTACGATTATGTCGGCACAGGTGGAGGCGAAAGTTCTGGCGATGATTCTTCTCAAACAGGTGAAGCATTCACTATCTATTTTGAAGATGCATCGTGGTGGAATAAAGATGCAGTCACAACTTCCATCTATTTATGGGAAGGTTCAAATGTCAATGCTGTTTGGCCGGGTGAAGTAATGACGCATGTCGTTTACGATTCCGAAACCGGTCGAAATATTTGGTCTTTCGACATCAGTGGCGAATATAGCAATGTCATCTTCGCACGTACTAGTAGTGATGGTGCATACTTGGATGCAAAAACAATTGATATTTCGCTTGCCGATCGCGGTGATAACAATATGTATTCCATCGCCTCAACAACTGAATTATGGGGCGATCCAGGTGTCAGCGGCACTTGGACAACTTATGGAGGTTAATGTATGAAAATGAAATGGAAAATGCTCTATGCCGTTCTCTGCTTTGGTCTTATCGCTGGGACAGCGAGCAATCTTTCAACCATCGAAACCGACAAAGACACTATCGTTTATGAAGATCCAAAGGCTGTTCCCTATGAATTAGGAGAAGTCCATTACCAATCTCCAAAAGAATTGAATCAATTCGGAGTTAAAACAGTTCGCCTTCATTATTTAAATGAAGATGGTGACAACGCAAACCGCCAATTCTATGTGTGGGTAACTGGATATAACGGCAAGGCTCACGATCCGACCTATATTAGTGATGATGGAACTGAAATGAGTATTGATATCACTATCTCAGACGAAGAAGGGTCAATGCATCCTGAATTTGCTAATGCCAATTCTTTGTTCTACATCATCAAATATCGAGGAACTTGGGATGGTCAATCAGTCGACGCCGAAATTGATTTTAGCCTTTACACCCCAGATGAAAACGGTATGTTAGAGTTTTGGATTATTTCTGTCGGTGGTGGTTTAACTGAACATTATCTGACGAGAGAAGAAACCGAAGCTGATAAAATCAATTCCGCCACATTCATTGATTGGAATACTATTTCTGTTGAAGCCGATGCTGCTCCGTCTTCGGTCAGCGTCTACGCATACGATGCGGCATATTTGAAAATGTCAGAATCTGATCAAGCGCGATATGCTTCGACACGCCGTATTGCCACATTTAATGGTCTAGAAGATTCAACATTTCAAATTAATCTTACCTACAAAGCTAATATCAACATCCAATATACAATTATTGCTTTCTTCCCTTCTCGACCAACAGTCGCACAAGAAAAGATTGTCACTTTTGAAAAATTGTACGATAATCAACGCTTCCTTGATTTTTACACTTATGAAACAGGCGAATTAGGAGCAAATTACACGCCGAGCAAAACAACTTTTACCGTTTGGGCTCCAACAACTGCTCTTATGCGCTTGCGCATATATGAAACTGGAACACCTTCCACCTATGAAGGGGGAGATGATACCTATCGCAGTTTTGATATGGTCTATCAGCCAAAAGGAATTTGGACCATTACTATTTTAGGTGATTTAAACGGCAAATATTATACGTATGAAGTTAATAATTCAAACGGAACCAATGAAGTAGTGGATCCATACGCCAAAGGAGCTGGCATCAACGGATTAAGAGGTTACATCTTCAATTACGATGATACTGATCCAGACAATTGGGATGACATACCTCTTGTTTGGGATCAAAATGAAACATACGATATCAAAACGCCAACTGAATTATCCATCTATGAGATACATATTCGCGATTTGACGATGGATGACACTTGGGTGTCAAACAAAGGCAACGAAAGAGGTACCTTTAATGCTTTTGTCGAAAGTGGAACAACATATTCTGATGGCACAACGACTGTTTCAACCGGTTTTGATCACATTGTTGAATTAGGCGTTAATGCCATTCAACTTCTTCCTGTTTTTGATCATGATGATGATGAAGCAAATATGAATTTCAATTGGGGGTATAATCCTCTAAATTATAATGTTGTCGAAGGCGGTTATTCTTCCGATCCGTTTGATGCAAGCGTCAGGATTGAAGAATACAAAAATTTAATTTATTCATTCGCAACAAGTCAAAATCATATTCGCGTCATTATGGATGTTGTTTATAACCATGTCAGTAGCGCTAACCGAAGCAATTTTAATGTTTTGATGCCACGATATTATTTTAGACATGCTGAAGATGGCTCATACATGAATGGATCCGGCTGTAATAATGAAGTTAAAACAGAAGCTCCGATGATGAGACGCTTTATCGTAGATAGTGTCGTTTGGTGGGCACAAGAATATAAAGTCAAAGGTTTCCGATTCGACTTAATGGGTTTGATTGATGTCGAAACAATGAGAGGAGTAAAAGAAGCTCTTTACGCTATTGATCCAGACATCGTGGTCTATGGTGAAGGATGGTCGGCAGGAACACCTGGTACTTCAGATTTGGTTGCTAATACCCAAAATGCTTACTCTTATTTGTATGCATCAGCTGACTCACCTGGTTATGTCGGCGGATTTAATGATTCTGGACGCGATGCTTTGCGTGGCGGCAATAATAATGGTGGTTGGGCAGAAACAACCAATCCTTACCCAGGATATGGTTTTATCGCTCAAGGAACTGAACACATTGGAGATAAGCCAACAAAAATTGGTGATATGATACTCGGTATTCACAATGGTAAAGGTGCTAACAACAATCAAACCATTAACTATGTCAGTTGTCATGATAACTATACGCTTTGGGATCAACTTAATTACACTTTAGCTGATGATCCTGGATTTAATCCTGCACCCGAAAAGGAACCTAACCCAACTACTGTTGCTAAAGCTTCTCTTGCTGCTCATGCTGCTGTTATGTATTCACAGGGTATGGCTTTTATTCAAGGCGGAGAAGAATTATTTAGAACAAAAGTTTTGAGCGATGCCGATTTAGCCAATTCTATTCCATATGATCCCGTTGAACATCCTGTTTACAGCGAGGATAAGGAAGTCGTAGCTTGTACTGCCGATGTTATGATGTATGGCAAAGTTATTACTCACAATTCTTATGCTTCAAGCGATGAGTGCAATTCGTTTAAATGGGATCGAAAAATTTCAATTGAATATCAAGGCGAAACAATCAACATGTTGACCTATTATAACCAGTTCAAAGAAATGATTAATGGTCGAACAGTCTCACCACGCATTATGTTTGAAGATAATTGCTATACTGATGATAAGTGCAATGTGTGGTATCAGGAAGGCACTGATGGCTATGCTTCTTCGGTCATTGGTGTTTTCTACTATAGCGAATCGACAAACACCAATCATTACTTGTTTATTTCTAATCGTGGTGGTGGATCAATTGGATTTGGCGGATTTGATCGCGTTTTATTCAACAGTTATGGTGGAGAAGAAGGGTTCACATTCTCTAATTACACGCTGACACTTTCACCATATCAATTCTTATATGTGGAGCAGGATAGATAATTTATGAAGACAAAATGGTTATTTCCCTTTGCCTTTTTGGCACTATTAATCACCGGATGCGATGGTTCATCAAGTAGTATAGATTCTGAATCTTCCTCTAATACATCTTCTTGGACAAGCGATAGTTCAACTGAAGGTTTATGCCTTATTCGCTTTTATAAAAGTTTTAGTTCTGGAAACATTGAAATTGGTTACGATGAAGATAATGTCGATGATCCTTATCACACCAAAGAAGCTTACTATTGGTATTACAGTGAACCAAATGTTTTGTTAGAAGAACCAACAACTCCAACCACATCCGATGATCCTGCCTTTCCTCTTTTCTTAGGATGGAGCGAAAAGCCAATTATCAATAGTGAATCGGATTTAATCGATTTTACAACCGATAAAGTTCCGAGCCGCGAAGTTTATACGCTCTACGGCATTTGGGTTAGCGAATAAAACCATTGAGAAGGTTGAAAAGTGCGGGATTTGAACATTTTCTCTCACTTTTCCCTTCTCTTCACGAAAAAAACGTGAATTCTTAAAGTAAATTCCGTTTTATACCAAAAAGTCGTAATTCTTAGAATAAATTCCGATTCGACTATCTAAAACGGAATTTAAAATGAGAAAAGTATGTATATTTTGAATTTAAAGGCATAACAAAAACG
>CASEYK010000003.1 GCA_949292105.1 uncultured bacterium
AAGACCAAGATATAACATGCCAGGGTCTTTTAAAACTCCAATACTTGATGGAGATTCGCTAGCGATAAAACAAGAAATAATAGCTATTGTTCCAGCCACCCAAAGTAAAATTGCTAGCATTGAAACAAAGTTTTTAAAAAATATTTTTAAAACATTGTTTTTTTCTTTTTTCGCAATTTCATTATGCCCATAAGTTTCTAAACGCTTTAAAGCTTCCTTTTTTGATAACCCATGTGCGCTTGTTTCTAATTCTAGATATATTTGTCTTGATGTTCCTTTATAAATTTTGCTTAAACGTTCATCCATAAATTCCCTTCAACTCTTTATGATGGATATATATTATATAGGTATTTAATTTTAAAGAAAGATAGAAAATGTAAAGAAATCTTAATATATCTTAATATTTTTTTGCATTTATTTCGTCAATTAAATCAATTTTTTACGATAGAATCACACTTTTTTTCAATAATAGATAGTCATTTCAAATTGTTAAATATTAACTATCTAATATGATAAAAATGGTGGTAATGAGATATTATTATATTGTTTAGATTTTTTACAAATTATCGTTATTTCATAAAATACTTAGAATTTTAATTAAATAAATGGAGGATAACAAGAATGTTTGATTTTACAAACAGAGTTGTAGTCATCACTGGTGCAAGTAGCGGTCTTGGCTCACAAACGGCTTATCCTCTAATCTTTTTAGCATAATCAAACATATGGTCACCTCAAATAGTTATCAGTATTTTAACATAAACAAGGTTAAATTTCGATATTTTCGTGGAACTTTGACGAGATTTTTTCTCAAAAAGTATAAAAAGTTTTTTGTGGGACAAAAAGTTTATTGTGCTATAAAAAGTTTTTAGTGCAAAATCACGAGTTAAAACTTCACTAGTGGAGACTAGGATGCTACGTCAACTATGTTCAATTTATGTTAATGATATGTTAATTTTCCTAATTTTGGCACAAAAAAAGGTTTGAATAGCCGTTTTTAGCGTATCAAACCTATGCTTCTAATATGGTGCCCCCTGCCAGAATCGAACTAGCGACGGATCCTTACCATGGATCTGTTATACCATTTAACTAAGGGGGCTCGCTAAATAATTATACAAAATATGTGCTATTAAACAAGTAAATTGTTGGAAAGTTTGTGCTTATTTTTTTCAGAAATATGTTTTATGGTGCATACATGCGTGAATGCGCATGAAAGAAGAAGGGGCAAGTTATGAAGTTTATTAGAGCAATGAGCATTTTTATGCTCCCTAGCGTGCTTTTTATATCGGGTTGTTCTACTCAAGCATACTTGACAAAAGATGACCCTGGCACTGCGACGATTAAAATCTATAAGAATAATAATTCAACCTCAACTAATCGTTATATTCCACCATCAAAAGTCGATTTAAAATATTCATATAATGATTTAAGTGGAACTTTATCGAACAATGAGAATGTTTGCCCCTCTACTGGCGATGTGAATCTTCTCGTTATTCCTGTTCATACACCAGGTAGCCAATTTAATACCGACGAAATTAGAAGCGATATCGAAAAAGCTTTTTTTGCAAAAGAAGATGAAGATATCGGATATTTTTCTCTATCTGAATATTATTACAAATCCAGTTTTAGAAAACTGAATTTTCAAGGTGTTGTAACCGACTGGTTTGATATTAGCGAACATACATCGATAAAAACAAATGGTGATATCACGCAATGATACGATGCCACTATTATCATTGAAATTTTGCGCAAAGCTGTCGATTGGGCTGTTGAAACACAGGGCGTTGATTTACAAGATTTCGATCAAAATGAAGACGGAAGTATTGATGCTGTTTGGCTCGTAAATGTTGTTATCACAATTTCGCCAGCTGAATAGCCGCTGATTCTAATTCAAAAGAAAAGCATAGTTTAATCGCTATGCTCTTTTTATTCTCTAAATTTCTTCGCCGAGCAAATCGTAGACAAATGCTTGCGTGATTCGGCATTTAATTTTATCTCCAATACGATGCTTATGGCATGGTTTCATAAAGATGGAACCGTCAACATCGTCTGGGGCATTCCAATATGTGCGAATGAGGTATTCACCATTATGTTCTCCGACCACATACCCTTCCATCGTTTCTCCAACATGTTTTTTAGCTTGCTGGTACGATATTTTTTGTTGATGTTTCATTAAAATGTCTAAACGTTTTTGTTTAGTTTTTTCTCTAACCTGGTGTGAGAAATGATATGCGGGCGTATCTTCTTCTCGCGAGTATGAAAAAGCTCCGAGATGATCAAAGCGTATTTCATCTAAAAAAGACAAGAGATTTTTAAAATCGCGATTATTTTCAGACGGAAATCCTACCATAATGGTCGTTCTTAAAACAGCGTGAGGTATTTTTTGTCGAATTTTATTAAATAAAGAGCGTAAAAAGCGCTTATCTCCTCGACGATTCATCGCTTTTAAAATATGCGATTCGCTATGTTGAATTGGAATATCAAAATAAGGGGCGATGCGAGGATGCTTAGCGATAAAATCAATCAGCGCATCGCTGATTTCATCTGGATAGAGATATAAAAGGCGAATTGATTCAATTTGTTGGTTGTCTAAAAGCGTTTGTAAAACATCAATCAGCGACAATCCATTGGATAAATCAGCTCCATATTTTGATGTATCTTGTTCCAAAACAATTATTTCTTTTACGCCTTGATTTGTCAGCGAATAAGATTCTTTTTTGATGTCTAGTAAGGGACGAGAATGAAAACGCCCACGAATTAAAGGAATGGCACAATAGGAACAACAATTATCACAGCCGTCTCCTATGCGCAAATAAGCAGAAAATGGTCCAGTTGATAATAAGCGATATTGTTCACAAACCCCACCGCTTTTAGTCAATTCTTCATCAATAAGTTTAAGACGCTCATTAAAGTTGTTATAATCGCGAATTGGTATAATTAAATCAGCTTCAGGTATTTCGCTTTTTAAAATCGCTTCATATCTTTGAGCCAAGCAGCCAACAACAACTACTTTTTTCTTATACTTTAAAACATTAAAAATAGTATCCAACGACTCTTTTTTTGCGGAATTAATAAAGCCACAAGTGTTAATGAAAATAATATCGGCTTGTTCTGGAAGATTTGTTATCTCATATCCATCGTTTTTAAGCAAACCTAAAATATTCTCTGAATCGACGAGGTTTTTGCTACAGCCAAGCGATATAAGCGATACTTTTTTCATAAAGAACGATATTTAATAAATAAAACAATTTTATTAATAAGAAGAACGAGGGCAAAGATGAAAGCCAAAATATACATCGCTTTAGCAATGGTCAAATCATCTAGTTCAGCAAAATATGGCGCCCATTGGCACGAAAAGACAAAGAAACACACATAAGCGAGTAATTCAATGATTTGTGACCACAATCTTTGTCGAGTGAGTCGAAGAATAAGGGCGATAATGATAAGAGCGATAGCGGCGATTAAAAAGCCCAAATAGACATTTTCCATAAGATGTAATTATTATATTTTTCTCCGAACGTTAAAACAAGTTTTATTCGCTTCTTAAGGCCACTGCTGGATCCTTTTTTGATGCGATTCGCGCAGGTATCAAACCAGAAATCAGGGTTAAAACAACAGAAATGATTGGCAAGAATACAATTCCATACCAAGGAACAACAACTGTTAAAGAAATTCCAGCTAATGAGCTTATGACTAGAGCGAGTGGAATATCTAAAATGAGCGCGAACAAGACTCCGAGTAAACCAGCGCTTAGACCAATGATAAATGTTTCAGCGTTAAAAACATTGGCAACATCGAGTTTTCTTGCTCCCATAGCTCTTAAAATACCAATTTCTTTGGTTCTTTCTAAAACAGAAACGTAGGTAATGACACCTATCATGATTGAAGATACAATCAAAGAAATAGAGACAAACGCAATCAAAACATATGAAACAGAATCGACGATGATTTGAACACTGCTCATCAAAGTTCCAACAGTATCGGTAATCACGATTTGTGATTCATTGATTAATTCTTCTAATTCTTCAGGTGTAGCATTAGGATTTTCTTGCTTGATTTTAGTTTCTTGATAATCGTTATATTCATTCACCATCTCATAAATGCGCGATTTAGAAGCGAACGAATAAGGATAAATATAAATGTGATCAGGCGAGGCCAAGTTTGCCACCCCAAACGAAGTCATATTATCTTCATATGAATTGTTTTCATTAAAAGCTTGCCCAGTCAGCACATCGATATTAGGATTAGCTTTTTGAGCCAAAATCACATTCGTATCAACACTATCATAGCCGGGAATATCTGTTTTATTGGCTTGGTTAATTATATATTCTGTCAGTGAAGGAAGATATCCAACCGCACCGCTTAAAGCAGTCGATGTCACACCTTTTTTTGGCCTTATGACACCAACGACATCGAGTTTGATGGTATCATCGCTATCCATGACTGAAGTTGATAGATTTTCACCAGTTTTTAAAGCAAAATAACCTTTTTCAGTATTGTTTTCATATAAGCGATATGACATTGGCAAATAGAATGAAAGCTGACATAAATCTTCATATGTCATTTCAAATTCAACATCTTCCACAGGATCAGGGAAAGCACCAGGTACAAAATTATTAACAATCGTTTCCATGAGATACTGAGGAGATTTTAAACCAAGACCAAATAATAAATAATCATCGATACAGTTATATTCGTTGACAATAATAACAACTTCATTTATCGCTTCTGGCATTTGTCCATAGACAACATCATATTGTTCGCTTAAGATTTCGTTGAAATCTTGGTCGGGGTAAAGCGAATAATTATAGTTAGGTATCATTTCTTGAAAAACTTCTAAACGAGCCATATCGATATAACTCGAGACAAAAGAAGCAAAATATGAAACGGTAGCTTTTTCACTGATGGTATAATCGCCATAAGTCAAATCAATAGGATAAACGCGTCTTGTCTCTTCTCCGACCGATGGATCAGAATAGACATTTAAACCAATGTCATAACTATATTGCACACCAACAATCGCGTCGCTATATTTTTCTTTAATATCTTCTTGCTCAATATAGGCTTTAAACGACTCTGTATCATTTGTGGCGCTTGAACTGACCAGCTGATGAATAAGGTCAGTAATTGTCGAGTCGTTGGTGACGATATTGGTGTCAGGATATTTGACATGATCAGCATCAGACCCAGACATGACAGAAGAGAGCAAAGCGCTGACATTAAGACTGTTTTTGCTAACAGTCATCGGATAAGATGCTAAAGCATCAGTTTGAACTTTGCCTATATATTCGTTAAAACCATAGGAAAGAGACAAAATAAGAGCGATTCCAATAATGCCGATTGAACCAGCAAAAGACATTAAGAAGCTTCGGCCTTTTTTGGTCATTAAGTTATTGGCGCTTAAGCCGATAGATGTGCCAATTGACATACTTGTTTGTTTCTTTTTCCCTTTAGAATACGCTACTGTTTGAGCGGCTTTGAAGGCATTACGTTCTTCTTCTGTTTCTCCATCGTACGGACGAGAATCAAAAACTAAAAGCCCATCTTTCATCTGAACAATTCGGTTAGCATATTTTTTGGCTAGTTCAGGATTGTGCGTTACCATGATAACTAGCCTATCCTTTGATACTTCTTTTAGCAAATCCATGATTTGAATGGATGTCTCACTGTCCAAAGCGCCGGTCGGCTCGTCAGCAAGAAGAATTTCAGGGTTGTTGACAAGAGCACGAGCAATAGCAACTCTTTGCATTTGGCCACCGGACAATTGATTTGGCTTCTTTTTTTCTAAACCTTCTAATCCAACTTTTGCAAGAGCAAGCATAGCTCGCTGTTTACGTTCTTTTTTACCAATTCCCGAAATAGTTAAAGCAATTTCGACATTTTTTTGTATGTTGATATGTGGAATCAAATTATAGCTTTGAAAGACAAAACCGATTGAATGATTGCGATAAGTGTCCCAATCTCGATCTTTAAAATGTTTTGTTGATTTACCTTCAATGACTAACTCGCCATCAGTATACCGATCTAGGCCACCGACAATGTTTAAAAGCGTTGTTTTGCCACATCCGGATGGTCCAAGTATGGCAACGAACTCGCTGCGTCTAAAATTGATTGTAATTCCGCAAAGAGCGTTAACTGTTGGTTGATTGTTACTTACATAATCCTTCTTAATTCCAATAAGTTTTAACATCTTTCATTCCTTCTTTAAAAAACATTATCAAGATAACGGTAAACAAATGCAATAAAAATTGCATTTATAGAAGAAAAAAATCAGTTTTTCAATAAAAAAATATTTTTTCGTGAATTCTTAAAGTAAATTCCGTTTTATACCAAAAAGTCGTAATTCTTAGAATAAATTCCGATTCGACTATCTAAAACGGAATTTAAAATGAGAAAAGTATGTATATTTTGAATTTAAAGGCATAACAAAAACG
>CASEYK010000004.1 GCA_949292105.1 uncultured bacterium
ATATTTTAAACATGCCTATGAAACAACAAGCAGTTCTTACTCCAATATTGCTAGTATTGTCATAACTCTTTCTGGTAGTGATACTGCCACAAATGTTGCTAACTACATCATGTATGAAGACACCATCAATCAATGCACCACCAAATTTGATGTTGCTATCTCTTATTTCAACAACATGTCTAGCAGTGAAAGAACTACCTTTATGACTTCAAACGATTATGTTATTTCTTGTGCTAGAGAAAGATTAGAAGCTTGGGCGGCTAATCAAGGCAAGCAAATCGTTTATTCTAATGGGGATTATCATATTCAAGGTGCTCAATACTTTGATTTGATTAGTGAAGATAAGATTATAAGAGCTCATACATATGTTCTTATAATATTAACTTCCTTAGGCGGATTAATTGTTGTTGACATTGTTTTAAGCAAAAGGAGGAAGAAAATCTAATTTAGATTTAATTGATTGGCTATGCAAAATATATTTGATATTGCTAAAAAAATAGGTGTGGATGAAGAATATATTATTCCTTATGGTCGCGATAAAGCCAAAATTGATACATCTATAGCACAAACATTAAATGAAAAACCTGACGGCAAATTAGTGCTAGTGAGCGCTATTACGCCGACCAAAGCAGGAGAAGGAAAAACAACAACTTCAATTGCTCTTTGTGATGGACTAGCTGCCATTGGTGAAAAATGTCTTCTCTGTCTTCGAGAGCCCTCGTTGGGACCAGTCTTTGGCATTAAAGGCGGAGCAACTGGCGGAGGTAAAGCCTCAATCATTCCACAAGAAGATATTAATTTACATTTTACTGGTGATATGCACGCTTTAACAAGCGCTATTAATTTAATTGCTGCTGTCATTGATAACCATATCTTTCAAGGCAACGAATTAAATATCGATCCGAATAAAATCGTTTGGCATCGCGCGCTTGATATGAACGATCGAGCTCTAAGACATGTGACGGTCAATGAATCACAAAAAACTCCAGCTCATAGTGAAGAATTTGTTATTACTGTAGCGAGCGAGTTGATGGCAATATTATGCTTGTGTAAAGACGCTGAAGATTTTGCACATCGAGTCAACAAAATTCTTGTTGCGTATACTTATGATGATGAGCCTGTTTATTTATCCCAATTGCAAATTTCAAAAGCCGTCACAAAATTGATGAAACAAGCGTTTTTCCCTAACTTGGTACAAACCTTGGAGGAAAATCCAGTCTTAGTTCACGGTGGTCCATTTGCCAATATTGCCCACGGATGTAATTCGCTTATCGCAACAAAACTAGCTTTAAAACTATCGCCAATCGTTATTACTGAAGCGGGATTTGGAGCTGATTTAGGTGCTGAAAAATTCATGGATATAAAATGTCGAATTGGCCAATTAAAACCTAATTTAGTTGTAATGGTCGCAACAATTCGCGCACTTAAAATGCATGGTGGTCAGCCGCTTGAAGAAATAGAACAAGAAAATGTTGAAGCTCTTCTAAATGGGGCAGAAAATTTAAAAGTGCATCTTGAAAATATTTCACAATTTGGAGTTGAACAAGTTGTTTGTATTAATCATTTTGCTGCTGATACTGTAAATGAAACAAATGCCTTAAAAGAGTGGTGTGCAAAAAACGGATATAAAGTTGCGTTTTGTTCATCTTTTCAAGATGGATCAAAGGGCGGCATTGAACTAGCAAAATTAGTAAAACAAACGCTCGATACAACTCAATCTCATTATCACCCATTATATGAACTAGATTTACCCATTATTGAGAAGATTAATATCATCTGCAAAAAGATTTATCGAGCAGGTGATGTTGAGTACAGCGACCTTGCTTTACAACAGATTGGAAAACTAGAACAAATGGGATACCGAAATATACCTGTTTGCATTGCAAAAACGCCTCAATCACTAACTGACAATCCGAAAATTTTGGGTGCACCTAAAGATTTTACAGTGCACATACGTGAGGTTAGGCTTTCGGCCGGCGCTGGTTTTGTTGTCGCACTTAGTGGCGCGATTATGTGTATGCCAGGGCTTCCTAAAGTACCAGCTGCTGTTAAAATGGAAAAAGAATAATCTCCAAATTATGGTCAATACTCCTATTAATTAAATGGGAGTATTTTTTATTTTAAAAGCATTAAACTTATCAAAAATTTATCCTATAAATGAGAATAAACATTTCAAAGCCTTAACTTCTTTTTCTTTTCATTTTCCGTCTAATGGATTATTTTTCATTAAAGGCGAATCGGGCAGTGGTAAGTCAACTCTTTTATTTTTGCTTTCTGGTCTAGAAAGACCATCGGATGGTCAAATTCTTTTTCGTGATGTTGCCATTGATGAAACACAGATATTAAGCACTTATTTGTTAGATTATGTTAGTATTGTTTTTCAGCATCATTACTTGATGGAAGAGTCTACTGTTCTATTTAATGTAAGTTTGCCTCTTTTGATTAGTGGTTATTCTCTTTCAATGGCCGAAAAAAAGAGTCGTGAACTATTAAAAAGGATCAACATTAAAGAATCTTTATATTATCGTAAAGTTAAGTTATTAAGCGGTGGAGAAAAACAAAGAGTTAGTTTAGCACGTGCACTAATAAAAGAACCATCAATTGTTTTATTAGATGAACCTACTGGTAGTTTAGATAAAAACAATTCACTTGCGATAATGAAAATAATTAAATCCATTTCTCTGTCTAGACTGGTTATTTTGGTGTCGCACGATGAAAAATTAACTAATCCTTTCAGCGACTTTATTATCTCAATAAAAGATGGAAAAATTATTAAAACTGAAGCAAAACAGCCTTTAAAAGTTGTAAAGCAAAACAATTTTCGAACTATTAAGAGAAAAAAATATCATCCAAATTTATTGACAATTTCTAAGAATCGCTTTCGCCATCGCGTGAAAAAAAATATATTTAGCATTCTCTCTTTGACATTTTCTTTAATTTGTTTGTTATTGAGTTTTGGGTTTTCACTTAACTATAAATCTTCCATTTCAAACGCCTGCAATCGTCAGTTTGATTATGGATGTCTAACATTGTCAAAAGAAGTAAGTGAGCCAATTGAAAACACGAACATTTCTCTTATTAAATCTTTTAGACCATCAATAGAAGAAATTGAATACTTTCAAGAACTATATCCGATGTATGTTTACATAAACAATTTCGATTATTTTCTTGAAGGATGTCAATTATCAGTTAATGGCATTTCTTTCGACGAATTTCTTTGCTCGCCAATTTATTCTTTTGCCTCTTATATCGATAATAACTCTCTTTTAATTAAAGGCGAATTTCCTTCAGATGACTTATTTCAAAATATCGTTATAAATAGTGCTGCTTATAAAAAAATTAAGAATATTTTTGACGTAGAACCGCTCGGAGTGACTATCCATATTAACTTAAATAAAATTCTTGATTACATTAACCCACAAACACAAATAGCATATTCTGATATTTATACACTTGATTACTCATTAACAATATGCGGTGTTGTCGATGAATTAAATTTTATGTCGACCCCAAAATTATATTATTCGTACAAAGGATTTTATTCGGTTCTCGGTCAATATATTTTAGTCAACTATTCCAATTATATTGTTCATTCTGAAACAACAGTTGTTGATTATGTTGCAAGTGTAAGCAATTCTAATCCTGTTTCTTCATACTCAATTCGCCTATTCTCTAATTCAAGTGTAAGTGTAGAACAAATTGACGCCACGATTGAACACTTGCCAAGCGGATTTGTAATTAATTCGGCCGCGTATATCAAAAAGCAATCTCTTTTTAGTTTTCTGAGTGTTATTGATTTTGCGCTTAAATTTTTTCTTTGTCTTGAGATTGTTGGTTGTCTAGTTTTAATTGGTATGCTTTCTTATTCATCTTATGTTGAAGATCAAAAAGCAAACGCCATTTTGCTATCTTTTGGCTTGAAAAGAGCATCTTTATACTATCTTTATTTTCAAGAGATGATGCTTGGCTATTTATGTGCAGTCATCCTATCCTTCCCTTTCTACATTCTTTTTAAGTCAATTTTAAATGCAATTGTTAATGACAAGATTGGTCTCACTAATCTTATTGAGATATCTATTTCGTCAGGTCATTATTCTTCTTTCTTTATTTTAATTTTTGCCTTCTTTGTTGGTGCTATTTTTATCGCGCTGTGCATTGCTTTACCAATTGCTGTAAACGGTAAAGTTTCAATCAAAAAGGAGCTTACCACAAATGATTAGAATTAAAAAATTATCGTTAACTATCAGCAATAATCAAATTCTTAAAAATATTAACATTGACTTCTCTGAAAAAGGCTTGATTGGTATTTGTGGTCCCTCTGGGTGTGGTAAATCATCGCTCCTTAACTGCATAAGTGGTATTACTGCGCACGAAGGAGAGATTTATGCTGGTGAAAAATGTGTAAGCCACATGAGTGAAGATGAAAAAACCATTTTTCGCTTAACAAATTTTGGTTTTATTTTTCAAAATTTTAATTTATTTGAAACTGAAACAGTTGAAAATAATATCGCGCTACCATATCTATGTGGTCATGAGAGTGATAGCGGCGTTGTGACACAAAGATGTCTTGATGTTTTGACTTTATGCAAAATTAGACATTTAAAAACCAAAAAGGTTAACACTCTTTCTGGCGGGGAAAAACAAAGAGTTGCTATCGCCAGAAGCATTATTAATCAGCCTCGTTTTTTGCTAGCGGATGAGCCAACGGCTCAACTGGATAGCAAAAATGCCCAGTATATTTATGAATTGTTACAAACTATTAGTAATAAATGTTTGATTATTGTTGTATCTCACGACTTGGATCTGCTAAGAAAATATTGCCATCAAATTATACAAATGAACGACGGCAAAATTATTAGCATTTCCAATAATGTTTTTGATAGTGCAAACCAAAATTTGTTATTGCCAAAAAACGAACTATTTGTTAAGAATCGGTTGCCTTTTTCTTTTATTCGTTCTCACACCAAAATGTGCAAGAAAGAGAAAAAATGGAGAAGTATATTGCTCCATTTCATTATTTCTCTCGGCCTCAGTTGCGTTGGTGTTTCTTTTTTGGTTACTTCGATTGTTTCTTCAACAATCAATGATGAATATGGTTCTTTAATTGGAAATTATGACATTTTTGCCATTAAAAAATTATCAAATCATACACTAAACACTAGATATTCTCTCAACTACGAAGAGACATCAACTATCTATCATCGCTATTCTGATAGCGTCTATGATATCGGCGCTGCTTATCTAAATGATTTTGATTTGCATTTTGTGGATAATGATCAATTTGCTGTCGCTAATTCAACCTATCGAACTCCTATCGATAATCTTTATTCAAAACACATTAATGATTTTCTTTGGCTCGACCTCTTTCCAAATTTAACGATTTATCCGTCTCGACCTAAAGAATTAACGAACGATCAAGTTGTTCTTGGTCTAACAATTAGTAATATTCGCAATATATGTTACTCTTTACGCATTGCTAGAAATGTTGAATCGTTGAGCGATTATCTATTATTTTCAAACTTATATATTTATCTCGATGTCGCTAACTCGAATTGGCAGTATAGCGATCAACAAATTTTCGAAGTTGTCGGTTTTGTGCTTGAAACTGATGAACACATTTATCACTACAATCATCTTTGGAACGAGTACATTTTCGAAAAACTTTTATCTTTTCCTTCAACTGATCAAATCGACGGGAATGTTTTTTATCCGTGGACATTAAGAAAGATTTATTATTTCGAATGTCAGCAAAATGTTGATTTAGTGCTAACTGATGCAGCAAACGATGAAGAATGCGACATTGCTCAATTTGATTTGGCGACTGCCAAAATATTCCCTACGATTCAAGATAAGAAAATATTATCTTCGAGAATGCTTGTTTACTACAATACCAGTTTTTCATTTCTTCCAAGAATTAGTGATTATATTTTAGCTTTAGATAGTAATATTATATCTTGTATTTTCGCGGTCGATGCTGTTTATCAAATGTTTCCATCAGCATTGATGCTTGGATTTACTACTCATACATTTTTTTCATTTTCCTCTTCTCTTCTCGATGAAGTAGTTGATTTTAATACCAATTTAAATGAAGAAGCGAATTTATCTTATAAGTTACCATCCGGTGTTATTGAGGGCCATTACACCAAAACGAGTGATAATGGTCTTCGTTTTAACTCGATTGTTAATCGAGAATTAATAGTAGGCTCTCCGCCGAATTCTTTAGATGAAATAGTAGTTTCGACTTCGCTATTACGCTATTTGGGAATGAAAGAAGATGAACTACCTCATCAGGAGTTGCAAATAGCAAGGCAGGCAAATTCACAAAGCGAGAATTCATCGAATTACATAAATTATGCTTACACTAGTTTAAAAGTATGTGGTGTTGTTCAAGACGATAATCTTGCTATCTATCATCAACCAGCGTGGATGATTCATTTCTTCCAAACGCGCTTTGAAATGTCAATTTTTAATTTAAACATCACTGGTTTTGCTTTAGAAATAAAAAATAGTGGAGCTATCATGTCGGTTATCAATAAAATCAAAAAAGCTTTTCCTGATTGTGAAATTTATAATCCGATGCAAGAAATTCGCAATAATGTCTCTAAAATTTGTTCATATGTAGAAATCGGAACTATTGGTCTCTCCGGCATGACTTTATTTATTGCTTTTTTGCTTATTATTTTGTCGCTTAATCTATATTACTTTGATCGAAGAAAAGACATCGGTTTATTACTTTGCCTCGGTGTTAGATTAAAACAAGCGTTCAAGCTTCCTATTTATTATGTGCTTAATATAAGTTTTGTTTCCTTATTTGTTTCAATCTTTCAAATGTCAGTAATTAAAACAGTTTTCTTTTTTTCTTCTAAAATTCCAATTTTATCGTTTGATTTTCTTTTCTCGATTTTGGTTATGTTCGCTATTTGTATTTTTATTTGTTTTATTTCTCTCTTCTGCTATCTTTCTAAATTTCGTAAAATCTCGGTTGTTGAGTCTTTGCAGCAATAGTTTAAAAAGAATATAAAGACAAACTCTTTGGCAAATTGTTTTTGCAATTTTATTATTAATATATATAATAACTATTGATTAGTATGGGATTAAAAGCAGGTATTGTTGGTCTTCCAAATGTCGGTAAATCTACTCTTTTTAACGCCATTACAAATTCTCATGTTGAAGCGGCGAATTATCCTTTCGCAACCATAAATCCAAATACTGGTGTTGTCAATGTTCCTGACGAAAGGCTCGATGTTCTATGCGAGTGCTTTCATCCTGCTCGCAAGATACCAGCCTCTGTTGAATTCTATGATATTGCCGGTCTAGTTCGAGGTGCATCAAAGGGTGAAGGATTAGGCAACCAATTTTTAGCTCACATTCGCGAATGCGATGCAATTGTGGAAGTTGTTCGATGCTTTGAAAATTTAGATATTGTCCATGTCGATGGAACCGTCGATCCAATTCGCGATATAGAAGTTATTAATCTTGAACTTGTTATCGCGGATTTAGATGTCGTTAGCAAACGCATTGATAAAGTTGCCAATAAGGCTCGTATCAATAAGGATAAAGAATCAATTTTCGAGATGAATTTGCTCGTTCCGATTAAAAGCGCTTTGGAAAAAGGGTTACCTGTAAGATCTTGTTCTTTAAGCGAAGAACAAAAAAAATACATCAATACCAATTATCAATTATTGACTGCTAAACCGATACTTTATGTTGCGAATGTTAGCGAAGAAGATTTGTTAGATTTAAATAATGCAATCCATTATCAAAAAGTTGTTGAATTTGCCTCTCGTGATGGCAGCGGAGTAATACCTGTTTCTTGCGAAATAGAAAGCGAACTTTCCTCTCTTCCTCCAGAAGAAAAGAAAGAGTATCTTTCTAGTTTAAATGTTGAAGAATCAGGTCTAGAAAAAGTGATTAGAGCCACATATAAATTATTGAACTTGTCAACATTTTTTACAGTTGGTAGCGATGAGTGCCGCGCATGGACATTTAAAAACGGCATGAGCGCACCAGAATGTGCTGGTCTTATTCATAGTGATTTTGAAAAAGGTTTTATCTCAGCAGAAGTGTACGCATTTGATGTTTTTGCGACATATAAGAGCGAATTAGCAGTTAAAGAAGCTGGTAAAATCAGAACTGAAGGTAAAAACTATTTACCTAAAGATGGCGACATTATGTTCTTTCGATTCAATGTAACAAAAAGGTGACAATATGAGTTTTCGTATAGGATTTGCTAAAGATATTCATCAATTGGTTGAGGGTCGACCTTTGATACTGGGAACTATTACAATTCCAAGTAATAAAGGCGAAAAAGCTCATAGCGATGGCGATGTTCTTATTCACGCCATAGTTGAAGCGATTTTCGGCGCTCTCGGCGTTGGCGATTTGGGTACTTTCTTTCCTGACACCGACTCTAAATATAAAGATGCAGATTCATCCCTTTTTCTGATTAAAGCAAATGACTTGCTAGCGGAGAGAGGATATAAAATTTCCAATATTGATACTTCGATAGAATTAGAGACGCCTAAACTCAGACCATATATTGAAAAGATGAAAGTAAGCCTCGCTAGACTTTTAAATATTGATTCGAGTCAAATATCCGTGAAAGCAGGCACGAACGAGAAGATGGATGCTGTTGGCAAAGGAGAAGCAGTCGTGGCTTTTGCCACGGTTCTACTAGAAAAAGAATAAAACATTTCGTTTATTCTTTGATTTTATTAGGTATAATAAATTGACGATAAGTATGAAAAGTGAAAACCCAATTCTTTATTTAAAAAATACATTACAAAAAATTTTAATTGATTTTAATCTTTCGCTCGACATCGACGAAATTGTTATCGAGCATAGCAAAGATGATAAGCATGGTGATTATGCAACAAATATTGCCATGAAGTATTGCAAAAAAATTGGAACCAATCCTTTTTCTTTTGCTGAACAAATTATTTCTAAACTCCCAACCGATGTAATCGAAAAAGCAGAAATAGCAGGGCCTGGATTCATTAATTTTTTCATGAAAAACGATTCTTTGACAAATATTGTTCAAAAAATTATTTCAGAAAAAGAAAACTACGGAAGAGGGTTAAAAAAGCAAGAGAAAATTAATGTTGAATTTGTTTCTGCTAATCCGACTGGAGATTTACATGTTGGGCATGCTAGAGGTGCTGCCATTGGCGATAGTATCTGTCGATTATTATCCTTTTCTGGCTATGATGTAACAAGAGAATATTACATCAATGACGCTGGCGCTCAAGTCATCAATTTACGAGATTCTCTCGTCGCGCGTTATAAACAGATTTTAGGTTTACCTTTCGAGTTGCCTAAAGATGGTTATTATGGTGACGATATTATTAAAATGGCTAATTTTTTGTATGAAAATGAAGGGCCTAAACTCCTTGATAGAGATGACTATTTGACATACTTTCAACGACGTGGAATTGAGTTAGAATTAAATAAAATTATCGATGTTTTACGCGCTTTTGGTGTGAAATTTGATGTTTTTTCGAGTGAAAAAGCCATCCGTTCTAACCATGCGGTTGAAAAAGAACTCGATTATTTAAAACCACATTTGTATAACGATGGGCAAGCACTCGTTTTAAAGACTACTGAATTTTTAGATGACAAAGATCGCGTCGTCGTGAAATCGGACGGCAGTTATACATATTTTTTACCTGATATCGTATATCATTTAAATAAATTGAGCCGTGGTTTTGATAAGTTGATTGATGTTTTAGGGGCTGACCATCACGGGTATATCAATAGGATGAAAAGTGCCTTACTAATGCATGGCTATTCTGAAGATACTTTAGAAGTAACTCTTATTCAAATGGTTCGATTTATTAAAGATGGTGTAGAGGTTAAAGCTAGCAAGCGAACCGGTAATGCTATAACGCTCGATGAATTGATTGAAGAAGTCGGACGAGATGCCTCGCGATATTTCTTCGTTATGCGCTCGAGTTCTATGCACCTCGACTTTGATTTAGATTTAGCAAAAGAGCAATCCTCTAATAATCCTGTTTATTACGCCCAATACGCTCATGCAAGACTTTGTTCGGTTTTGCAACAGGCGAAAGATATAACAATTGATCCAAGCGGTAAAAGCCTTATTAAAAAAGAGGAATTATCGCTTTTGAAAGTTCTCGCTGATTTTCCTAAGGAGGTGGAAGATGCCGCGAATGAGCGCGCCCCTTACAAGATGTGTAATTACATTCATGCGCTTGCGGAATCGGTCCATAGGTTTTACACTGAATGTAGAATTTTCGATCCCCATGATTTGGATGTATCAGCATCGAGGCTAGCATTATCGCTAGCGGCTAAAATTGTTTTAAAGAGCGCTTTAGAGCTTGTTGGGGTTGACGCCAAAGAAAAAATGTAATATTTTGCTATTCATAAGCAAAAAGAAAGGAATTTTATGAGTGTATCATTACTTGAATTAGCTGAAAAATATTTAGAAGAACATCCCGGCGGTGTAGTTTTTTCCGATTTATGGGAGTATATAACTAAAGAAGCTGGTCTCACTGAAGAAGAAGCGAGAACTAAAATTGCTCGTTTCTATACCAATTTTATGCTCGATGGTCGCTTTGTGACATTAGGTGAAAACATTTGGGAACTTCGTTCACGCTTAACTTTCGATAAAGTCCATATCGATATGAAAGATGTTTATAATGATGTTGAAACTAACGATGATGATGAAGAAGAATCGGAAGAAAAAGAATATAATGAAGCGTTTATAGATAAAGAATCTAGCGATGATGAAGACGCTGAAATGTCTGAAGATGAAGATGAACTCGATAAGGAATCGGGCGAAAACGAAGAAGATTACAATTAAATTAATATAGTGCTATATAAGGAGGTTTTTGATTTATGGCATTAGTTAGTATGAAAGAAATGCTCTTAAAAGCCAAAGAAGGGCATTATGCAGTTGGACAATTTAACATTAATAATGTTGAATGGGTCGGAGCGATTCTTGATGAAGCCCAAGCTTTGGAAGCACCAGTTATCCTCGGTGTTAGCGAAGGCGCAAGCAAGTATATGGGTGGACCTCACACTGTGGTTGGCATGGTCAAGGGTTATATGATTGATAAAGGAATTACAATTCCAGTTGCTATCCATTTAGATCATGGTTCCAGTGTTGAAGTTTGCAAAAAAATGATTGATGCAGGATTTACTTCAGTGATGATCGATGCATCGCATTTCCCTCTTGAAGAGAATATCGCGTATACGAAAGAAGTGGTTGATTATGCCCATAAGCGCGGTGTTTCAGTCGAAGCTGAATTAGGTCGAGTTGGCGGTCAAGAAGAGCATGTTGTCGCTGAATCGATGTATGCCATTCCTGAAGAGTGTGTCAAAATGGTCAAAGAGACTGAAATTGATTGTTTGGCCCCAGCTTTAGGAAGTGTTCACGGACCATATCACGGTGAACCAAAACTTGGTTTCAAAGAAATGAAAGAGATTGCTGAACTCGTTGATTTACCACTCGTTTTACACGGCGGTTCAGGTATTCCTGATTTCCAAATTCGCAAAGCGATTGAATGTGGAACTTGTAAAATTAATGTCAACACTGAATGTCAACAAGAATGGACAAAGATTGTTCGCGAAGTTGTCGCTAACAACAAAGAAGTGTACGATCCTCGCAAAATCATCGGTCCAGGCAAAGAAGGTATTCGCCAAGTCGTCCGCGCTAAATGTGAAGTATTTGGCTGCGTCGGCAAAGCGAAATAAAAATTTAGAAAAGGAAAAGGCCTCTTTTGCGAGAGGCTTTTTTGACTAAGATCATGTTTGAAGAAATTATTGAAACAATCGAAAATTATGACTCCATCGTCATTTTTGGCCATGCCCGTCCTGATGGAGACTGCTATGGGACTCAAATTGGTTTAAGAGAAATTATTAAAGCTAATTATCCCGATAAAAAGGTATATGCAGTCGGTTCAGGCCTTCCTCAATTTTTTCCTTTTCTCGGACACATGGACAGTATTGGTCTTGATATCATTGAGCGTTCTCTCGCTATTTTAGTCGATACGAGCCGAAATGACCGCCTCGAAGATCAAAGATACAAATACGCTGATGGTATGATGAAAATCGATCATCACATTATCGGTGAAAAATTTAATGATGTATGTGCTATTGATGAAGAAGCGGATTCGGTTTGCTCAATGATTGTGAGAATGGTGTTAGAACAAGATTTATATTTGCCAAGCACTGCCGCTAGTGCTCTAATGCTTGGAATTTTGACTGATACAGGTCGATTCCAGTTTGGGAATGATTTTCCAACTATGTTTGACAACGCGGCTTTTCTAACAAGAAATGGCGCCGACATTAAAAAGATTTTGTCGATATTGAATGAAACCGATGAAAAAACTATCGCTTTTAAAGGTTTTATTTACACCCGCTACGAAAAAACTGAGGCCGGAGTTGTTTATTTAATTTTGGACCAAGAAACGCTCAATGAACTCGGCATTACTTTTGCTCAAGCCAATGAAATGGTTAATACTTTAGGCAATATTAAAGGGTACCCAGTTTGGGCATTTTTTGTCGAAGATAGTGATCATAGTGCACATGTTGAATTAAGAAGCAATCGATACGCTGTTGAGCCAATCGCATCAAGACATGGTGGAGGCGGGCATGTTTTGGCCGCCGGATGTACTATTCCTGTTTTTGATTTGAATATCATCAATGAGATTTTAGATGAGTGTGACTCTTTAATTATAAATGGAGATTATTAGTATGTACGAAAAGGAATTACAAGAAGCAATTAAAGCTGGATTAATGGCCAAAAGCAAAATTTTGGAAGTCTATCATACTTCTAAATTGGATGTTGAAATTAAGCAGGATAATTCACCGGTTACTATTGCCGACAAGACTGCCGACAAAATGATTAGAGAGCATTTATCAAAAGCTTTCCCAAGTTATGCTTTTTTAACCGAAGAGAGCGAAGATGATTTAAGCCGATTAGATAATCCTTATGTTTGGATTGTCGACCCAGTCGATGGGACAAAAGATTTTATCGCTCATTCTGGCGGATTTACCACAAATATCGCTTTGGCCCACAACCACGAAGTGGTGGTAGGCGTTATTGTTATTCCTGCCACTGATGAATTATATTATGCGATTAAAGGTCAAGGAGCCTTTTATTTCAAAGATGGCAAGAGTTATCAAATTCATGTCAATGACAAATTAGATGATTTAACTGTTTTAACAAGTGTGTTTCATTTTACTGAAAAGGAAAAAGAATTAATTGAAAAGCACAGTGATAAAATCAAACATGTTGAAAAATGCGGGTCATCAATCAAAGCGTGTTGGATAGCCCATGGTAAAGCAGAAATTTCATATCGTATGAGTGCCGGTACAAAAGAATGGGATACAGCAGCTTCACAAGTTATTGTTGAAGAAGCGGGCGGTTTGTTTGTTGAACCAAACGGTCAGCCACTCGAATACAACCGCAAAGACGTATACAATCGAAATGGTTATGTGATTGTTAATCGCAAAGAAAATATATTGCTTTAATATTTCATTGCTAGCAAAATACAAAACCCCCTTCAAAGGGGGTTATTTTTGTAATGGCTGGGGTACTTGGATTCGAACCAAGGAATGCCAGATTCAGAGACTGGAGCCTTACCGCTTGGCGATACCCCAAATTATTTTTTAGATTGTGCTCTATCAATAATTTCTTGTGTGGCTGGGCGAACTTCAATAACGCCAGGTACTTCTTCTTGTAAAATAACTTCGACTAATTGTTTGATATCTTCATTGGCATAGTAGCAATCGCGACACGCACCATGCATTTGAACATAGACGATCCCATCTTCATAACTGATGAATTCGACATCTCCTCCATCTTTTTGCAAAAAATGTCTAATCTTATCAAGAGTGGCGATAATTTGTTTTTCTTCTTCCATACGATGAATAATTTTAACACAAAATAACTATCGAAGTGAAATGATATATTGAATCTCATGGTAGTTTTTTAAATCGGAACATTTAGTGTTAAAAGTCATATGCATGTGCGCGAAAATAAATATGTGAGTGTTTCGTTTTATAGAATGTATTATAATTTATACAACGAAATATTAATGGAGAGTTGTATGAAAGTTGTAATACTAGCTGGTGGGTTCGGAACTAGAATTTCGGAGGAAAGCCAATTTAAGCCTAAACCAATGATTGAAATAGGGGGCATGCCTATCTTATGGCATATAATGAAATTATATTCTTCTTATGGATTTAACGATTTTATTATTTGTGCTGGCTATAAACAGGATTATATAAAAAAATGGTTTAAAGACTATTCGCTGATAACATCTGATGTTACTTTTGATTTGTCAAAAGAAGATAAAATGATTATCCATGACAAGCATACAGAACCATGGAAAATTACAATTGTAGATACTGGTTTAAACACTCAAACCGGTGGAAGAGTTAGACGGATAAAAGACTATGTAGGAAACGAAACATTTATGCTTACCTATGGAGACGCAGTTAGTGATATAGATATCAATGCGTTATTAAGCTTTCACAAAGCACACGGAAAAATAGGAACAATTTCAGCATATAATTTTGGGCAAAACAAAGGAGTTGTAGAAATTAACAACGGAGAAGTTCTAGCCTTCAGAGAAAAATCTGATTTAGATGGAGATTTGATAAATATTGGTTTTATGGTATTTGAGCCTTGCTTTTTTGATTACATAAATGATGATTCTATTGTTTTAGAAAAAGAGCCTATGCTTTCGTTAATTGAAAATAATAATCTAATGGCGTTCATTCATACTGGCTTTTGGCAATGTATGGATACTTTACGGGAAAAAGAAAAACTTGAAAAAATGTGGGATAGTGGAAACGCGCCATGGAAAATATGGAGAGAATAGCATGTTTGATTTAAATTTCTATAGAGGCAAAACAGTTCTTATTACTGGACATACTGGTTTTAAAGGATCGTGGCTTTCAAAAATATTAATATTAGCCGGCGCAAGAGTAATCGGTTATTCACTAAAGCCTAACACGAATCCAAATCTCTTCACACAATTAAAATTAGAAGAGCAAATGATTTCAATTATTGGTGACATTCGCAATTTAAAAAAGTTAAGTGATGTCTTTGAAAGATATCAACCTGAAGTCGTTTTTCATTTGGCTGCTCAGCCAATTGTGAGGACATCATACAAAAAACCCGTTTATACATACGATGTGAATGTTATGGGTACTGTTAATGTTTGCGAGTGCGTCAGAAAATATTCGTGTGTAAAGTCTTTCTTGAATGTAACCACTGACAAAGTTTATGAAAATGATGATGCTTTAAATCACTTGTTTAAAGAAGATGAAAAATTAGATGGTTATGATCCGTATAGTAATTCTAAGAGTTGCAGTGAATTAATTACTCACTCGTTTTACAAAAGCTATTTACGAGACGCTAATGTTGCAGTTAGCACAGCAAGAGCTGGTAATGTCATCGGTGGTGGAGACTTTTCTAAAGATAGAATTTTACCAGACGCAGCAAAAGCTCTAAAAAATAATACGCCTCTCATCATTAGAAATCCGTATTCAACTCGCCCATATCAACATGTTCTAGAACCGCTGTTGTGCTACCTTTGGATTGCCGAAGAACAATATTGGAACAGCGACTTCTGTGATTCTTACAATATCGGTCCCGATCCTTGTGATTTTACAACCACTGAAGACCTCATTAAAATGTTCCAACATTATTGTAACAACCAATTTTCTTATATTATTAAGAGTGACAATGGGCCACACGAGGCTTCTTTTTTGGCGCTTGACAACAATAAGTTAAAAACAACATTTGGGTGGAAACCGCACTTACACATCGACGAAGCAATAAAACTTGCTGCTGAATGGTATTGCGTTTGGAAAAGGGATGGCGATGTTGTTTCGATTACAGAATCTCAAATAAAGGAGTTTTTTAAATGAATAAAGTTGCTGTGACAGGTGCGGCAGGATTTGTTGGATCTGCTCTTGTCAATAAACTTTTAAAGTCAAATATTGAAGTTTATGCTTTAGACATAATCGATAATCCCTCAAATTTGTTGATCGACAATGAATTTTTACATTACATCAAGGTAGATATATTTAATATCGATAGTGTTTATGCCATATTGAAAGATAAATGCATTGACACTATGTATCATTTTGCATGGGTTGGCTCATCCGGACAATTAAGAATTGATATAGACTGTCAGGTCAAGAATGCTATATCAACAGTCAGTCTTTTAAAACTTTGTAAATCTATTGGCTGTTCTAGATTCGTTTGTGCTGGTAGTATCATGGAATACGAAACAATAAGCGCTATATATGCGCAAGGAAATCAACCACAGATGTCATATATTTATGGTGCCGGTAAGACTTTGGCTCATCTTTTATGTAAACCTACAGCAAACGAACTTGGCATTGATTTAATTTGGGCATATATAACAAATGCTTTTGGTGTTGGCGAATTATCTCCTAGACTGGTTAACAGCACAATTAGGAAATGTATTCACAAGCAGGAATTGTTATTTACATCTGGCGAACAAAATTATGATTTTGTTTATATTGATGATGTTGCCGACGCCTTTTATTTGATAGGTGTTAAAGGCATCCCCAACAAAGGATATATTATCGGCAGTGGTAAGGCTGCGCCGCTTCGAAATTTTATTAAAACTTTAGTTTACATATGCGATAAAAATGCAAAACCGATTTTTGGAACAATTCCATTTACAGGGGAAAATATGACATTAGATACCTTCTCCATCAATGAGATAACAAAAGATTGTGGCTTTGTTCCTAAATATTCTTTTGAAGAAGGAATTAGGCTGACTTACGAATGGCTTAGACAAGAGGAGGAAGAACATCAATGATACAACAATTTGAATTCACAAAACTTCCGTTAAATGGCGCTTATATCATAAAGCCTTTCTATGCAAGTGATATCAGAGGCGGTTTTTTAAAAGATTATTCAAAAGAAACATTTCTAAAAAACGGAATAGAATATAATTTGAAAGAAGTTTTTTACACCATTTCCAAAAAAGGAGTCATTAGAGCTCTCCATTTTCAAGAAAATAATCATCAGCCAAAATTAGTAAGATGTCTTTCAGGAAAAATTTTTGATGTTATTGTTGATTTAAGACCAGAGTCGCCAACATTTTTAAAGTGGATGGGATTTTATCTTTCTGGAGAAAATATGCATGAACTATTAATTCCTGCACATTTTGGCCATGGCTATTTAGTTATTGAAGATTCTATAGTTTCTTATAAGTGTTCGGAACCTTTTGACGCTAAAAATGATAGTGGTATTATTTTTGATGATGCAAATATTGGAATAACTTGGCCGTATAAAGAAATTGGCGGTAAGGAAAAACTGATAATCTCTGAAAAAGATAAAAATTTGCAATCGCTTAACGAATACATTTCTCGTGGATGCCCTTAGTCTAACATTGTAAATTTACTGATAGCGTTTCATTAAGGTAGGTGGAAGAGATTCCATCTGCTTTTTGCTTCTAGATAATTTTAGCATCATATCCATCACATATTCTATCGAAGAATTTTTTCATCTCATAAGTCATTCCGTCTGTGTTAATTACATTACGA
>CASEYK010000005.1 GCA_949292105.1 uncultured bacterium
AGCCTAGCGTCGACATGATAAATTTTTATTCCATAATACGACAAGTAAGAAAAAGATTTCTCGTGGTTATTTTCGTCAATGTAAGTAAAAGTAAATGCTTGCTCCTTTTCGTTTAAACCTTTTGGGGCAAAATATTCAATCAAGAGATACTCATCATAAGGTGTTTGATTCCACTCCCCTGCTGGAATAAGAATTAATTCTCCAGACGAATAAAAGGGGGCAATATCGATTTCTCCTTCACCCACCACTACTTTTGGGCTGACCCAATCGAGCAGCATTTTTGAAAATCCATTATGGTCACCAATGTTATAATCCATCATATCCATATAGCCAGTCGGCTGATAATCACCATTTTCATAAGTATTGTAATAATCATCTAAACCAAACAAATGACCGACTTCGTGAATGATCGTATGCGTATTGGCGTAGTTGCCTTTGTAATGGATAAAATCATAAGAACTCCACGAATAAGAAGAAGCATACGGAATAGTCGTATTGCGACCATTAATACCAACTTGCGTTTGATCGCTATACGCCCAAAACAGGGAAGAATTGGATTTTTCGCTATACGGATAGTCATAAATGACATAAACACCATCAATGTAATTGTCATGATCCAAATCAAATTGTTCCCAGTCAATATCCGTGCTTTGTTTTAATTGGTCGACGAGCAAAGCAACTAGTTCGCGGCTCGTTCGCGTATAAGAACCAAAAATGTCTTCTAATTGGTATGAATAATAATCGAGATTAATAAAATCAGTCACTAGCCCATTAATTTTTAAATCACCATAAGAAGATTTATCAAAATAAGAAGCGACCGATTCATAAATCGTCTTGTCTGGTTGACCAAAAAAAGCATTCTCAATAATGATTTTTTTATCGCCTTGGTCGTTCTTATCCGAATCTTTAAACGAGATGGGGATGACGAGCAAATTTTGTTCGCCATGCGAATTAATGTTCAAGTACTTGAGCGTATCGTAAGTAGAAATAGAGGAATAAACGTCGCGAAAAGAATTGATTGTTTTTTCTTCTTGGCTCGGTGAGAAATATGAAAGAGAAGCGTATTCAGCGTGAGAATAATAGTTATCTTCTTGGCTCGCAACTTTTTTATTTGAATAAGCAACCCCATAATCATACGGATCAAAAACAAGGGAAGTATAACTACAACCCATGAGTAGAAAAGGCAAAAAGAAGAAGATAACAATTTTCTTTTTCATCACAATAACTATACAAGATTTTATTCCCAATATAAAACAAGAAGCAAAAGAAAAGGCACGATGACTTTCGTGCCTTTATTATCACAATCTCTTGCAAGGATTATAATTTTGAAATTTTAATAGTTGCGGTTTTTGTTTCAGCGTCAATTTTTAACACTTCAAAACCGAAACCTAATGGTGTGTCTTGTTCTCCTGAACTGCCATTCATCATATAGTTTTGCCAAACTCCACCTTTAACGCCGAACTTATCGCCTTCTTGATAGAGGGAATCGTTGGTCGCAGTCTTGTCGACTGAAATAGGATTGCCTGTCGCTGGAACAATTTCAATCAAGCGGCAAGATGAATAAGCGCTTTGTGAAGCGGTGTTGGAATGAGCAAAACTGACATAACCACTAGTTCCACCATTATAGTTGCTGGTGTAACCGCTGAACGAAGTTTGTCCTGATGAACTATTATAGGTGAATAGACCCATACGAGCATCAACATGAATAGCGCGGATACCAATTTCATTGAAATACTGCGGATAAGCGCCACCGCGATAAGCATATTCGCCATCGAGAACAGCCACTCCATCTGGTGTTAGTAATTCAAGCATTAAGTATTGGCTTGTCATGTTGCCTTTCCAATCTCCGCCGACAGGAATGAGAATAAAATCACCAGTTGTTGTCGTCGATTGTAATTCTACCGTACAAGATTCAGTAACCACATATGGTGAAGTCCAACCATACAGGGTTTTAGAGAAAGCATTGTGGTCGCCCACATTATGTGCCATCATATCGAGCATACCAAGCGGATGGTAATCACCATTGTCATATGTGTAATAATCTGGCAAACCTAAAATGTGACCGAATTCGTGGATGAGGGTGTGTGCATCTAATTCAGCTGTACCATCAGCAATTTCTTCATCTGTCCAATTTCGCCAATTGCCTTGATCATCATAAACGCCACCTTCAAAGAAGGTATCGATTGATGCCCAGAAGAATTTGTAGAAAGAGGTATGGATGTTATTTCCAGCCGCTCCTGTCCAGTTCCAGCAGAAAGCCCAGTACAAATCATCGTCAATGGCTTTTCCTAAACTATCTCTAACGAGCGGTGGACAGGTGTAAAGCATAACTAGCGCATCGACATAATAGTCGTTGTTGCTATCAAAATCATCCAATCCAATGCCGCCTTCTTCGGTTGCATCTTCAGGGAAAATGGCTTGCAAATCGCGGACTAAACCTTGAGTAGCGTAGGTGCTGCCACCATTATATTTTGCAAATTCTTTCACCGTTTGATTAGTGTGATACCAATCAGCCACAGTTCCTGTCACATGGCATTGACCAAAACTTGTTGATTCATAATAGGACGCTAAAGAATTCCAACCGGTTTCTTCAGCTTCACCAAAAACAATCGTTTCAATCGCATCAATTGTTCCTTGAGCGCCCATTGGAAGTGACTCAGCAGGATAATCAGTAAAGTCAACTGGTACAACAAGAACGCGAACATTGGTAATCGCTCGTCTTTCACGGCCGGTTTCTTCTTCAATGAGTTTGGTAAACGGCAAAGATTTAAGTCCTTCACCATTAATACTCAAACCATAAAGAGAACTTGTGAAAGTAAATGGATTAACTTTGTCTAATTCAGTAATACCACCAGTACTATTGCATGATGTTGTCAGTAAAACGCCAAACATGGATAAGCCAGCAAGTAAAGCGCTAAACTTTTTCATTTTCATGTTTTGTTCCTCCTTAAACATTAACTTTTGTTGCTCAAACTGCTCCCTTCAAAGCAAGTTTTGCAACGAGTAAACATATTTTAGCAACATTTGTAATAAAAATATAGTTAAAAGGCATTATTTTTTCTTTAAGAACACATAGACATAAAAAAAGACCGAATAATCGGTCTTTTCTCATTATTTTCTTGCTGAATCGTCTTCGCTCTTTATTTTTTCGCGGAGTTCATTGAGAACTCGATCATGCTCTTCAACATAGCGGTCACTGACTTCTTTCATTGTCTCTTCAACATCGAAATGTTCAACGAGTTCTTCTTCTTGCTCATCGCTTAATAATCCGCGACCAGCAGGGATAAGTTTACCAGTAATAACATTTTCTTTTAAGCCATGGAGATAATCTGTCTTACCTTTAATGGCAGCATCGGTCAAGACGCGTGTTGTTTCTTGGAATGAAGCAGCTGACAAGAAACTATCGGTTTCAAGAGCAGCTTTAGTAATGCCAAGGATAAGCGGAGAGAAAATCGCAGGGCGTTTACCATTTAAGAGAGCGATTTCATTCTCTTTGGTAAATGTGTTGATATTAACGCGTGTACCAGAAAGTAAATTGGTATCGCCAGCATCGATGACAAAGACTTTGCGGAGCATTTGTCGAACGATAACTTCGATGTGTTTATCAGAGATAGAAATGTTTTGTGCGGAATAAACCTTTTGCACTTCTTTCAAAATGTATTTTTCAACAGTATTGACATCTGACACTTCGAGAAGTTTTTTCGGTGAGATAGCACCTTCGGTAATCTTACCGCCATTTTTGACTTTATCGCCTTTTTTAACTCTTAGACGAGCTCCGAAATTAGTCGTATAAACTTTTTCTTCTAAATCATTGGCAATAGTAACAATATAGCAGTTATTTTTCTCTTCAATGTTCTTCACAACGCCAGAGATTTCGCTGATTAAGGCTTCACCCTTTGGTGTACGAGCTTCAAACAACTCTTGGACACGAGGAAGACCTTGGGTAATATCTGATCCAGCAACACCACCGGTGTGGAAGGTTCTCATCGTTAACTGAGTACCAGGTTCACCGATGGATTGAGCGGCCATAATACCGACTGCTTCACCAACCTTAATTTCACGGCCAGTCGCCAAGCAGCGACCATAGCAGTGAACACAAACGCCATCTTTAGTTTCACACCCAAAGAGAGAACGAATCATCACATGAGTGATGCCGGCGTCGATAATCGCTTTAGCTTTTTCTTCATCAATCATAGTATTGCCTTTGACGATGACTTCACCAGTTTGAGGATTAACGACATCGTTAAGGGCGTAACGACCAACTAAGCGGTCATACAATTTGACAATGGTTGTATTGCGCGAACTATCGAGAATATCGCTGACCAAGAAGCCTTGAGTTGTGCCACAGTCTTCTTCGCGGACAATGACATCTTGTGAAACATCGACGAGACGGCGAGTCAAATAACCAGAGTCAGCTGTCTTCAAAGCGGTATCAGCGCCACCCTTACGGGCACCATGAGTAGCAATGAAGAATTCAGACACGGTCAAGCCTTCACGGAAACAAGACTTAATCGGGAGCTCAATCGTCCCACCTGATGTATTACCCATCAAACCACGCATACCAGCGAGTTGGAGAATATTTGAAATATTACTACGAGCACCACTA
>CASEYK010000006.1 GCA_949292105.1 uncultured bacterium
TTCCCGGATTGGTATCATTTTGAGGGTAACAGAACTGACGTCGCTCGTCAAGTTGGTAACGCTGTTCCACCGTTGATGGCGATAGCATTTGCAAATAAGATAATAGAAACTTTGGAGAAATAATTTCACGAGATAGAGGAAATATATGAAGCACATACAATGGATTACCGAACAAATGAATAAAGGGAAAACTTGGGATGAGTTGAAAAACTTAACCGAAGAAGATTTTATCGAACTCAGAGAATATCAGGGGATAATACCGTTAAGTATTAAAAATCTTCAAGAATGGAAGAGGGTTGTTGAAGACAGAGAAAAGGTTTACGTTGATAAAAAGCAAGCAACGGGTATTTCTGTTAACGACCCGTTAAATCTTGCAGTGCCTAATTGGGTGACATCCAGCTGGAAAGCATACAAGGAATCATTAAAAGGCACGATGACTGATAAGTCTATTCAAGACGTCGAAGAAAGTTCGCATTGGATATTAAATCAATTGACTCGTGATACTGGTATTAGAAAAGGCCTTGTAATGGGTAGCGTTCAATCGGGTAAGACGGCAAATATGGTTGGATTGGCATCGATGGCTGCAGATTATGATTGGAATTTCTTTATAATTTTATCGGGTTCTATTGATAATTTAAGAATACAAACGAGAGACCGATTCAAAAAAGATTTAAAGAATACGGATTCCGTTCAATGGCACGTGTTAGATTACGGTAGTGATAAAGACCATTTATATGATTCATATTCTGGAAAACAAATTGCTTTAGAAGAGCTTAAACTTAATGCTTTAGGCAAAAAGGATTTTGCAGAAAAGTACGTTATGGTTTGTTTGAAGCAATCAGGGAGACTTGAAAGATTGATTAAATGGTTACATAGTAATCAAGCATATTCTGCAAAGCTTAGGTTGATTGTAATAGACGACGAAGCTGACCAAGCAAGTGTTAATACTAGATTTATGGAGAATGCGGTAGACGAAGAACCGGAAAACGACGTTGAAAGAACTAAGATAAACGAATGCATAGTGCGCATGGTGTCTAATTGCTTAGCTAGTGGCATTAGGTCGAGTAATCCTTTACAGTCTATAAATTATTTAAGCTATACAGCTACACCGTATGCAAATATATTAAATGAAAAAATTGATGGATACTCTTTATATCCAAGCGATTTCATATTTAGTTTGCCGGAACCTAAAGCCTATTTCGGCGAAAAAATAATATTCGGAAGCCATTCTAATAAGGAGGCATATCCGGGATTAAATATTATAAGGCAAATTGATGCTGAAGAATTGAAAAAATTAAACAGTTCAAAGGTACAAATTACTTCCATTCCACAAGGACTTGAAAAGGCGATAAAGTGGTTCTTTTGCGCTGCTGCGGTTATGCGTTTGTCTCCTAAGAAAAGGCCGATTAGTATGCTTATACATACTTCTCCTAGAGTCAAGATTCATATGATTGAATATAAGCTCGTATTAGATTGGTTAAGAAATGTAAATAAAGATAAATTCATTTCCGAATGTGAAGCAATTTACGAAGAAGAAATTAAAAAGTTCACGAAAGAAGATTTAATTAAGGCATACGCTGATTATGATTTTAAGGAAAGTTTGCCTGATAAAATGCCAGCTTTTGAAAAGATATCAAACGATATTAGAAATATATTATCTACAATAACTCACATTGCGCTTGATGAAGACGACGATTTTGAGTACGTTGAAAACGGTGTCCATTTATGTGTAGATAATTGCACGGCGCAAAGATATGCAGAAGAAGATGTCTATATGCGTGTTGCATATCCAGATGAGGAAACTTTATCAAAGATGAGCAAGTCGCCGGTGTTTATAGTCTTTGGTGGAAACACTCTTTCAAGAGGTTTAACTATTGAAGGCCTAGTTTGTACTTATTTTGCGAGAAACGTAACGCAAGCGGATACTCTTATGCAGATGGCTCGTTGGTTTGGATACAGAAAAGGCTATGAGTTATTGCAAAGAATTTGGTTGTCCGATGAATCAAAAAAGCATTTTGAATTGTTGCAGCAAATTGACGAAGAGTTGAAAAAAGAATTCAACGATTTTGTTAAAGAGAAAAAATCGCCTAAGGAATTTGGCCCTAAAGTCTTAAATTCTAATTCTGTATCAAAGCTAAAAATCACAGCTAAAAGTAAAATGCAAGCGGCGGTAGAAACAGGCGGCGGATATCAAGGCGATGCGTTTGAAACAACTAAATTTAGAGAAGACGATTTGCCTGGTAATATTTATGCATTAGAATCATTAGTGAAGGAAATTGGACGAGCACCTGTAGATTCGGAACATTCTTCAAAATCGCTTTTATGGAGAGACGTTGAGTCTGGAATAATATTTAGATTCCTTTCTGACTATAAGCATTACGACGACAAACAAGAAAGAATTATTGAAATTATTAAAAAAGCAAATACGGAAGGGAAATATTTGAATTGGAACGTCGTAATCGTTACGGGTGATAGTAATACGGAAAATGCAACTTGGAAACCTTATGGCGATTATTCTATTAAAAAAAGTATGCGTTCAAAAGTAATCGGCGAACCAGATATTGATATAGCTCGTTTGAGAAACAGTACGGACGCTTTATGTGACGTTAAGGTTAGTGATTTGGCAGATTGGCAAAAGGTAATTTATGAAGAAGCCAAAGACCATTGTCGTCCAATTAATGCAAGTAGAGGAAAACTTGGATTAGCGGATAATCCATTGCTTTTAATTTACCGGATTGATAAATATGCGACTAAAGCTATAAACGAAACGAGAGAAAGTATCAAAACAAAAGAAGATATTATCGCTTATGCGATTATTATTTCTGGAGACGGAAAGGATGATGTTGGCCCAAGCACTTTAAGCATAATTTAATAGGAGAAAGAAATGTTTGATATAAAGGAATTAACTACGGCTGAAACAGGAGGTTTTTCCGGGGAAGCTGCATTGAACTCAATGCAAAATGCACATACTTTTTCATTGGATTTATTAGTAAGAGAATCCATTCAAAATAGTTCTGACGCAACAATAGACAATTCGTTGGTTTTTAATGTCTTTTACAGCGTGGGTAAGTTTCGTAATGATGATCTTACTCCGTATCTAGGTGCAGAAAACAATCAACTGGTGGAGCAACGCTTAAATGAAAGGTTCTCGGGGAAAGAATTGTCTTTTTTAGAAGTAAGAGATTCGAAGACTAATGGTTTAAATGGCGAAGTACTTAAAAGTAAGTGTACAAATGATACAAAAAGCAATTTTTTGCGTTTGATTTTTGAAATGGGCAAAGGCCAAGAAGAGGCAACCGCAGGTGGCAAATGGGGTTATGGTAAAACTGTATATTATCGTTTAGGATTAGGAATAGTCATTTATTATTCTAGAACAAAAAACAATAATGGTATGTATGAATCAAGACTAATATTAACGCTAATTGAAAATGAAAAAAAGCCGGATGCATTGTTAAGAAACAAGGTCAATAATTCGGCAGGACGAGCATGGTGGGGAGAAAAAAACTCGTCTACAGGTGATATTTGCCCTATTACTAATGAGGAAATAATAAGAGACTTTTTAAGGGTTTTTGGTTTAGAGCCTTTCGCTGAAAATGAAACGGGGACATCAATAATTATTCCATACATTAATGAAGAATCAATAATGGAAGAGGCTAAAACAGGGTTTAAGGTGTCGGAAGAAATGCTTAACAGATGCTCTTTCTTAAATTCTATTTCTTCATATTTGCGTTATGCTATACAAAAGTGGTATGCTCCGATAAATAATAATTTTGAGTTAAGAAATTATGGTAGAAAGTTCCTAAACGCATACGTTAACGGCGACTTGGTTGGAAAGGATGAAATGTATCCTGTATTCAAACTTGTCCAAGAATTGTATTCAACAGCATATGCGAATTTTGCGGGTAAGAACTATCAGCCTAAATATCCAATTTTATGCAAAGAAAGTCTTGCCAACTATAAGAAACATACTTATAAATGTGGTTATATTGCATTTTCCAAACTTAAATTAGAAGACTTGCAAGGGGATGAAAATCTTTTACCGCCAAACGTTTATATGAATTTGTTTGATGACGAATATAATGGGATGATTTCATTGTACACAAGAGGCCTTGGAATGATTCTAAATTACGAGGAAAATTGGATTAACGTAAAAGAATTTTCGCTTGCACCGGAAGAATTACTTATCACCTTATTTGTGCCGGATACAATGGCAGATATTACTATAGGTGGAGAAACGATTCATCTTGGAGAATATTTAAGGCAGAGAGAAGAAGCCGACCATATGAAATGGGACGACGATCCTGCTAAAATGAAGGTTAAATGTGTGAAACAGATAAAAAATTCCGTTGATACTTCTGTAAGAAAGCATTTTAACCCTGAACAATTTGAACAGCATGGCGAATCTGATATGAGTGAGTTTGCAGGTGTTTTAGGTGAAAAATTGTTCCCTCTTGGTAAACAATCCAAGTCAAAAGGTTCTGGCGGTGGAGTTTCTGGCGGTGGAGTTTCTAGAAGTGAAAAAAGATTTAACTTCTTTACAAAAGGGATAAACATCACTAATGAAGGACGCATAAAAGTTTTATATGAATTAGAACTTAAAGAAAAAGCAAGTGTCGCCATAAAAACTAAAGTCTCTTCAGATGTTGCTATTGATGCGGAAAAATGGGCCGAAAAAATAGGAACAGCATATCCTTTGAAAGTTATAGGACTTATTATAGATACGCAAGAAAAGGATAATAAGATAGTTATTGTTGAGAAAAATAATGAGGTTTTAATTGAGGGAGACGCCAATAAAATATGTGGTTCCTTTGAAATAGAATCTTCGGACAAAAAACTTGCTTTTGTAATAGATTGCGAAGAGAAAAAAGAGGAGGATAACTAATGAAAGAATTATATTTTTATCCAACCTTAAATGAGGATAGCGCAAAAGATTATGGTATTGAAGTCGCGGATTTTTCTTTTATGTATAAAGATGTTGTTTTAAAGGTCGATGATGAAAAAGGAGTATTGTATAATCCGGAAGAAAAAATTTGGCTTGTTCAAAATAATGGGATGACGGTTAGGACGTCTATACGCTTAAAAACGCCTGATAAACTGTATGGTAAAGACGGAGTGGTTTGCAGTGGCTCTAAAATAGGATTTTATGCTATCTGGTCAAATCCCGATACAATGCAATCAAATAGTTGCACGTTTGAATCTAATGACGGCGTTAACTTTGAATTCAGCCAATATTTTGCGCCTGAAATGATTAAAGGAACGCTTAATATAACGATTCATGCATTTGTAGAATCTCCTGCGGAAACCGTGTTAGACGGAGAATGCTTTTTGATGAACGAAAGAGGTGTTTCGATTGGTATTATTGCAAGTAAAAGCGTATTAGTTAACGACGAGCATTTGTCTTTTCCGATAATAAAAGTTAAGGAAGACAATAAACCGCTTTGGTGGGTAACTTTAGATTGGGAAGACCCTAAGGTGGAGCGATTTGATAATTGCGTTACGGTTTTTCTTAACAAGAAATTTAAGACTTATCCTAAATCAGGCAAAGATACAGAATTTTTATGTACGATTATAGCGTCTGTATATTTCTTAATTATTAAAAAGTTAAGAATAAACGACGATGAAATAATGCGTAGTATCTTTAATGGTTCTGATGAATTTGAAGAGTTTAGCGTATGTGACGTTATGAGCCACTTTTGTGGAATGTTAAAATATTTGGATTTCGACGAGATGAAGAAGTTAAACGATGAGAAACTAATGGCCGAACTTCAAAGAGAGATTAACGCAATGTGCGGAGGGGCTTTGCAATGATTTGGAAAAGAATGAATAATACTGAAGCCAAAAAGATTGTTGAAGGTATTGAAAAGAATAGCGAAGAAGCTTTTAATACGTTGCTTGAAGGATGGAAAGAAGGTAAATTTTCGGACGAAGTAGACGCCGAATATCGCGTAATTAGAGATAAAATTTTCGCCGAATATTCTAAGTGTAAAAATAAAGGCGGCTATGAAATTGATTTAAGAGTTGGTTTGGCTTTGTATGAATTGTTGCTTAAAGACGAGTTTAAATTAAATCCGATATATGCGAACGACGATGATATTTGGAGATATTTATCGGTGCGTGTCTTTTTAGATATTACATACTTAAGAGAACCGTCGAACGATAGATTTGGTGTTTATTTTAGCCACGACAGAGTATATAAGCACACTAAGCGTATTTGGATAAAGCAACTTTGGTGGTGGATTCATTTAGGTTGGCAAGGTGACGTTGAAAGCACGTATGAAGTGTTGAAAAATTATGGTTCTGGTTGCATAAGTCAAGTTTTAGAAAGAGCCGGTAAAGGCTATAGAGTAGAAGTTACCCGAAAGCTTCTTAAAAAAATGGCGGAAAGATGTCCACAAAGTAAAGTGTTGCAAGATGATTTTAGAGCATTTATGATGTTATATTATGCCAAAATGTTTGTTGTGGAACCTACGCTAGTAGATGGCGGGATTGATTCGTTTTTAGACAAGATACTAGATGAAAAACTGCTGCCGAGGAGTACTGTGGATGGAACTATTTGAAGAGATTAAATCTAACTGGAAATTAGATATTTATAATAAAATGCAGCAAATAGAATCGTTAAAAGATTCGTATCCAGCATGGACGATTAAAACTTTTGAAGGGTATGGTGTTGCTATTCTTTACGATGGGGACGACGTTAGAGAGGATTTTTCTAACGCGGCGATTTATTGTGAGCAAATCGGTATAAACGGAGAAAATCATAAAGTTCTTGTATTATCTTCAAAGAGTTCTTCTATGGATTCAGCTTTCACTAATTTGTGTTTCGACTTCGTTAATCCCGGAGACAACGGAGAATACAGAAAAGCATTACTTGCTTCTCCAGTAAGATGGTGGGCTTCGTGGAAAGAGTTGTTGGGTAATAAATCTATTGACGAACGAGTCTACGACGTGATAGGCGAGCTTGCTGTTTTAAGATATTATGCTCAAAAAGGCTTAAATCCTAAGTGGAATGGCCCGAATCAGTCGTCTTACGATATAGAACTTGACGATTCATTTGTGGAAGTAAAGTCAAGTATTAATAGAACGAAAAAAGAAATTACGATTAGTAGCATATATCAATTATCAAACTTGAATAAAAAGTTGTATTTGACTTTTTGTACTTTTGAATTAACGGCGGGACAAGGTGAATCTATAAACTCTTTGGTTAAAGACTTAAGATTGTTGGGTTATAACGTTGCTACTATTAACGAAGCTTTGGAAAAGAAAGGCTTTGGTGTTGGTAAAAGCGATAGAAATAAAACCTTTATTTTACACTCTATGTATCAATATGTAGTTGATGAAAATTTTCCTAAAGTAATAGAACAGTCTTTCGTAGACGGTGTATTGCCGAAGGGAATTATCGATATATCTTATACGGTGGATTTAAACGGATTAGAAGCAGTTAATCTTATGGAGTAAACTTTGTATGTTAAAAACGGGTTTGTATGAAGAAGTAATAAGCAAGGATTTAGGCGCTCAGATTGATTCTCAAACGGATAAGTTGACGAAAACGGCAACCATAGACGAGGTTGAAGCGTCTAAAATTCTTGCAAAATATATTGCTCAAATAGTTGAAAAGGGCTTGGATAATCTTGTCGATAACGGCGGAAATATTCAAACCCAAATTGCGCTTGCAAACAAAATAGTTTCTACAATAAAGACAGAAACTAG
>CASEYK010000007.1 GCA_949292105.1 uncultured bacterium
AAGTTTAATTGTTCCCGCCACATCTGAAACGATGTCATAAGACAAAGTGTAAAGTCCAAAGGTGTCAACTTTTAAACTCTTGAAGAATAATTGAGTTGCATACCATGGGGCTTCGGATGTTTGATCGCTTGTGAAGCGGAAACTATTTGTATCAATAACTTCAGATGTCACATTGACATTTGAATCGTGCCACAAGAACACAATCGATGGATCATCAAGCTCCCATTCTTCGCCATATTCAACGCGCCAATGACTAAAACAACAAATAGCAAACTCCTTTTCATTTGTTTTTTTCTCCTTTAATCATTATTGTATTGGGAAACCGTTTTCCAAGTATGTTATAGCATATTCCAGCTGAAAGCAATTAGAATATTTGCTGAATTAGTCAAATAAAATTATATCTGTCAAACCAAAATCGAAATATTAGTTTTAATTGCATGTATGCAAATTTACGCAATAAAAATCTTTGAATATCTTTATCAATTTTTAAGTCAAAATAATTGTCTTTTTCACGCACACGAAAAGAGCTAGATACCCTTTTTTCAACTCTTAGTTAGGAATACGCATTCCTTGTAAGACCAATACTATACGAATAAAATGCAAAGAATTGTAATTGGAACTGTTATGTAAATAATAAGCATGGATAAAGCAATCCAAGTAATCACTTTTTTGTTGCATCTTATTTGAAAGGCAAAAGTTGTAATAGTGTATTTTAAAGAAAAAATGAAAATTAAAAATGTGGTAACAAAAATCAAAACTGATAAAGTAAGCCAAACATAATAGATGACCATTTGAGCTTGATCAAAACTATGTTGAGCAAGAGAAATGGTCCATTTTCCAAGAAAGAGAAGGCCAGAAACGATAATTAACGAAATAAGACAAGCAATTATACAGTCGAGTCCAAAATAAAAAGAATTCTTTTCCTCGCCTTTTATTTTTAGTGCATCGAATTTAGTTTGATGTTTTTGTAGTCGATTGTTTATAAAACCCATGTCAGTTATTTTATCACAAACGTAATGTGAGCGCGCTTACATATATGCGAGTAAGTGCACTAAAATTTTTTTGGAAAAGAGAACTTATGATGCGCAAGGCTTATATATCAAGGCTTGCAATGATTTTTTTGCTTGTCAAAATACATAAAATTATTTATCATATCTTTATAAAATAAATTCGTTAGTAATTTATTAGATTCACTTACTGAATAAGTGTTTTACAGTTTATGTTCATGTAAACGAAATTTAATGAAAGGAAAGTAAAAAATGAACAAAGCAGAATTAGTTAAAGCCGTTGCTGAAAAAGCAGGTGTTGGAGCCGCCGATGCCGGAGCCGTTGTTGGAGCATTAGTTGATGTTGTTGCCGAAGCTCTCGCTCGTCGTGAAGAAGTCGTTCTTGTTGGTTTTGGTACCTTCAAAGTAACAGAACGCGCTGAAAGAGTTGCCCGCAATCCAAGAACTGGCGAAACAATTAGAATTCCAGCCAGCCGTGTTCCTGTTTTCAAAGCCGGAAAAGGTCTTAAAGACGCTGTAAAATAAGTATTGGAATTTTTAAGAACAAAACCCTCCTTGTGCGAGGGTTTTTTCTATTTATATACCAAATATTTCAAAAATTAATTATGATAATAGTATAAACGCAAATAGGTAATAGACATGGATGACAGCATTTTAGAACCTCATACACTTTATCACAGCAGTTTGAAGCAAAAAGTGGCTGATGCAACATCAAATTATTTTGAGCAACTAGTCAAATCATCAGAAATTGATGAACAAGCCAACGCTGCGACAGTTAAGAAATTAAATAAAACAACCAAGCAAAGAGATGAATCAAAAAAAAGACTAAATTCAATCAAAGTATTGCAAGGTTTTTTGGTTTTTCTCTTTATTATTTTACTTGTAGCGGCAATCGTTTGTACTTTTTGTGCTGTCTATCTAAGAAGCGATAATAATTGGGAACAAACTCTCTATATTTTAATTACTGTTGCTGTCTGTTCTTTTGTGGCAGCGATTGCTACTATCCTAATTGTTGCACTAGTTGTTAATAAAAAGGTTAAAGAGAGGCAAAACGAGTATAACAATTTAGAAAAGAAGGTTAATCAATTAACTGATGAATGCTATTCTCAAGTCGCTGCGCTCAACGCTTTATTTGATTGGCAGTTGCCACCCAAAATTATTCGCGAAGCCGTGCCTTTGCTTCAAATCGATGATTGTTTCGATATCAAAAAATTTGATTATCTAAATCGGAAATACAATTTTGGTGAAAACGATGATGTCAACAGTTCCATTGTTTGTGTCTTATCTGGTTCACTTAAAGGTAATCCATTCCTTTTGTTAAGAAGTTATGACACATATATGTCGACCAAGATTTATAAAGGTTCACTTACTATTTCTTGGGTAGAAAGAACTGTCGATTCTCGCGGTAGGACAATGAGTGTAACTAGAACCCAAACTCTTGTTGCGACGCTTGAAAAGCCCGCACCCGCCTATGAATATTTTACTTATTTGGTTTACGCTAATGACGCTGCACCAGATTTGACTTTTAAACGAGAACCTTGCGGTATCAAAAGTGGCAGTGAAAAAGATTTTAAAAATTATGTTAAAAAAGAGAGTAAAGCTCTCAATTCTAAGGCTGAAAAGGCGGTTCAAGAGGGTTCTAAGTTTACTCCGCTTGTTAATACCGAATTTGAAACATTATTTCATGCTTGGGATAGAGACAATGAGACACAATTTAGACTCATGTTTACTCCGCTAGCACAAGAAAATATCGTCAAATTAATTAAATCAAATGATCCATACGGCGATGATTTTACCTTCCATAAACGAAAGTGTTTGAACTATATTGTCACTCAACACGCTCAGGCTACCGATATTCTCTGCCGCCCTTCATCTTATTATCATTATGACGCTAATGTGATTAGACAAAGATTCAACAATTACGTTAATGAATATTTTAAGAGTTTATATTTTGATTTAGCCCCGCTTTTGTCTGTTCCAATTTATCAGCAACAAAAGCCAATTGAATATATCTATAAAACAGAGTTTGACAGGTATTACACAGGATATGAAGAAGAAGCGATTGTGAATACATTCCCACAAATTAATTTTCTTCATCCTTCGTCATCAACTAATGGAATACTTAAAGTCCGCCACGAAAAGAAAACTGGTCGTAACACAGACCACATTATTGTCACTGCTCATTCTTATAAAGCTGAGCCAAGACTCGATTATGTTCCGATGCTTGGCGGCGATGGTTATACTCATAATGTTCCCGTGCACTGGGAAGAATTTATTCCACTTCAAAGAGAAACGAGAGTCGGTGTGAAAAGAATTAATACAACGAGATATGATTTTAATCAAATTAGTCCGCATTTAGAAGAAAAGTTAGGATTGTATGGCAATGGTGGCAACGCTGTTTTTGCCAACGGATTTTTTGCTTATCTTGCTGACGCAGAAGAAGATGAAGTTGATAGTGTATTGGACGAATTATTTGGATATAATGAAAATAGCAAAAAGGAGGATAAATAATTATGGCCAATGATTTAGATGAATTAAATGCTCCAACGATGGAAGAAGGATTAGATGCGAATGTTATCGCTAAACAAATTCCAATTAAAGTGGGTTGGGGATCAGTCTTCTTTGAAGTTATTCTTTGGGTGTTAATTATTCCAGGAATTGTCTTCTTGTGTATGAAAATTTCCGCTAGCAACTATTTGAGAAAACTTCAACAAAAGATTAATACCTGCGCTTCTGAAATCGATAATTATTTGGAACAAAGAGTAGTAATACTGACAAACGCCGCAAGACTTCTCGACAAAGCTATTGATTTGGATAAAGATACAATGGTACAAATTGCTGCTTACCGCTCTGGCAATACGCCAAACGCTGAAGCTGATGCCGTTAGAAATGACATCGCTGCTAAAATGGAAACTGTCGGTAACCAAATTTCGGTTGCATTCGAACGATATCCAGATTTAAAAGCGCACCAAGAGATTGCTGATTGTTTGCAACAAAATTCATATCTCCAAAGAGAGATTACAGCAGCAAGAACAATGTATAACGACGCTGTTAACCAATGGAATCTTTCCGTCAACGAATGGCCGACAAAAATGATTGTCGCAGCGCGAAAAGGTTATACAACCCGTGTTCCATTCATCGCTACAAAAGAAGTTAAAGAGCAAGCACGTTCAGTTTTGTTCTAAACCTTGAAGCTATCAATTAATTTAAAGGGCTGCACGATTAATTATTGTGTAGTCCCTTTCTTTTTTGAGTCTGTTTGGAGAAAAGATATATGACTATTTTTATTTCCGTTGAGCAAATTATTAATTACAGTTCAATCGTAATATCTGTATTATCACTATTTGTTTCTATTCTTGTTTTTTATCTCACACAGAAATCTAGTGGATATCTAGAAGTAGACCGCCAATACCAATCTTTGATTGCCATGGCTATTTCTAATCCAAAATTGAGAGATCTTCATTTTACCAAAAAATATAAAAGTTATATCGCTAGCGATCCTGAGTTTTACCACGCTTACTGCGCTTATGCATACATGGTTTGGAATTTTGTCGAGACGATTTATGATATTTCAAAGACGCGAAAAATGTTTTCTCGAATCGATGATGTATGGTTTCCTTCAATCATCGAAGAAAATAAACTTCATTATTCTTGGTTTGTCGACAACGATCGCCTGTTCCGCAAAGAATTTGTTCGATTTGTAAAAGATAAGATTAATAATGTCGTTTTTGTTAAAGGCAAAATCGATGATGTTGAAAATATTTATTTAAATCATTACATTCATGATTTTCCTGCGGATGAACAAAAAAGCAAGAATGTTTTAATCCAATTGATGAAACAAGGCGAATATCAGTTATATTTGATTTGCTTTCCGAATATGAAACACATCAATATGAAAAAAATTGATTATATTGGTTATATTTTTTCTCGCGTTGACGAAAACAAAAAATGCGTTTTTATCGACTATATAGCCATTTGTGATAATTATCGAAATTGCGGGTATGGCAGCGTTGCCATTCAGAATATTATTAAAAAATATCCAAGATATGCGTTGATTTTTGAAATTGAAAAATCCAACGGGGTTTATAATTCCATTGCTGAAAAGCGCAAAATATTTTATGAAAGAAATGGAGCCAGCGTTCTTAATAGGCAGTATTTATTTCCTACTTCTGATGGAAAAGGCTTGCCTATGGATTTGATGATTATACAAGGTGAGAATTATAAATATGTTAAAAAAGATGTCATTGCATTTGTTGAAGAAACCATAAGGTATATTCATAGCGACTACGAAGATCGACTCGATAAAATTATCGATGAATATATCGACGATTTTCCTGACCAAATTGTTACTCAACCATACGAGATAATAGAATATGATTCAATTTTATTTCAAAAGGACTTTAAAGCTTTAGGAACCATTGAACCAGAATTAGAAAAACGCAATATCCAAGACATTATCAAAAAGATGCAATCTGGCGATTATCGGATGATTGTCATTCGACAAATCGTTTCGCATTCTCCTCTAGGTTTTTGTTTATATTTTGACGGCAAAGATAGCAAATCAATCTTTGTTGATTATTTATCAGTTGATGAAAAATATAAAAAAGAAGGATGTGGAACTAAATTATTCAATGGTGTTGCGCAATTTTGCGATATTAATAATTATTTAGGTGTGTTTTTTCAAACTATTCGTCCTAGGTCTAACGATACGCGCTTGCAGGAAGTATTATCTTTCGCCAAAAGATTGAATGCTGAACAAATCTTTGTCGATTATCATTCCCCATTAGAAAATACTTTTAAAAATAATCAATATGCCTTGTGGTTCATTTCTTTTTCAAACCAAACGCTTAAGTCTACTTGGATGAAAAAAGCTATTCGCGAATTAATTTTAGGAATGTATGGAAATACAAAAGACAACTCTAATATGATAAACTCTTATATCGATAGTATCGGCGACTATGTTGTTTAAGAAAGGAAGGTATATATGTCAAAAGAAATCAGTGCAAAAAGTTTAAATAAATTTCACAAGCATCTAGAAAAGCAACCGCATTTATTGCTTGTACAAAATTCTGTTATTGCTAATGGAATTGTTGAATCGTCAATTAATAATGAAAAATATCAATCGCTTGCCGATGTTTATTCAACCAATGTTGATTCAGGATTGATAACCAATCAAAAAAGAAGTGGTAGATGTTGGATGTTTGCGGCAATGAATGTTTTGCGTTTAAAGGTAATGGAAAAACTCAATATTGCCAATATGGAATTGTCACAGTCATTCCCACTTTTTTATGACAAGTTAGAAAAGGCTAATTTCTTCTTAGAAAATATTTTAAAGACTGTGAAAAAACCAGTCGGCTCTCGTTTGTTAGATTTTCTTTTAAAATCACCTGTGCAAGACGGTGGCCAATGGACAATGATTGTCAATCTTATCAAGAAATATGGTGTTTGTCCCAAAGATGTCTATGGTGAGAGCGCTTCTAGCTCTAACACTCAAGCCCTTGATAAATACATGACTTTAAAATTGCGAGAAGATGCTCTCAAACTAAGAACAGCTTTCAGCCAAGGAAAGACGATGAAAGAGTTAAGAGCGATGAAAGAAACGATGTTAGAAGAAATTTATCGCATGCTCGTTGTTTCGCTAGGCCTACCACCTCAAACATTTACTTATGAATATGTTGATAAAAACAATAAATATCATCGCATTGAAAATGTCACTCCGCAGCAATTTTTTAACGATTATGTTGGTGTTAATTTAGATGATTATGTTTCGATTTTAAATTGTCCATCTCCGACTAGACCGCTAAATCATTCTATTACGGTTAAATTTTTGAATAACGTCGAAGGTGGAGAAAAAGTTATTTATCTTAATCTCGATATTGAAAGAATGAAACAATTGTGTGCTAGACAACTACAAGATGGTGAAGTAGTGTGGTTTGGCTGTGATGTCGGTCAATTTTCTTTGCGCGACAAAGGATTGATGTCAACTGAAATGATTGAGGTTGATAAATTGTTTAATGTCTCATTCAATATGAGTAAAGGCGAAAGAGTCGACTATGGTGAATCGCTGATGACCCATGCTATGGTACTCACTGGTGTCAACCTTGATTCAAATCAAAAAGCAAATCGCTGGAGAGTTGAAAACTCATGGGGCGATCAAGTTGGGTTCAAAGGTTATTTTGTGATGAGCGACCAATGGTTTGATAATTTTGTCTATCAAGCCGTTATTAATAAAAAATATTTAACCGCCGAAGAACTACAGTGGCTCAGCGAAAAACCGATTGAACTAGAACCATGGGATCCGATGGGCTCGCTCGCCTAATTAATACTATCGATATTTTACTTAAGGCCACAATTGTGGCCTTTTTATATGCACAAATTGGCTGAACTAAGTGCTTAAAAGCACCTAATTATTTAATAGTGCCTTTTTGAAAAGATTGGTAAAAAAAGAAAAAAATTTTTTCTGTAGCATTAATTTGATATGATGATAAGGGCAGCCCTAAAAAGGCTTTTTTCTTTTTATTGGAGGTTGTAAAGGATGGGTAAATTTATTTTTATCACAGGCGGGGTCGTCTCTTCGCTTGGCAAAGGTATCGTGGCGAGCAGCGTTGGTCGCTTGCTTAGAAGTCGTGGTTTGTCGATTTTCATGCAAAAACTTGATCCTTATATCAACATTGATCCAGGGACGCTTTCACCTTATCAGCACGGCGAGGTTTATGTCACTGACGATGGGGCTGAAACTGATCTAGATTTAGGCCATTATGAAAGATTTACTAATCAAAGTTTGACTAAATTGAGCAATATAACCGCCGGAAGAATATATCAAAATGTCATTAGGAAAGAAAGAGAAGGTAAATATTTAGGCAAGACTGTTCAAGTTGTTCCCCACATTACCAACGAGATTAAAGAGCATATCAAAAAAGCTGCCAAGACGAGTGGAGCAGATGTTATCATCACCGAAATTGGTGGGACGGTTGGTGATATTGAGTCACTCCCATTTTTAGAAGCAATTCGTCAAATAAGAAGAGAATTAAAAGAAGAAAATACTTTATTTATTCATAATGTTTTATTGCCATATTTACCTACATCTGGTGAACTTAAAACAAAGCCTGCACAACATTCTGTCAAAGAATTAGGATCGCTAGGCATTCAACCTGATTTTATCGTTTTAAGAAGCGAAAAAAATGTAACCAAAGATATAAAAGAAAAAATTGCTCTTTTTTGCGATGTTAATGAAAACCATGTTTTTGTCTGTCGCGATGTAGATATCATTTATGAAGTAGTGTTAGAAATGAGAAAACAAAAGATGGACGATGAGATATGTAATCACTTTCATCTTTCTACACCAGCGAGCAACTTAAAAAACTGGGAAGCGCTTGTTCAAAAAATTAAAAATTTAAAAGAAGAAATTAATATAGCAATCGTTGGCAAATATGTTTCGCTTCACGATGCTTATCTCTCGGTTTGTGAAGCTATTAAAGCCGCCGGCTATTTCTATAATGTCAAAACAAATATTCTTTGGATCAACAGTGAAGAAGTAAACGAAGACAATGTTTCTCTTGTTTTAAAAGATGCAGACGGCATCGTTGTTCCAGGTGGATTTGGGCAGAGAGGAACGGAAGGTAAAATCATTACTTTGCGCTACGCAAGAAAAAATAATATTCCGCTTTTAGGTATTTGCTTAGGCATGCAGTTAATGGCGGTTGAGTTTGCGCGCAATGTCTTAAATTTACAAGATGCGAATACGACTGAATTTGATGATAAAACACAGCATCCAGTCATCCATCTGCTCCCCAATCAGTACAAAGGTATCGATCTCGGTGGAACTTTACGATTAGGTGCATATGATCTTGAATTAAAATCCAGTTCGAAAGTGTATCCCTTCTACCGACATCATCCAATTAGCGAGAGACATAGACACCGCTACGAATTTAATAATAATTATATCTCTTTGTTTGAAAACCACGGGATGATGATAAGTGGTATTAATCCAAAAAATAAATTAGTTGAGGTAATTGAATTAGATAATCACCCATACTTTGTCGGTTGTCAATTTCATCCAGAATTCAAATCTCGCCCCAATCATCCACACGCTTTTTTCATAGGATTAATTAACGCAGTTTTAAATCAAAAGAAAAGAAAATAGTGGCAAAATGCATTGATTTTACTTAATTATGGTTAGAATATTGGATAGTTAGCCAATTTTTGTTATAATACAAATATCCATATGTTGACCATAAAACATTTATTCAAACAATTCGGCTCTAAAGCCGTCTTAAACGATATTGATTTGCAAATTAAAGAAGGCAGTGTTTTTGGTTTGGTCGGTATCAATGGCGCGGGAAAAACAACCCTTCTTAAAATTATTAGTGGCGTTTTAAAGCCGACAAGCGGCGAAGTTTTGTTTGATGGAAAAAGCAATACTAGCGATGAAACTGTGAGAAGAGATATCTTTTTCTTAAACGAAGATCCTTATTATCCAAGAAATTCTTCGATTGAATCATTAGCAAAATTTTACTCTGAATTTTATCCATTTAATCATGATTTATTTTTAAAATATCTCAATGCTTTTAAACTTAATCCTAAACAAAAAAATATCGATAAATTTTCGAAAGGAATGAAAAGACAATTGTTCATTTCTCTCGCCATGTCTGTCTCACCCAAATATTTATTGCTCGATGAAGCGTTTGATGGTTTAGATCCGCTGGCGAGATTAACATTTAAAGAAGCAATTGCTGATCTAACTAAGAACCATCATGCCATTGTCATCATTTCTTCACATTCCTTGAAAGAATTGGAAGATGTTTGCGACTATTATGGTTTGCTCGATAATCATTCCATTTCTACTAACACAAGTGATTTAACTAATTCTGATAAAGATGTCCAGCTCAATACCTATCAACTATTATTCAAACGCGAGATGAGCAGGAAAGATTTTGCTGATTTCAAAGTTTCTTATTTTAAGCAAGAAGGCAGCGTATACAAAGTAGTTATCGAAGGCAATCCAGATAAGATAAAAGAGCAATTATTACAAAAACTGCATCCAGAGTTTATCGAAATATTGCCGATGAATTTTGAAGAATTTTTCATGAGCGAAGTGAAAAATAGAGGTTACAAAGATGAATAAGAAAAGTATTTTTGTTTACTTTTTTAAAAAGACCTCTCCGCTGTTAATATTTTTTACTTTGATGACCGCCATCATCGCTTCTTTGTGTGTCATTTCGAGTAAAAATTTTGGAAGGCCAGCCAATCCTTCTGATGTATATTACATTACAACTCCGCCATTTGCTTTAGTTGTTGTTACACTTTGTTTGACTGTTTATGTCTTTGTATTGCCATCTATTCATTTCCATGAATTAAAAAGTAAAAAAAGTGCAGATGTTTATTTATCATTGCCATTAAATTTGAAAAATTTAGTGATGATTAAAATCTTAACGTCTTTATTACAACTGCTCATCTCGTATCTATTCTCCGCTTTTCTTTTATTTATTACGGTCTTTTCTAAATTATCTTCTCCAGGATATGATACTTCAGGTCTAATTCATTATCTTTGGATTATACCTCTCATTTTTATTCTTCTTGTCGCTTTGTATTTCACTTGTTTATTTTTCTATTTTCAAGGCAATTCTGATGTGGATGGTATTCTTATCCAATTGCTTGGTTTTGTATCTTTATATTTCATTTCATACGTACCTCTCGCCATCTTAAAACATTATCAAGTGACGATTAATAGTGAAGTATGGATGTTTTTAGAAACATGTCTATCACAATATATTTTATTAGTCCAATTTTCTTATGCTGCTGATTTAATCACTGTCAGATTGCAAATGCTCACTTCAATTGAATCTTGGGCGCTTGCCTTTCATATTATTATGGCTCTATTGCTCGGCGGATTTAGTTTGTTTGGCGTTTTCTTCTTCCTCAAACATTATTTCAAAGCTGAAAGCATTGGCGATGTATCAAAATCATGGTTTGGTTATCGCTTATCACTGCCGATTATTCTAGCTTCACTTGTTATTCTTCTTGGATTCGCTCTTGTCGATGGAGATTTTGTTTTCGTTGGCTATGCAATTGTTTTAGTGTTAGTGATTGGATTTTATATTTTGATAAGTATGCTTAATTATTGCAAAACACCTAAGTTGCCAGTTCGATTTATTATTTCATCGCTTTGTGTTTTTGCCCTTTCTCTCACCATCAGTTTGATTCCTTTTGCTTTTGCTTAGTAGCAATATAATAAAAATATGAGGAGAAAATTATGAAATTCGATTTTACTTTTTACAATCCCACTAAAATTTATTTTGGACGAGATGCATTACAAAATTTAGAACAAGAATTATCTCGTTACGGAGATAACATTTTACTTGTTTATGGTGGTGGTTCTATTAAAAGAATTGGTCTTTATGATCAAGTGGTAGATATTCTCCATAAATGCCATAAAAACATTTTTGAACTCAGCGGTGTTATGCCAAATCCTTTATATACTAAAATGATGGAAGGTGCGGACCTTGTTCGTAAACATAGCATTGATTTAATCTTAGCGGTCGGTGGCGGTTCAGTTATTGATCTTGCTAAAGGTGTCTCAGTCAGCGCTTATTCGAAAGAAGAACCTTTTGAAAAATACTGGCTGTCGCAAAAACCAATCGACAATAGAATTGTCCCTGTTGCCTCGATTTTAACAATGGTTGGAACTGGTTCTGAAATGAATGGTGGCTCGGTCATAACTCATAGTGATAAGAAATTAAAAGTTGGTCGAGTGTTTCCTGCTGAGGTATATCCTAAGTTTTCTATTTTAAATCCTGAATATACTTTTTCTGTTCCGCTTTATCAGATGAAGTCTGGGATATTTGATATTCTCTCTCACCTCATGGAACAATATTTTTCTGGCGATGATGATAATGTCTCAGACGATTTAATTGAGAGCCTTATTCGCTCGCTGATTAAAAATACTAAAAAAGCAATTGCTAATCCTTTGGATTATGAAGCGCGTAGCAACATCATGTGGATTTCAACTCTTGCCTTAAATACTCTTGTTGGCTGTTCAAAGGAACAGGACTGGGAAGTTCATGGAATTGAACATCAAATCAGCGCTTTTACTGATTGCGCACACGGAATGGGGCTAGCCGCTATTTCTGTTCCTTACTATCAATGTATTTATAAAGATGGATTAGCTAAATTTAAGCGTTTTGCTATTGAAGTCTTTGGCGTCGGAACACAAAACCTCACCGACGAAGAGGTTGCTATTAAAGGTCTAGAGGCTTTGAAACAATTCATTGCCGAGAGCGGAATGGTTTTGTCAATTAAAGATTTAGGCGTTAAAGAGTCGATGATTCACGATATTGCTTATTCGTGTCGATTAGGCGGTGCGTACAAGAAAATCACCCACGAAGATATCGTCGATATTTTAACAAAAAGTTATTTCAACAATTATTAAAGTCATATTATTTTACAACAAAAATGTAAAATCATCGATATAAACACATACCTCGATAAATAATGTTATAATTATCTTAGAGGTGCTTTGTTATGCTGATTAGTTTTAAAATCCAAAACTTTAAGTCTTTCTACAGCGAAAATGTTTTCTCAATGATTACTAACTCCAAATTTAAAAATCATGAAGATCATGTTTTTTCTTTTCGCCATATTAACATTCTAAAATTTGCCGCCATCTACGGACCTAACGCTGGTGGGAAAACATCTTTTATCACTGCGCTATCTGTTTTTCGTTCAATCGTGCTTAATGGTATGAATCCTTTAATGAATGATTATGCTTTTCGTGGAAAAGAAGATGAGTCAACACTATTTGATATTATTTTTTCAAAAAACGATAAAGTATATCGGTATGGTTTAATTGTCAATTTATCCCATTCGACTATTGAACATGAGTGGTTGGTTGAAGTGTTGACATCCAAAAATAAAGAAAAAGAAATTTATAATGACCGCATTATGCAAACAAAAGATATGCGCTCGTCAATTTATTTTGAAGATTATCAATCATTGACCCTTAAAAATATGCCATTTCTGACCTTTGTTAATCGTGAAAAACAATTATCGTCTGCCCCTTTAAAACCATTTGAATTAGCGTTTGAATTCTTTTATCAAGATTTATTGATTATTTCGAGCTCATCCTCAATTAATATGCTTCACTTATCCGATGAAAAAAGCGTTGAAGAAATTTCTGTTTTGCTCAAAAAGATGCAAACCGGTATTGAAGAAATCAAACTTTTACCTATCTCAATCGAAGATTTGGCTAAGACACTTCCAACAAATTTGTTTAACGAAGTTCTTACTCGTTTAAATTTAACTTTAAAAGATGATGCAGTTGAAGCAGTCTCTCTTTTAAATGAATTATTTGTTGTTAAAAAGATGAAAAATAAACCTCTTTCCTTTTACCGCCTCGTATCTTTTCACAAAGGCTCGTCTGTTAATCAATTCGATTTATTTGAAGAGTCAGACGGCACCAAGCGCGTCTTTTTCCTCTCTTCTATTTTGCTTAATACTAATCCTGATGCAGTTTATGTTGTCGATGAAATAACAAGAAGCATGCACCCTTTGCTCGCTTATCAATTTATCGAAACAGCTATTAAAAGATTAAGTGGCAATCAATCACAATTAATCTTTACGACGCATTTGCCTAACTTGATGAACAAATATTTACGAGTTGATGAAATTTGGTTTATTCAAAACGAGCATAAACAAAAAGGTAGTAGCATTTATCCTTTGACCTCATTTGTTTCAAGAAGCGATAAGAACTTGGCGGAAGAATATATATTTGGTCGCTTTGGCGCTATCCCTCGCTTTATTAAAGGAATCGATGATTAATTATGGCTCTAGCACCTTTTCCCTTAACTCGTCCCAACAAGACAATTCAAACCTTCCCTCGCCTTTATTTTCTCGTTGAAGGAGAGAAAACTGAGAAATATTATTTGCTCGCTCTTTTCGAATTAGAAGAGTTCCATAATATACAAAATGTTGATATTGAGTTCCTCGATAAAATTGATGAAGACAAGCATGTATCCCATGTTTATAAGTTGATTGAAAAAGCGGTGGAATTTAAAAATCAATTGCCACTTTTTGATGCCAAAAAAGACCGTATTTATATTTTTTACGATCTCGATGTATTTAAGAGCGAAGCCCAAGAACATATCAGTAAAATGAAAACTGTTATGAAAAATTTTCCTTATATTAAGTTTGGATATACCCATCCAGCATTTGAACTTTTTCTGCTCTTGCATCAAAGCGGTGCATACGAAAAATATGTCATTCCAAATCGTTCAAGAATCTTGCAAAATGCTTGGGTAGATAAGAAAAGATATATCAACGCCTTAACTTCACGCGTTTTAAGAATTAATCCTAAAAAAGAAAATCACTACGAGTTTCTTGTCACTTCTTATCCGACTGCTTTCGAAAACTGTCATCACCTCAACCATAAACTAGAAAATTTTGAAAATGAGTTGACCTGCAATCTCGACAATATTTTCGAAGAGCTGCTCAAAAAAGATGAATAGTTGTTTAATTGAAAGTTGGCAAAATGTTATAGTTAAAAAAGAGGTATATATCAAATGAAACAAACAAGACTTGATGCTGCTTTACAAACGTATTTAAGCGAAATTGAAAATCTTCATTACGAACCAGCTCACGATAATTTGAATCCACAAGATTTAAAAGCGATGGAAGATGCCATCGTGAAAAAACTTGTCGATGCCTTGTGCGAAAACGAAGAAGAAACCATTGCCTTTTATGCTTCAGACAAAAATTTGCGTTACACATATCGATTGGTTCATTTAGTCCAAAGCCGTCTTCATTCAGAAGCGCTGAAAAAAAGAATTGAGCAAACGCTAAACGATATCAAAGAGGGTAAAGGCGATTATAAAATCATGATGGAACAATTAGCGTTTGATATTAACGATATCGACGATTAATTATAAAAAAAATAGCAGGTTTGACCTGCTTTTTTAGTTAAAAAACTGGCTTTTTGCTAGTTTTTTTCATTAAAATCTTTAATTTTTTGAAAGGTTTGATGAGAGACAACATGTTCGATTAGACAGCAATCGTGTTCAGCTGTTACCTCATCAACGCCGAGATTGATTAGAAATTGTTTGATAACGACATGGCGTTCGTAAACTTGCTGAGCGGCTTCTCTTCCAACATCTGTAAAACTAATATCACCGTATTCAGCCTTATTGATGAAACCTAACTCTGCAAGCTCTTGCATCGCCTTGCTTACGGCTGGTTTTGATACTCCTAAAAAATGAGCGATTTTGACCGATTGAATCGCTTCGCCTTTTAATTCTAAGATTAAAATAGCTTCTAAATAATCTTCAATTGATTTACTTAATTTCATACTTAAATCATATTCTTTTTTTCTTCTTTTTCAAGAAAAGTTAACCTTGTTTAATTTTTTGTTGACTTCAACATCTTATTGGGATAGTATTGTGGCGTAAAATTAACTTGGGTTAACTTAGGAAGGGAACATTATGGACAGTGAAAAGAAAAAACATTTAAAGCCAGGTGAAATTGGACATCTGAGCGATTTAAAACGCGGGCAGAAATGTATTGTATTAGACATGCATAATGAAAATAAGGCTCTGCGCCGTCGGCTTTTGGATATGGGCATTACTAAGGGCGTACAGATACGCATTAAAAAAATAGCTCCTCTTGGCGATCCTATCGATATTGAGATACGCGATTATGAATTGTGCATACGCAAAGCAGAAATGCGTGAGATTGATATTAAGGTGGTGGAATAAATGAAAGTTGCTTTAATTGGAAATCAAAATTCAGGAAAGACTACCTTATTTAACGCTCTGACCGGCGCTAACCAAAAAGTTGGCAACTGGCCGGGCGTAACAATCGAAAGAAAAGAAGGCCATATTAAAAACACAGATATAGTGGTTGTCGATTTGCCTGGTATTTATTCATTATCGCCTTATACATCCGAAGAAGAAGTGTCGAGAACATATGTTGTCGATGAAAAACCTGATGTGATTATTAATATTGTTGATGCCACTTGCATTGAAAGGAGTTTATATTTAACAACTCAATTATTAGAGCTTGGAACAAATGTTGTCATCGCTTTAAACATGGCTGATATTGTGGAAAGAGAAGGTATCCACATCGATTCCGATCAACTCTCATCCTTATTAAAAACAACAGTGGTACCGATTTCCGCCAAAAAGAAAACAGGTATCGACGAATTAATTAAAGTATTGGTCGACGAAACTTTTATTCCAAATGCCAACTCCAAAATTTATTCAAAAGATGTCGAACACTTAATTGAACAAGTGAAAAATACTTTTAATTTGGATACTCGATTTGCTGCTGTTAAAGTAATCGAAAGTGATCCCCGCTATTCACAATATATTTCGAGTGACGAACTTAAAATCGAAACCGAAAAGATAGAGAAAAGCCACGATATGGACATGGAGCAACTCATTGCTTCACAAAGATATGATTATATTTCGAGCGTAAAACAAAAAAGCGTTCAAATCAGTTCCGAAAAGAAAAATGCTATTACGGATAAATTGGACAAAATTTTTCTTAACAAATGGCTTGCTATTCCTATCTTTATTTTCATAATGGCACTTGTTTATCTTCTTTCTGTAGGACTAGTGGGAGGCTTGACCGTCAGCCTTGTTGATGCCTTATTTAATGGCGCAGAAGAAATAGAATTTAATTTCTTTGGCCTTGTTTGGACTGCACCATTTGAAATTATGGGATTAGGGCCGTGGCTTTCCTCTTCACTCGGCAGTATTGGCGCTAGCGAATGGTCTAGGAGTCTTGTTGCCGATGGCATTGTCGCAGGAGTCGGGGCGGTTTTAAACTTTGTTCCACAAATTATCATCTTGTTTCTCTGTTTATCTATTCTTGAAACAACGGGATATATGTCACGCATCGCCTTTTTTCTCGACCGTGTGTTCCACAAGTTTGGTTTGAGTGGAAAATCTTTAATTCCATTTATTGTCGGCAGTGGATGTAGCGTTCCTGGCGTGATGGCGACGAGAACAATTGAGGATGAAGATGAGAAAAAATTGACAATTGCCCTTACTCCGTTCATTCCTTGTTCAGCTAAACTACCGATTATTGCATTATTTTCAGGCTTTTTCTTTGCTCCTAATGTCGGATGGCTAGTAACATTGTCACTCTATGTATTGGCTATTGTTGTCATTTTGCTCAGCGGAGTCATTATTAAAAAATTATTCTTTAAAAATTCGAGTTCAGCATTTATTTCTGAACTTCCAGCCTACAAAGCACCTAACGCATCATATGTAGCAAGAGATGTTTTTGATAAAACAACTGCTTTTATTAAACGCGCTGGGACTATTATTCTTTTGTGTTCGGTTATCGTTTGGTTTTTGGTTTCGTTTACTTGGAATTTCCATTACATTGATGGCGAAACATATACGATTGATGAATCGTTATTAGCCAATGTTGGGCGTTCCATCGCTTGGATCTTTTATCCGATGCTCGGCGATTTGAGCTGGGCAGCTTCTGTTTCAGCGATTCAAGGATTAGTTGCCAAAGAACAAGTTGTCTCATCGATGGCGACAATTGCAGGCGTCGCTGAAGAAGGTGGAGAAATATTTAATACTTCATTATTTTCTTTCTTTAATAGTTGGAGTGCTTATGCCTTTATGGTTTTTAATTTATTTTCTGCCCCTTGTTTTGGAGCGATTGGCGCCATGCGTAGAGAATTTTCAACCTCGAAACAATTATGGTCAGCAATTGCTTTTCAAACAGGTCTTGCATGGGTTTTAGCTTCTCTTATTGGAATAGTTGGAATGGCGGTGAGTAGTATATGAGCATAACTGATGTAGTAATTTTAATTATTGTCATTATTCTTTTATCAGTTATTATTTTCTTCTCGTTTATTTATCCAAAATTAAAAGGGCGATCTGCCGCTTGCTCTAATTGTCCTGCTGCCGCTCATATCAAACGAGTGAGAAAAAAGATTGAAAAAGAAAGAAAAAAAGATAAAAAAACGCAAGGCAAACAATAGTTTGCGAAAATGGCTAGTTTTCTAGCCTTTTTTGTTGTTCAAAAGACATAGTCTTTATTATCGAGCACACAAGTTGAAAAGAACATTTATTTTCTTTATAATTCAGGCATGGACGCATTAACTATTTCTATTATTTCCATTGTTCTTATTTTCGCAGGTACGACTTTAGGGAGCGCTGTTGTTTTTTTCTTTAAGAAAAATTTTTCAGATTCCATCAATACTGCTGTTTTAGGTTTTGCTTCTGGAGTGATGATTAGCGCTTCTGTCTTTGGTCTTATTCTTCCAGCGATTGAAGAAGCCTCTAATCAGTCCGTCTATCGCAATTGGTCATATGTGCCAATTTTGGTTGGTTTTTTGCTCGGCTGTCTTTTGCTTTATTTTTTCGATAAACTTATCCCTCATTTTCATCAAGCTTCTCAGACTGAAGAAGGTTTGCATAATGAAAAAATTTCCAAACAGACTAAATTTTTTCTCGCTGTTACGATGCACAATATTCCAGAAGGATTAGCGGTTGGATTTGCTGCAGGCCTCGCCTTAAGTAGTCAAACTCAAGACGCTATTTTCTCCTTGCTTGCCCTTTCAATTGCGATAGCCTTACAAAATATCCCCGAAGGTGCTGCTGTATCTGTTCCTTATCTCGGGCTAGGTGTCAGTAAAACTAAATCATTTTTTCTCGGCTCTTTGTCTGGGATAGTCGAACCAGTTTTTGCGGTTATCGGTTTATTTGTCGCTAGTTGGCTGACCATTCTAATGCCTTGGCTTTTAGCCTTTGCAGCCGGCATGATGATTTATGTGACACTCGATGAAATATTACCCGAATCAATCAATGGCCATTTATCGCATTTAGGTGTTTGGTCATTTATTGTTGGATTTATGATTATGTTATTGCTAGAAATACTATTATAATATTATTGCCTTATGTTTGATTATACTGTTACTCCCTATTCAAAACGCTCACATCGATATAGTGAAGATCGTTACATTGTTGGTTCCAACTATGTTCTTATTTTAGATGCTGAATCTACTCAAAAACCTTTTGCCTCTTTTCCAAACGATGGTGTTTGGTTTGCTAATTTTATTAAAAAGCATCTGAAAAATTATGAAACTGATGTTTTAAAAAAACTTGTTCAAATTGCTCAGATGGCGGCTAATGAATATACATCTTTAGGCGGAGCCATTGACGGCAAATATCCGATGGCGAGCATCGCTGTACTTGAATTTGATAACAAGCAGATTAAATTGTCTTATATTGGCAATGTGGAACTTGCCATTATTGGCAAAGATGGTTCAATCAAAAGAATGCGCGATCAATATTTTCAAAACATCGATATAACTGCAAATAATATGGTCAAAGAAGCAAAGAAAAAAACCCGTATTTTTGATTTGATACCTTATCAAATGGAAGCCGAAAAGTACGCAAAAGCCAAGTATCTTGAAGCAATTCAGAAAGATGAAGCTAATATTTTTACAATTGGTGGAGTGTCAAAATTTATTTTTAAAGTTCAGTATTTTAATCCATCAGATGTCAAAACAATTTATATGTATACCGATGGTTTTGCGGATGCTTATCAAGTGTTTAATGTCTATCACGATTTTGTCAAAATGTTTCAACACAAAATCAATATTAAAAAGGCGATAAACAAGATACAGCGCTGTGTATATATGGATCCTTTTTGTTATCGCAATCCGCGATATAAAATTATTGACGACATAACGATTGTCCAAATTGATGTTAATTATTAATTATTTATGAAAACACTATTAAAAAATGCTCAAATTCTTTCTATGAAAGACGATGAAGTAATTTATTCTTCTTCCATCGTTATCGACAATGACACCATTGTTTATATTGGAGAAAATTATTCATCTTTCGAACCTTTCGATATAACAATTGATGTTAAAGGTAATTTGATTATGCCTGGTTTTAAAAATGCGCATGCTCACGGAGCGATGTGCTTTGCCAGAGCGATTACTGATGGTGAGAGCGTTCAAGATTGGCTGTACAACACTATTTTTCCGATGGAAGAGCATCTTAGAGAAAGCGATTCATATTACCTTCTTAAGGTTAGCATTTTGGAATACTTATCAAGCGGTATTACTGCCGCTAGTGAGAATTATTATTTTACTCACGCTATGGCTAAAGCAGCAAATGAAATGGGCTATCGATTGCATATCTTGCTCGTTCCCAAAAATGAGCAAGATTTGCTAGAACATCTCCCGCTGTGTCAGCGCGATTGTGCTAGCGGTCTTATTAGTTATGATTTAGGGCTCCACTCTATCTATACATGCGATAAAGGTGTCTTACAAGAATATTCAAAGATTGTTCAAAAGTATGATTACCGCTTTTACATTCATTTATCTGAAAGCGAAAAAGAAGTAATTGATTGTGAAAGAGATAACAATAGTTTAAGCCCAGTTGAGTATTTGAATTCATATGGCTTATTAAATCGCGGTGGAGCGATTTATCACGCCATATATTTAAGAGACCGCGATTATCAAATTTTAAAAGATAAAAATATTTATCCGATTACTTGTGCGGGGAGCAATGTTAAACTCGCTTCGGGTATTTGCCCTGTGAGAGAGTTGCTTGATTATGATATTCCTGTTGGAGTAGGAACTGATGGACCTGCTTCAAATGACGGCCTTGATTTCTTTTATGAAATGCGACTTATTATCGCTCTTCAAAAAATAAAGCATTGCGATCCCGCTGCTATCAAACCGTTTGAAGTTTTAAAAATGGCCACAGTGAACTCGGCTAAAGCAATGGGTTTAGATAATTGTTTATATATCGATGTTGGACAAAAAGCAGATCTCATTGAAATTGATTTATTAAGACCGAGTATGCAGCCGATTAATAACATCGCTGACAATATTGTTTTAAGCGGTTCCAAAGACATTATTAAGATGACAATGGTTAACGGAAAAATACTTTATCGCGATCATAAATATTTTGTTGGACAAAGTGTTAAAACTATTTATAGAAAAGCTCAAAAAGCTACTGAAAGATTAAAGAAATATAAACTTACTTAATTTTGTTTTCATCGATGCCAAAATAGTAATTGGCAAAGAAGAATTTTCCAAATATATATTTATTACAAGCACTTTCGGTTAAGGAAATAAATTTGCCATCTGAATAGTCTAAATCTTCGCTCATTGGTGGCATTTTTAATTTGGATGAATATTGGTCTAAGATTTGAACTTCAACAGAGTCAAAGTCTTGTCCGTTTGTATAAATAATATCCGATTCATAATAATACAAATACGAATCAGCTAGTCCATATGATGTTGAAAGAGCAATGTTGCCTTCAGCAGTAATGGCAAAACCTTGTACTTTGTCAGGTAAGGAATAAATTGCTAGTGGTGTAGTTAAATCATCTAGAGCATATTTTGTACAAATAGCGTAGTTGATTCGACCGCTGTTGGTTAAAACAACGTGATTGGTAACATATTCCTTGCCGTTATTGAATTCGCCGACATAAAGATATGAATCATCGGTAAAAACAAAACTAGCTTGATTGTTGACCTCGACGCCTTCACCAATTTCAATGATGCCGAATTCTTTTTGGAACAATCCAAGATTAACTGTGTAAATATGACTACCTGAAGCAAGATAAACTAAATCGCCCGTTGTTGCAATGCCACCAAGATGTCCCATAAAAGGTTGATTGTCTTGATAAAGTTCATATTTTCTTACACCTTGTTCATCTTTTGCATATACTCGCGATGCCAAGCCTGAACTAGTATATCCGCCAAATAAATACATATCATTTTCTTCACTTACACAGATGCCTTGCGGAATAAAATTATTATTTAATCCAGGAATGGTACCAAGTGTCGTTTTAGCGCTATAAAAGTCTGAATAGATTGGATACTTTAATAGGTTAAAACCAGCAAACACTAATACAAAGAGAGCAACGATTGTTAAAATGATGCCAACTGGAATTTTCCAAAGAAGATGTATTTTTTTACTTTTAGCCATATAATCCTCCTACATTTTAATGAGTATTTTTGGTAGATCAATTAAAAGTGATTCATCCGAAATTTGAGTAATAGAATTCGCAATCAAATCTTTGTATTGACCTTTGTCTATTTTTGCGTGTTGAGGTTGTGAATTGAAATTAAACACTCCAATTAACTCGTTGTTTTGGCTGTCTGTAAATTTAATAACGACAATGCCATTTTGATTTGTGACATGAAATTCTTTTGGATCAGAAAAATATGATAAATGTTTGATTTTAGAGAGTTTTTTGATAAAATCGCAGCGTTTTTGAGCATTTTCTTTATTGTAATTTGTCCATGGTAGCGGGTCCTTTTCAAATAGTTCTACTAGATGTGGTTCACCAAACTCTTCACCGGCATATAAAAATGTTGCACCTTTCAAACAGAAAGAGAAGGCTTGAAGATTCATCCACTGTGTATCATTCTTAACTAATGACGCAATACGCGGATTGTCATGATTTTCTAAACAGCAACATTTGATATAGCCACTCGGCAAGTCGACTTCTCTTCTAACAATAGCATCTACATACTCATCTACTGTTTGTTTTTCACCTTTAAGATATTGGCGAAGTAAAGGGTATGTGTCATAGTCATATAAAATATCAAAAGTAGGGTATAAGTCTTTATCCTCTTCTGCCACATGATTATTCTCTTTTAAATATTTGATAAAACTTGGTTCTACGCTCTCGGCGAAAAGAATAATTTCATTGCCGAATTTAGCTCGTGCTTTTTTAAAAAACGAGATTGGAATGAGACTTGCAACATCAAATCGAAATCCGTCGACACCTTGCTTTAGCCAATACTCTAAAACTGTTAGTAAATATTCTTGCGTATCATCTTTTTCACACGCTAAATCAACTATGTCCGTCCAGTCACCCACTCGGTTTCCTAGTTTGCCGTTTGGCTTGTAATAATAAAATTCTGGATGTTGTTCTAAAAGGACAGCGTCAGGAGAAGTGTGATGAAACACCATATCGATTATGAGTTTCATTCCTATTTTATGCGTTGCACTGACTAAATCTTTAAAATCTTGTAATGTGCCATGTGTCGGATCAATTCCAAAATAATCGCGAATTGAATAAGGTGAACCAACTGTTCCCTTTCTCTCTTTTATACCGATTGGTTGAAAAGGCATTAAGTATAAAATATCAGTTCCAAGTTCTTTGATTCTTTTCAAATCTTGTTCAACTTTTTTAAAAGTTCCTTCATCGGAATAGTTTCTTACAAACACTTGATAGATAACAGCGTTATTTAGATATTTTTTCACACTTTTTTCTCCGTTTCATTTTTTATAATGAAAATCATTTTCACACATATATAATAATATTTATAAAAGTTTAGAAGGTAGCAAAATGAAAAAATTTCTCTTTATATCACCACATTTTCCAGACTCATATTATCAGTTTGTTCGAGCAATTAAACGACGTGGATTTATTACCCTCGGAATTGGTGATGCACCATATCATGAATTGCCTCAAGGTCTGAAAGATTGTTTAGATGAATATTATGTTTGTTATAACATGGACAATTTCGATAATGAGATTAATGCCGTTCGATATTTCGTTAATAAATATGGTCAAATTGATTATTTAGAGAGCAATAACGAATACTGGTTAGAAAAAGATGCAAAATTAAGAGAAATATTCAATATTCCAAATGGTGTTCGCTCTGAAGATTTAGCGTATTACCAGCACAAATCTTTAATGAAACAATATTATCAAAAAGCAGGTGTAAAAGTTGCCCAATGGACACTAGTTGACACTTTTGATCAAATGTTAGAATTCGTCAAGAAAGTTGGTTATCCAATTTTCATTAAACCCGATCAAGGCGTTGGAGCAGAGGGCGATTTTAAAATTTCAAACATTGATGATTTGAAACACTTCTTCGAAATAAAAAATCCGAGAGTGACATATATAGCTGAACAATTTTTGGATGGCAATATTATTAGTTTTGATGGAATATCTAATTCCAAAGCCGATGTCATTTTCTTTACATCAAATGTTTTTCCACCTTCAATTGCTGATGTTGTTGAAAATAAAAGTGATGTTTTTTATTACACCGTTCCAAAAGTTAGTAAAACATTTGAAGATATTGGTCGAAAGGTTGTTAAAGCATTTAATGTTCGTAACCGCTTCTTCCATCTAGAATTTTTTAAATTAAACAAAGCCGCGAAAGGATTAGCTAGAAAAGGCGAAATTGTCGCATTGGAAACAAACATGCGACCTGCTGGAGGGTATACCCCTGATTTAATTAATTTTGCCAATAGTGTATCAGCGTATGAAATTTATGGTGATTCTATCGCATATGATGAAAATCGTCAAAAAATGGATTGGCCAAAATATTATGCTGCCTGTGCATCGAGGCGTGATGATGCTGAATATGTACATTCTGACGATGAAATCCTTTCAAAATATCACTTTAACATTTGCCATCACGGCCATTATCCTAAAGTTTTTACAGGGGCAATGGGTGATCGATTTTTTATGGCTAAATTCTTAACGCTTGACCAAGTCAGCGAGTTTAAAATATTTGTCGAAACAAGAAAATAATTATTTTTTATATTTCCTAAAAACTTTTTGCAAAAACATTAAATATGCTATGATAGAAATAGTTTTTTAAGAAAGTAAAAAATTATGAATATTTTAACGTATTTAGTTCTATCTTGTTCGCTGACTGGATTGTCTAACAACATCATATCGTCTTCTTATTCAGCAACGTATCAAACCGATATTCCCATCATCGAAAATGAAGAACTTGATTATGACAATATGTTTTTTGATGATTTCAATAATGGCATTGATTACAACATTTGGTATATTTCAAAACGAGTTTGGGGTGAAGTTGGTGGCAGAACCAATGGTGGGGTTATCCCTCAAAATGTGTCATATAACAATCAATTAGATAATGAATTTGTTCGTTTAACTGCCAGAGGAAATTATTACGCAAAAGAAGAAGTAAAGGGAGTAGGCTCAATAACTGATGGATCATCTACAGGCGCCGCACTAATTTTAAAACAAACGACGTCGCCTGGGCGATATGAAATTAGAATGAAAGTTGCTCCTCGCGTTGGCGCATGTACGGCGTTTTGGACATACACCGAAGATGAGAATGGTTTAAATCACGAAATAGATATTGAATTGCCAGGAACCGTTTCTAGTAAAACAAGCTTTAATAATATTTTATTTACCAACTATGTTGGTAATTCTACTTCACAATGCAAAACTTTGGATTATTACCTATCCGATGGAGAGTATCACACTTTTGGATTTGATTGGTATTATTCAAAAACCAATAAACTAATTAACTACTATGTAGATGGTGTATTACTTGCAACTTCAACAACAAACATTCCTTTTTTAGAAACGAGATTATGGGTAGGCGTATGGATTCCTAACAATCCAGATTTTGTCGGCAATGCTTATTTTGATACAGCATTCATGGATATTGACTATGTCAAATACATTCCTTTTAAGAATCAAGATTACATATCTCATGACGCTTATATTAATTCGTCTCAAGTTGCGTCTATTGATGAATATCCATCTGCATCTAGTTGCACTGACTCAATAAACAAGATACCAAATGGTGATTTTGAATATATTAGCAAAAAAGATACCCAGCATGGCTACGGACTTAACTTTGAAGATTCAAACGCTATTGTTTCTCAAACCAATGGTTATTATAGCGCTGGTTTATCACTGACAAATTCATCAGTAAATACTATCGTTGATTCTTGCTATCCTAATGAGTTTTATGAATTATCGCTTAGATATAAAGGACAGGGTAATTACTTGGTAGAATATTACTCTTCTAATGATGTTAAAATATCGCAGGATAATTTTGCATTATCCGCGCAAGACTGGGATATTTTGGATAATATTCAGATTGTTTGCCCAAATAATTGTTTTTATATTAAAGCAACTATCGAGACAGAAAATAACATATTGATTGACGATTGGTTTTTAGGAAATAAGCAAGATAGTGAGGCTTCTGAACCATCTTATGAAAAACAAGATAGTTACGGAATTACAACTTTAGAAAACGCTTATTTATCAAACTCGCCAACATGGAGCGGCGTGCATGTTGTTGATTTTGATGGTAGTGGTTTAAATTGGACAGTATCAAATAGCCAATATTATACACAAGCGGCCCCATTTATTCTTGGTTGCTCAGAAACAGAAAACTCAACATCATCATTAGCTAGTATTCATTTCATGGAAGGCGAAACTTCCGAAGAAACAATTTTTAAAAAAATTAATTCCGCTGTTTTCGATGAAATCGGTGAACAGCATTATGTTCAAGCAATGTACATGAATTTCGACATTGAATATTTCAATGATTTGACATTTTATTTTTCTGGCTATGCTGTTGATCCAACAACTTCGTGGTATAGAAATATAATATTGTATTCAGTTGATAGTGGCACCAATTGGAGTGTAGGCAAAGTACAAGCCCTAAGAGATTCCAGTGGATTAAATTCAACCGGAATAGATTTATATCAAGTTAGTATAACAAGTTCTGATATAAATATTTCTTTCGACAAAATTCGTTTTGCGTATGCTTCTCTAGCGTTTTCGTTAGCTGGTCAAGGTGTGAGAATTAGTGGCATATCTATAAATAGATATGTGGATATAACCAATAAAATCGACAATGACACTAATATATGTTCTTACAATAAATCTCAACAATCTTTTATTGTCACCCAATATAACAATTTGAGTGACATCGAATTAGAGAAGTTTGCAAATACATCCCGAAAAAATGATGCATCTCAAACATACTTAGAAGGTTACAATTATTTGCTACATTACTGGCTGACTACAAACCTTAATAGTAGAAACAGTAACCTTTTTACAAGATATGATTTCATAATTTTGACAATTTGTTTATTATCTACGAGTATTTTCGTCTATTTATCAATTTCAAACTTTAAAGCAAAACATAAAAAGAAACAAAATAAAAATTATTAAATTATTTTTCTATTTTTTCAGTTTGTAAAAAAATGCATTGATTTTCTAATTTTTATCGACAATAATAATTTTAGAATGATTAGCTTTGGTACAGGTGGTTTTCGTGGCATAATCGGTGATGATTTTACGAAATCAAACATTGAACTAATTGCTCAAGGATTAAGTAATATCATTAATGAGCAAGGAAATGCAAAGCCGATAATAATTGGATATGATAATCGTTTCATGTCTGATTTTGCTGCGCGATGGTTTGCCCAAGTTTTAGCTGCTAATAACATTAAATCGTATGTATACACAAGCAGTGTACCAACGCCTTCTGTTATGTCTGCAACTCGCGATTTAGGAAATGACTATGGCGTTATGATTACCGCTTCACATAATCCATATTATTTTAACGGCGTAAAGATTTTTCTTTCTCAAGGCTATGATGCTGACTTGGAATTTACTAATAAATTGGAAAAATACTCAAAAGAAGTAAAAACTATCAAAAGAATGAATATAGCCCAAGCCAAAAGGCAATGGCTTGTTCAAGATTATTCAAACACTAACATGTATTTGTCACACATTAAAATGTTTATTTCTAAGGGCGTTCTAAAAAATAACAATTTAAAGATTATATATGACAATATGTGCGGAGTTGGTGTTGTTGGGCTAGCACAATTAGCAAAGGAATTAAATATTAAACAATTCGATATTATTCATGGCGAGCATGATGCTTTTTTTGGTTTTAATTTGCCAAATCCAACAAAAGAAGCATTAAACATAGATTTTAAAGATAAAGTCGTCGATGGTGGATACGATTTTGGATTGGCAACTGATTCCGATGGCGATCGCTTGGGAGTTATTGATGAAAAGGGTAATTATGTATCCAACAATGAAATTTTAGCGTGCTTATATTTTTATCTTGTCAAGCATCGCGGATTCGAAGGTGATATTGTCAAAAATTGTGCTACCTCAATCTTTGTCGATAAAGTCGCAAACAAACTAGGATATCAATGCCATGAGGTTGATGTTGGATTTAAAAACATTACAGCTGGAATGAAAAAGTATAATGCGCTCATGGGCGGAGAATCTTCGGGTGGATTAACAGTCAGAGGATATCTTTACGGTAAAGATGGTGTTTTTTCATCTGGATTGTTCATGGAAATGGTTGCAGCTTTTAAAAAGCCCGTCAGCGAAATTATTTCAAATATCAAAGAAATCGCTGACTATCATCACTATTTTGTTGAAGATTTTTTGCCACTAGGTGTCGACGTTAATAAAGTTATTGAATATCTTAATAATCATCAGCCTAAATTTTCTCGCAAATTGATTCGTTATGAACACTTTGCTCGTAATTTTAAATTTTATTTTGAAAACGATTCTTGGATGCTAATTAGGCTCTCTGGCACTGAACCAGCGTTCCGTATTTTTGTTGAAACAGAAAAAAAAGAAGATGCGGATATTTGTGTAGGAGAACTTAAAAAATATATTGAAAATGTTCAGTTGGAAGTTGAAGGAGGAAAATAAATATGAAAACTAGACATTTTTTACTAGTAGGAATTGGCGCTTGTATTTTATCCTTTGCTGCTTTCTCTAATTTTAATTTGAAAACTAGCAAAGTAAATGCGGCCGGTGAAACAGCAGTTTTAGACAATTATTATGCCATCATCGATAATAGTGCAGATTTGTTGGAAAAATATCCTACTAATTGGACATATCAAACTGATACAAGTGTAGCTTTTAATGACGGTATTGATATGACTTGGACAATTTCAAGCGGCAGAAGAAGTAGTTCCAATAAACTAGAACTAGGTCAAATTGATTCAGCTGCTGCAGCAGCAGCTGCTACAATTACCGCTAATTTAGATCCCGATTCAGATTGGTTTAAAATTGCTGCAGCCATGGGATATTCTGGAGATACTTCAAAATTCGTCTCCGTTGTTGCGTCAGATGGGTATATTTCTAATATTCAAGATTTCCATTTCTATTTTGGAGCATGCGAAGCTGGCTATGTTACTGTTTTGTATCAAGAGCAAGGCAGCGATGTTTGGACGGTCGTTAAAACTGATGATGGAGAAAAATCATATTTTGCTTCAGATGCATCTAATACTCAAGGGTCAGGCATTAAGGGATCTTGGAATAGAAGCGCCTATGATAATGGTACAAGCTGGCAATTTACAACAACTCTTCAAGGCAAGACAGCAAGAATAGCCTTTGCATATGAGGCATATTATTATGCTTCAAATTATTTAACTCTTCATGGTATTTGCATCAATACATTAAATAGTGCTAAACACTATATTGAGCGTTTAAGTTCTGAAGATGGTATTTGCGAGAAGATTACTAATGACACCAATAATTACAAAACAACTTTAGAATTGATTAACTATCGTATAAGTAATGATGATTTGACCAATTTGTCTTCCCTTGAATTAACATCAGAAAAGACACTAGTTCAGGCTTAGCATCGCGAGTATATCAATTTGTCTTCCCTTGAATTAACATCAGAAAAGACAGGTGAGAGAACTTATTACGCCTTTTATTCATATTTATTAACTTATGCTGGAGTTGCAAATAGTGATCCTTTAGGATTGAACAGTGCTAATATTTATCTTAACAACAATGAACTCTTTATTATTGTCGTTACCATGTGTCTTGCCATAGCCATTGTTTCTACAATAGTCTTGGTGAGAAAAAGAAAATTGCACAAATAAATAAATTTAATAATTAAAATAAAAAGACACATAATGTGTCTTTTTTTATACAATTTTAATCAACAATATTAATAACAATGTTGTCTTTAAAGTCATTTATATTGAATGAACTACTTATTATATTTCCATTGACTTTAATTATTCTTTTTTGTGAGTGTTTGTTGTTGTAAACAATTTTTAAATGTTTATTTCTTATAGTTAGTTGTAGCGTTGAATTATTTGAAGGAAAATAATTAGATGGTTCAACTGATATTACCCCGTTAAGTGATACTTTCAAGCCAAATAAATCAAAAACAAAAGTTTTAATAAGAGTATTAGAACTTCCTGTATACCAGTCAGACATAGATTCTCCATCTACACCAATATCAGGATTATAGATGTAAGAATTTGGCATAACAAATGGGGAAGTTGAGATTAAATTATGAGTGATTGGAATTAATTTAAAAATTTGATCAAAGGCTCTTTTTCCTTCCTTTAATACAAAGAGCGATTTTACGCCAAAGATTGCACTATGTATATAGGTAGCAGCGTTTTCAGCCGTTCCTTTTGGAAGATTAACAATTCTACCAACTTGTTTGGCATCACGATCAAAATATACATCGAATGTTTTTAAACCATATTTTGAGTCTAAACAATCGTATGCTTGCAAAATATACTTTTTTATTTCCGGTTTAGATTTATAAATATTTGATATAACATAAAAAGCATTTGATGTTAATGAATGTCTGCTTTTCTGATCAACATCATTAAAACTACCGACATAAAAGGATTTATTATCTCCCCATCCATGGACAATTCTTAACTCATTATTTTGCCTTTGAATGCAATTTGCATTGGCATTTTCTAACAAGCGCTGAGCGATTTGAGAATAGTAGTTAATTAATTCCTTATCACCATTATGAAACTCAACAATGTCTTCCATTTCTTTTAAGTTTTTATATAAATGAAATGTCGCCATGCTAGATACACCGTTTCCAAATTTATTGGTATTTTTTGTTGTGTTTGTTCCTAGCCCATCGATTGCATCGTTCCAATCACCATATAAAGTTTTCAAACAGCCTGTGCATTCATCAATATTCGAAATTAAATAACTCATAATTCGTTTAAGATGCATGTACACCGAATCTCTTTCGCTGAGTATTTTGCCAGATCTTGCACCTTGCAGTTGGCAATATGTACATTCATCATTTAAAAAGTTACAATCACCACTAAAAGCCAAATATGTATGAATTGTTGAAATGATCCACTGTCCTTGATCGATAAACTCTCGATTATCCATTAATGGATCTTCTTCACCATTTGGAATCGAATACTGTCTTGGGCATCTGCCTGATGGATCAACAAAATTTAATGTTTGGATAAGAATTCTTCTTGCACTTTCTAAATCCCACATTAAAGAAGCTTCAACCATTTGGCAAACATCTCTTATTCCAAGCAACATTAAAGATGAATTTTTAGCATTAGCGCCATAATCGATTTGCCTTACTACACACTTAAGAAAGCGGTTAAATAATTCGTTGTTCAATTTATAATCATTAAGTTTCCCAAATTCTATTTGAAAATTTGAAATATTGTGCAATTTTTGGTTTAATTTTGCAAAAACCTTATCATTTTCTCCATAATCAAATGTTGATTTTTCAAATTGTTTGCTATTAGATTCTTGATATTCGATGCGAATTTTATAATCAACTTGTAAAAAATGTTGTGGTTTTACAACATCTCTTACTACATCTGAGTATGCTGAAGTTTCAGAAAATAGAGTAACTGGTTTACAAATACCAAGTTGTCCGATTTTTAATGCCGGCGAACAACTAATTGAACTATTTTTTCCACCAGCAAACTCACTTCTTGATGATGTTGATGATATATAGGTGTTTTTGCTGCTGCAGCATCTTTTTACGACTGCATAGTTAGTTAGATGGATATGTCTTGAAACATCTTCAACTCCTAAAAATTTGCAGCCATCCTTTGTCAATTCGCATTTTTTAAACCACTTACTTTCATCACTATCTGAAGCATTATGTTCCATGATAGGATTCATGAAAGTTGATAAATAAAGTTCTTTGTCCGAACTTGTATTATTTATCGCAAAAGTGCTGATTAATATATTTTTGTTTTCGTCGATGCAAAGTTTTGCCACAAAAACTATTCCAGAATATTCTTTAATATAATAGACATATCTCTCGCCAAAAACACAATAACTATTATGTTTGTTACCTTTAGATAAAACTCCAGTTATTGATGTAAAAGCGAAATTATTCGTTGCTTTATTTTTAACACCACCAAAAAAAGCAAGCCGCGGCTCTCTTCCTTCTAATGTAGGTGGGATGAAAAAGAACGAAGATTCATTAATCGAAATATATCCTGAACTATATGCCCATAGAGTTAGCCCATCAACCGAATAAGGATGTCTGCTGTCACCGTCATTTCTAGGCTTTGCACAAATCAAATCATTATCCAAAAAATAACAATTGCCAGGCAATGTTCTTGAAGATGGTTTGGTTTTTTCGATGCGATGAATCTGCTTTAGTAGATTTAATATTTCATCTATTTGCGTCATAAATCTATGCCTGCTTGTTTTTTCCAGCTATCCCATTGCCTTGCTGTTTCGCTTGCAATTGTTTGAAATGATAGTTCGACATTGGATGTTTGTGACAATATACCATTAAATGGTCTCATTGCCGAAGTACCCCAAATATCAATAATATTATTTAAGTACATCAAACTATTCGAAAAATTCGTAAATGTCGAATCTATTTCATTTTTATATTCAATTAATGAGTCAACGAACGAATTTGGAGCAATATAGTCAGTTGTGTCCCATTTATATGCTAATAATCCATTAGCGTTCGTTGTAAAGTTTTCACAACCCCAATCTGAAACTAATACTTTAATAAATGATTTGGCCAATTCTGCCTTTTCAGTTGAAGCAGGAATTGCGATATATTGATCTTCACCGACTATGTAAGAAATGTCTGGTTCTACTGCATTCGGAGCAGTAGGGGTTTTCATTATTTTTAAATCAAAAGATTCGGGAAGAGTATTATTTGTTAAATATCGAATTATTTCGTTGTAGCACCATTCCCCATTAAACATCATTGCACAATAACCATTTAAAAAATCTTGCTGTGCCTGATGATTGGTTTTTGAAAGAGAGCCTTCAACATAGTTTGAAGCGTCTGAAAAAATGTTATCCCATAAGTAAACAGCTTCTTTTAATTTTGAATAAGCACTTCCTTCAATAGAAGCATCAAAAACTGTATATGTTTCATATTTTAAAAACTCTTGAATTGCTTCTTTTCCAGCTAGTTGACCCCACCATGTCAAAACAGCATAGTCAAAGTAGTCAGTATTCTTACCAGTATAAACAAATGGTTTGACAGTTGCCGAAATATCCCCATCGACGGGTACTCTATCTTCTTTTATTTTTTCAATCAAACCTGTCAATTCTTCATATGTTTCTGGAACACCGGTTGTATTTGTCGGATATTCCGTTTTTAGCCATGTATCCCATCCATTTTCTCTAAACATTTGTGCGTTGTAATAAATACCTCCGACGCCAGCGGTCCAAGGCAAGCGGTAAGTATGTGTTTCACCTTTTGTATTTGTGTAATAAATTGAATTAGCATACTCATCATTAACTTTGTCTTTTATTTTTATTCCATCAACCTCTTCTTCTATTAAGTCATCAAGTGATAAAAATGCACCTTTAGCGGCGTATGTTTTCCAATCGGCACCAACGCTGATATATAAATCATCAGTGTTATTGCTTGAAGCCATATTTCGACTAATTAAACTAGCCGCATCTTCAGAAGCTGTTAAATTCACTTTGTAGTCAGGATTTTCGCTTTCCCACTTAGCCACAGCATTTTTAATCCAAGTATCACCATACCCCAAATTAAGACAAATGATATTTAATGTTGTTAAATCATTCGCTTTTTTGCCACAGCCACTAAGCGCTAGGCTACTTAAAACTAAAATTGGGGTAATAAGACTTAATAATCCTCTTTTCATTTCTAAAATCTCCTTTTTTCAGTTTATGAAATAATTCACTAATATCATTATAATATAATTAAATTTGAAAACAATACGAAAATATAACCATATATTACAGCAATTTTTTAATTAAACTAAAAAAACGCTTTATTTTCAGCAAAATCTTATATAATTATATTGTGGGTGCAATTTTATGACTAGTAAATTTAAAATCTTAAATGTTTTGTTTATTTGTTCTTTAAATTTATTTATTGTTGGTTGTCAAAATACGGACTCCTCATCTAGCAATGATGAAAATATTTTAGCTGGCAATCAACTGTCATTACTACCAAATGTGCAATTTGATAATTCTAAACTCTTTTTCGATGATTTTACTAATGGTGTCGACTATGACAATTGGATTATTGGAAATGGCGCGTGGGGCAGTGGTAATGGTGGAGTAATACCGGAAAACGTCTTTTATACAGATGATGGTATATTGCTCTTGAGAGGAAATGGGTCTTATTATGCTAAAGGCGAAGTTAAAGGCGTTGGCACATTAAAAGACGGGCGAAATACAGGTGCTGCTTTAATTTCAAAATTTGTCACTGGGCCTGGTAGATATGAAATTAAGATGAAACCGCTCGGGCGCCTAGGCGCATGTACCGCATTTTGGACATACAATAACCAAACTAATGAAGGCTCAGAAAACGACAATCACGAAATCGATATCGAGTTACCTGGCGGAAAAAGCGACGGCATCATCTCTTTTAAAAATGTTTTAAATACTAATTACATAACTGAAACATTTGCGACGTCGCAAGATGTTAACTATTCATCTCTTGTAGAAGAAGAAACATATTTCAATGATGGTGAATTTCATGTTTTTGGTTTTGATTGGTATACAAATCCGGAAATGATTGTTTATCATTGCGATGGTATTGTGACAGCTGTGAGCGATGTTTTTATTCCAAATTTGCAATCGCGTTTATGGCTTGGGGTTTGGTTTCCAAATAATGCAGGTTTCGTTGGCGAATCATTGTTTGAAACAGACTATATGGAAGTAGACTGGGTAAAATATTTGCCTTTTGATGAGACACAAACATATGTCGAATCTGATCCAGGGATTTCAGTCAGCAGCGCTCTATCCAATCAATATCCTTCTTCGCCATCAACTTATCCAAAAATCAATCTTGTTTCGAATGGTGATTTTGAATATTTATCAGATCATGATTCAAATGGATATGGATGGAATTTTTCTCGATTAAATACAGAAACTCAAGAAATCAATCAAGTCTGTTATCCAACCAGTAATGGTGGTTATCAAGACTCTTATGGAGTAACCATCAAAGATGGAGGATATTTATACACGAATATTGATTCTGTTTATGAAGGGTATGAATATACATTAAGTTTCAAAGCAAAATCAACTGGTAGCGACTCTAATGTTGTTCTTAATTTTTTAAATTCTTATTCTTCTAGAGCGATTGAATATGAAACAATCGGCATTGAAGGAGATGAATGGAAAACATACGAAATTAGTGTTACTGCTCCTTATGATTCTTATTCGATAAGACTCGAATTTTATAATAAACAAAGTCAATCAACTATGCAGATTGATAATGTGGAACTCATTAGGAAATAAATATGAATGACATAGATGTGAACACAAACTTAGAAGAAGATAAAACAAATCTAAATGCTCGAGCGAATGCTTTCAACAAGCATCCTCAAAAGCATTTAAGTCGCAAAACGAGAGACTATATTTTTGTTATTATCATGCTTTTTTATCCGATTTTACAGTTTGTCATAACTTGGTCCTTTGTCAATATCAATTCGCTAATGCACGCTTTTCAATATGGAAGAATTGATGGTACATATGAATGGGCTGGGTTTGATCAATTTGCTATTATTTTTGACGATTTATTTAATTCAAAATTGAATACTACAGGTGTAAGTTGGCTCAATAATACATCAGTTATTTTACTTAATTCGATTGGCTTTGCTTTCATTACAATTTTTATCTCGCTACCTTTATCGTTGCTATTTTCATATTTTTTATCCAAAAAAATGCCCCTAGCCAATGTGTTTAGAGCCATTTTCTTTTTGCCAAATATTATTCCCGTTGTAGCTTTGGCGTTTGCCTTTGCAATGGGATTTGATTCAACCTACGGATATCTATATGATTTTATGCGCTGGCTAGGCTTTTCTGATAAATTTTTTGGTGTTTGGCCAACTTCTCAAATCATGGTTTATATTTACTGTATTTGGGCTGGGCTTGGATATAATGTCATTTTGCTTTCTGGCGCTATTGGCAGAATCCCCAAAGAATTATTTGAATCAGCTAAATTAGATCACGCTGGATATTTTAAAGAGTTTTTTCATGTCGTTATACCATGTATTTGGCCAACCATTGTTACCCTCGTCATTCTAGGAATGACAAACGTTCTAACCTTATATTTACAGCCTCTCCTATTAACTAATGGCGAGGGCAACACTTATACTATCTCTCTTGACATTTTCTTAGCTACAGCATCTTATTCTCCAGCTCAATATTGTTCTGCGGCCGCCAAAGGATTGCTTTGTTCTGCCATCTGGGCACCTGTAATTATGCTCGTTCGACATTTCATGTCAAAAAAATATCAAGGAGTTGATTATTGATATGGAAAATTTAGATTTAGCGTACAAGGGATTACCGAAACATAAAAAAAGAGACATAGGATACCATTTTGGTAAATGGTTTGTTTTTGGACTTTTTGTCATTTATGCCGTTACGCTTTTATTTCCATTTTTATGGATGTTAATTAATTCTTTCAAAACTGGCGAAGAATTTATGACTGGCAATATTTTTGGATTTCCAAAACAATGGTATGGATTGAATTTTATTGAAATTCTTAACTATGAAGTTGAAGGACAAACAGTTTGGTCCATGATTTTAATGTCTTTAATTACAACAACTATCGGCACTGTTGTTAATGTCTTTTTATCTGCTTGCGCTGCGTACTGCATCGCCAAATATAAATTTCCTGGTCGAAATATTATTTATGGTATTGCAATTTTTACTATGATTGTGCCAATTGTTGGCACTTTACCTTCTCAAGTCGTCATGATGGAGACATTCGGAATCAATGATTCATTGCTAGGTATTATTTTTCTTTATTCTGGTTGTTTTGGCTTTAATTTTATTTTGCTTTATTCTGCTTTTTCAAGTATTTCAGATAGTTATATCGAAGCTGCATCTATTGATTGTGCTGGCCGGTTTAAAACATTTTTCTGTGTTATGCTCCCGATGGCTAAAGGACCAATTGTGGCGTGTTGTATTTTACAAGCTATTACATATTGGAATGATTATTCAACCCCTTATCTTTTTATGCCATCACACATGACATTAGCGGTAGGACTTCAAAAATTGCAAAGCGAATTAGGGGGTTCAACAGGTAATTATCCAATGGTATTTGCTTCAATGTTAATTGCTATTTTTCCAATCCTAATTCTTTATCTTTGTTTTCAAAAAAGAATTATTGAAAGTACTAATGCTGGAGGGCTGAAAGGATGATTAAAAAAGGTTTTTTGGTCGTATTTTGTGCGACAATACTCGCTTTTTCTTCAAGTAGTTGTTCTTCTTCTAATAAAGAAAAAACATTAACTTTTGCTCAAAACGAATATACTATTCAAACTGGCGAAACGATTACTATCAAAGAAGATTACAAAGGTGTCAAGTATCATTTTGGAGGAAATAGCATCCCTGCCGGTTTATCTCTTAATTCGGATACTGGTTTAATAACCTTCGATGAGACTATTGATAATTACACGCAAGTCTTGTACTACGCTACACTAGACGACATTCAATCTAATTTTGTTGTTATTACTTTAGCAAAAGAATATGAACAATCTGTTTTGCAATTTGTTAATCCAATTGATTATATTAGCGATGGCGATTATATTTTAGCGACTAATTCAAACGGCTTTTCGATTAGTTATGAGTTAGTTGATGAACCTCGTGGAATTTCAATCGATTCTGTAACTGGTCGAATATCATTCACTAGCGGAGCAACTAATGGTGAAACATTTACCGTTCGTGTTTCTAGCCATGGGGTTGAAACTTCTAAGACATTTATCGTAGCAACCGAACAGCTTGCGAAAGTAACAAATGATACTCAGTCAGTAGAATTAAATGGTGAAATACCAGTTGCCTATTTTTTAGATTTTTCAGACATTACATCCGAAGAATATAGCAATGATTTTATCGGTGTCATGTATAATAAGCAACTAGCCTCGTCCGATAGTTTTATATATGATTCAGACACACAACGCGTTACATTACTTCCAAATTATTTGTCAACATTTAATGCTGGCGAAAACGAAATAATTTTGATAACATCGCGCAATACCATTTCTGTTAAATTGTTGGTCGCAACAAAATTTATAAAAACCGCCGAAGATTTGGCTTCTATTGGTGAGAATCGCGATTCTTTGAAAGGATATTATATTCTCCTCAACGACATTGATTTAACTTCTTATTTGAGTGTTGGTGGCAAAGGATATAACGATAATAAAGGTTGGAATCCTATTGGAGTTTATCATGATGTAACTGATGGAACAGCATTGCTTGATACTTTCCAAGGAACATTTGATGGAAACGGATATACAATTTCAGGATTATATATTTCTAGAAGCGATGAACTTTCTTATAATTCAGGATTGTTTGGATATGTGTCTAATCTTGGTGTTATTAAAAACTTAGGCGTAACATCTAGGGCGGGAACGGTTAATAACGTTCGTTCCTATAGTGGTGGTTTGGCTGGTTTCAATGCAGGAACGATTATGAATTGTTGGTCTGATGTTGATTTAACCAATTATTCTGGCGAAAATATTTTTAAAATTATCGGTGGATTAGTTGGAAGAAATGAAGGCACAATCGAAAATTGTTTTGCTTATGGAACCGTGACAGGAGATGATGCTGTTGGATCGTTAGTCGGCTATAATTCCGGTGTTATAAATTATTGCTATGCCACTAAAGAAGGTGCTGAATTATTAATTGGGCAAGGCGGAGCGGCAACTAATTCAATTCAGTTTGACACTTTAGCCGACTTGTTTAATTATGATTATTCAAATTATTTTGATTCTTTATATTGGTCTTTTGATCAATCATCTCAGCCTACTCTTAATCATTATTTAGAGTATTATTTCTTGTTCGATATTCAGATTGCTAATTCTACCGCAACCATTACACGTGGGCAGACATTAACGATTGAAGTTACGATTAACCCATCCAATTTACAGTCTCAATACATAGACGAGGTTAAATATTTCGTTGAAGGTGAAGGATATACAATTGATGGCAATAAGATATACACTGCTAATGCAATTGAATATGAATTTATTGTATCAATTTCGTTAGAAGTTAGTGGTGTAGTTTATTCGGATAGTGCCACATTTAAACTTTTTGATGCAGTATCTACTGTTGTTATTTCGTCTTCAACTGAAACGGTTATGGAAGCTGGCTCGTCATATAAATTAGAATGCCAAGTTGAACCATTAACAGCAAATCAAGATGTGACTTGGAAGTTATTTCCTTCTACTATCTATGGTGTTTCGATTGAACAAGATGTTTTAACAATCGACGAAGATGTTCAAGTTTCGCAATTTGGGATCTACGCAAGCGCAAGTGGTAAATCTTCTACAATTCAAATGATTCAAATTAAGAAGTTCGAATATTTGCCACAAATTTATACTTATAATGATACCACTTTGCCTGATACCATTAGTTTTGAATTGCCTAACAATCTTGACTTAGGAAACGTTGAAGTTTATCGATATAACAAAAAAGTAGAATTTAGTATTCAAGACAACTGTGTTGTGGTTGATTCTGAATTAATTCGACAAATACCTAACACAACATTAACTTTCACTTTCCGCCTTTCTGATGGTAATGCTTATCGAACCTATGCTACATATTTGTCTCACTCTAATTATGATTTAAATTATGTTGCGAAAAATTATGAGTCATATATAACCTTATCATCAAAAGAAGATTTCTATAAATACTTTAATATGAAAGATTATAACGAAAATCGATTTGTCAATTATTCTAAAACATTTGTTTTAACAAATGACATTGATTTTGGCGGTGATATTGTCTATTCAATTGGATATTCAGATAAAGTTTTTAATGGCACAATATTTGGACAAGGATATTCAATTAAAAATCTTACCATTAATGAAAATGAACAATACTTTGTTTTATCTTCACAAGAGCAAGAAAATAACTATCGTTCTTCTAAATATGCCGTTGGTTTCTTTGGCTCTTTTAATGGTAGCATTTATGATGTTGTTTTTGAAAATGTTACAGTCAAAGCTAATAACTGGGTTGGGACATTTGCGTGTACGATTGATACAAATGCAGTTCTAGAGAATGTAGTTTTTATTAATTGTAAATCGATGAACGCAAATGAACTTACTTATCCATCTTCTAGTGAAGATAAAGTCGCAAAAGTAGCGCCTACTTGTTCTGGAAGGTTAATTGGCGTAATTTATGATTATAAAAATACAAATTTAGTGGGGTAAAATCATGGACAACAAATTAGGAAAAAATCAAACTTATTCTCGCGTGCTAAACAACCGCTTGGTTATTTTAAAATTGCAGCAGAAAAATTATTCAGCGACTGATTTAGCAAAAGAACTTGCATTGTCAAACGCCACAATGTCATCTATTGCAAAAGAATTGCTTAAAGAAGGTATTATTAAGGTTGCTAATTCGTCATCAATTAAAGGTTGTGGCAGAAAACAAGTCTTCTATACAATAAACGAAAATTATGGCTTAATACTCGCAGTTAATATTTCAAATTATCAAGCGACTATTTCAGTATCCAATTTAAAAGAAGAAATTTTGATTTCACAAATCCTTGAAGTTAAAAAATACGATGCTGAATCAATTTATCTAATTTTACTCCGCGCTTCGAAAATACTTATGGATGAAAAGTTCAAAAACACTGCGCTTAAAAATATAGTTATATCATTGCCTGGTCGAGTTAATCGTTTGACAGGTGAACTCATGCTTTCTAAACAATTTGATCCTGAACTTTTCAAAGAACAAAATTTTATTTTCAATGTATTTTCTCGCCAGTTTCCAAATACTCCAATCTATATTTCTAACGATGTGAATGTTTCGGCTTGTGCAGAAATGAAAAAAGGTTCTTTAAAAGGAACTAAGAATGCTGTTTACATTTCAGTTGATACTGGTATTGGTGGTTCGCTAATTGTTAATGGCCAACTATTTGAAGGTGACCAAGGTTATGCTGGCGAATTTGGTTTGATAAAGATTTTTGCTGATGGTAAATATGATTATTTAGATGAATTTGCATCGTTGCGTGTGTTAATCGATAAAGCCGAAAAAATTACTGGTGAAAATCTTAACATGTCTCGCACCCGCCTAATTGAACTTTCTAAAACGAATAATGCTGTTAAAGAAGAAATTATTAAATCAGCTCATTTAGTTGGTCAATCTTTATCTAATCTCGTGGAGATAATGGATATTTCAACTATAGTCATTGGTGGTCGTGCCATTGAATTTGGGGAAGATTATCTTACAGCAATTAAAGATGAAATGAGCGATTTAATTTATCCGCCGATTGTAAAATTTGCTTCTCTTGGACGCAAAGCAAAAGTCATTGGCTCAATGTCTGTTGGTGTCGATTATGTTTTGAATAAAAATGTTAAAAAGGACAACAAATAAAATGAAAAAAACAAAAAATAAACTGGAAAATGCGTCAATTTTGTTATTATTGTGTTCTTTTTTACCAATTTCTCTTTCAAATGAAGAACAATTAATTTTAGCTAGAGCGACTCAATTGCCAGATTCTAATGATGTACCATCCATGATGGCCATGACCTTACTTTCTGACCCATCAACATCGATGGGGTTTAATTGGAATACAATCAATTATACAGATAGCGATTTGCAAATTGTCAAAGAAAGCATTGGAGATTTTGCCTCCAATGACACTCTTGAATTCATCGGAGAAACAAGTGTGTCAAAGGTGAATGGTGATGGTTTTATTCATTCTGTGAAAGCAAGCGGTTTGGAACCTAATACTGATTATATTTTTCGCTTAGGCGACAAAGAGTTAGATTTATGGGCGGAAACTGGTAGTTTTACTACCAGCAAAACATCGAATTCAAAAACTCATTTTATTCATGTGAGCGATCCACAAGGTGATGAACTTGAAGATTATCAAGCATATACTTCAACATTAAGTTCTGCCCTCTCTAATGGAGACATTGATTTTGTTGCTTTAACTGGTGACATAGTAAATAATTCTTGGGCTGGCCACCAGCCAATATTAGAACAATGGGATTGGGCATTGACCGAACAATGGAATTTGCTGAAAGATTATCCAGTTATGCCTGTTAGCGGCAACCACGATGCTGCTGATAATGATTTTATATCACGCTTCACACTGGATACGCCAAGTGGTGCGGCAACAGAATCGGGAGCATACTATTCTTTGGATTACAACGGCATACATTTTATTTGTTTGAACACAAATGATACACAAAGTGAAAGTCCAGGCACCGGTCTTTCGGACGAGCAATACGATTGGTTGATTCAAGATCTTGAAAACAGCAAGAACGCTGAATGGATTATTGTTACTATGCACAAAGGAATTTTTGATGCTGGTGGCCACTGTTCGAATACGGATGGAGAAGATTATGATATAGCTCATTTACGAGAACAACTCGCCCCCGTGTTTACTACTTATGGTGTCGATTTAGTTTTGCAAGGTCATGATCATTTATATTCTAGAACTTATCCTACTATTGCTAGTTATCTTGACGGACAATACATTTATGAAATTGATGCTAATTACCAGATGGCTGAAACTATTTATGATAATGATACATATGATGTAATGACCAATGTGTCTGGGACTATATATCTTAATTCAGGATCATCTAGCGGTTCTAAATTTTATGAGCCAGTTGTTTACGATGAGTCTATTATCCATATTGAACAGGCTGGAAATCCTTCTTCTCGCATGTACACCGATATCATCGTTGATGGCAATATTCTTTTATGCCAAACATATGTTCTCAATGGTGATGAACAATCGCTATATGCTTCTTTTGGTATTGATAAAACCGTTGTAGAAGATGTGATTCCTGAGCCAGAAACCACACCGACATCTAACCAGTGGATTATTGTTACTATTGTTCTTTGCTCTGTCTGCGCCGTTGTTGTAGCGGCGGTGTTATTTATCATTTTTGGTCGAAAAAGAAAATTAAATAAAAAGAGGTAATGGTATGGAACTCAAATTAGTCAATGTTTCAAAGGTATATAAAGGTAAAAAGAAAAGCGAAGATGTGCGTGCAGTCGACAATTTTAATTTGTCAATTAATAAAAAAGAGTTTGTTGTATTCGTTGGCCCATCTGGCTGTGGTAAATCAACGACTCTTCGCATGATTGCTGGCCTTGAAGATATTTCGGAAGGCGAATTATATATCAACGGAGAACTGATGAATAAAGTTGAACCAAAATACCGAAATGTGGCAATGGTCTTTCAAAATTACGCTCTTTATCCTCATATGACTGCATATCAAAATATGGCTTTTGGCTTGAAAAATATGCATATTCCTAAAGACGAAATTGATAGCAGAATTATGAAGGCAGTCAAAATATTAGATATCGAACATTTATTGAAACGAAAACCGCGTGCTATGTCAGGCGGAGAAAGACAAAGAGTTGCCTTAGGCCGCGCGATTGTTAGAACACCACAATTGTTTCTTCTTGATGAGCCTCTATCCAATTTGGATGCTAAATTGAGAGCTCAAATGCGTGTTGAAATTACAAAACTATATGAGCAACTAGATACGCCATTCATTTATGTTACACATGATCAAGTAGAAGCGATGACAATGGGAACAATTATTGTAGTCATGAAAAAAGGTGTTGTGCAGCAGATTGATACTCCCGAAAATTTGTATGATTTTCCTCGCAATCGTTTCGTGGCTGGTTTCATTGGAACACCGCAAATGAATTTTTATGAAACAGAAATGAAAAAAAATGAAAAGAATATCGAAATAACTCTTCCTAATGAAAATATTCTCTCAATACCTTTGACTCAGCTCCGCAATATTAAAAAAGAATATCTTGATGGAGAATTACACCATGTCATTTTAGGCATTAGACCAGAGCATATTCACATCGTGGATCAGCAAACTAAAGGAGCGTTCTGCGTTGAAACATCATTATGCGAAAATCTTGGTAGCGAAACACTCGTGTATGCTGATTTTAATTTAGGTAGTGACTTGAACATTCGCGAGTCTAAATCATCTTTGGTTATTAAAAAATACGATCGTACTCTTTATAATCCCAAAGATAAAATTTATGTGTTTTTCGACGCGAATAAAATCCATCTTTTTACTAGTGACGAAAAAGAAGAATCCATTTATGAAGAAAAGAACTAACTGAAATAGTTCCTGATGGAAGGAGATAAGAATTTATGAAACAACTCGATATCAAAAAATTGCACATGTATAGAGAAATACATCAGCAAGCGGAAGCAGTCCTTAGAACTAAATCAATTAATATCGAAAAGATTAAAATAATAGCTTCCAAAATTAAAGAAAAAAATATTAATAATGTTATTTTAAGCGCTAGAGGATCTAGCGATAATGTTTGCGTCTATTTTAAGTATATTTGTGAAATATTTGCAGGTTTGCCGTGTGGATTTGCTGCTCCCAGCGTATCAACGATTTATGGCGGAAAATTAAAATATGACAACACTCTTGTTATAGGAGTGTCTCAATCTGGCGCAGGATTAGATATTTTAAATGTTATCGAAGAAGCGAAAAAAGCAGGTGCTATGACCATTGCTATTACGAACTATGAAACTTCTCTTTTGGCTCACGCCGCTGATTTTCATTTATATTTAGGATGTGGCGATGAAAAATCAGTAGCGGCAACTAAAACATTTATTACTGAAATGTATGTTTTAGGACTTATGTGTGCTGAAATTGCCGATAGCGATTATCTTCGAAAAAATTTAGATATGGTTCCTGAACTTTTGAAACAAACTCTAGAAGAAGAAAACAAAATAATTGAATTAGCTAACTTATGTACTAATTTTTATGATTGTTATTTTTTATCGCGTGGAATTAACTATGTTTCTGTTTTAGAGTCAGCGTTAAAGTTACAAGAAACCACATATATCAAATCTAAGGCTTATTCAGTTTCTGATTTTTATCATGGGCCATTCGCCGTCGTTGATTCGACACAAAATATCTTTCTGCTCCATGGCCAAGGCAGAGCAAATATGGATCTATATGAAATGTTTGAAAAGCTAATGGACGCCGGAGCAAATGTTATTGTTATAAGCAATGACTCTTATTTCGCTGATTATCCAAAAACTTTTTTTGTTCCCAAGTGTGAAGAATGTGTTTCGCCGTTTGTTATCATCGAAATTATGCAACTATTTTCTTGTGCGCTAGCAGTCGCAAAAGGAAATAACCCAGATATTCCTCGAGGATTGAAAAAAGTAACTATTACAAGATAGAAAGGAATCTTTAGTATGAAATTAAACAAAGGGGAAATTTATGTTCCTCAATCGGCAAATAAAAATAAAATTAAATATCTTTGTATTTCCGCTCATCAGGATGATATCGAAATCATGGCATATGATGGAATTATAAAAGGATATTGCAGTAAAAAATATTCTTTTGCGGGTGTTGTGACATGCGATGGTGCTGGTTCTGCTAGAACAGGAGCATATCAAAACTATACAGATGACATGATGAAACAAGTTCGAATTCAAGAACAAAAGGCAGCTAGCGAACTTGGAAGATACAATATGCAAATATTTTTGAATTATTCTTCAGCAGAAGTGAAAGATCCACATAACGCGCAAATAGAAGAAGATTACATTAAAATCATTAATGAACTTCGCCCAGAAATTATCTACACACACAATATTTTAGATAAGCACCCAACTCATTTAGGAGTTGTCATAAAACTTATTAAAGCACTGAGGAAAATAGATAAAAATGTCCGCCCAAGAATAGTTTATGGTTGTGAGGTTTGGAGAGATTTAGACTGGGTGTGTGATGATTCAAAAATCGAGTTAGATGTCTCTAGAAAGCCAAGGTTAGCTAAAGATATTTTAAATGTTTTTAAGTCTCAAATTGTTGGTGGCAAAAGATATGATTTGGCCACCATTGGAAGAAGATATGCCAATGCAACATATGCCTCATCACACAGTGTTGATGGTGCAAAAATGATAACATACGCCATTGATTTAACTCCTCTTATTGAAGATGAAACTTTGAGTATTAAGGCATTTGCATTAAATTATATTGATAATTTTTATTCGACCGTTGAAAACACATTAGACAAATTGATATAAGTTAGATTTGATAAAAAATAAAAAAGTTATTGATAAGTATACTTATAGTCGCTATAATCATTCTAGTCAGTAAAAAAATACTGATTAGGAGGTTATTGTGGCAGCCGATAAATCAATCTCAAGTAAACAACTCTCTCGCCTACCCATCTATCTAAAACTCTTATATAGTCTAAAAGATAAAGGTGTCGAAAAAACAAGCGCTCCTCAAATTGCGAAAGCGCTTCAACAGAACGAGGAGCAAGTGCGAAAAGATTTACAAGTTGTTTCATCTCACATTGGCAAACCCAAAACTGGTCGAGTAGTGGTTGATTTAATCGATGACATTGAAACTTTCCTTGGATATCATGATGCGACATCGACTGTCATTGTCGGTGTTGGTCACCTTGGCGGTGCATTCATGAATTATTCTGGATTCTCAGAGTTCGGTTTAAATATACTTGCAGGATTTGATGTCGATGAAAACCTTGTTGGTGGCAAAATCAACAACAAGGAGATTTTTCATGTTGATTCTTTAGAAGAATATATTGTCAATCATCAAGTACACTTAGCAATTTTGGTAACTCCAACGGACGTTGCGCAAAATATTGCTAACCGATTAGTTAAATCTGGAATTAAAGCCATTTGGAACTTTGTTCCCATTCAATTAAGGGTGCCTGAGGATGTCATTGTGGAAAATGTCAATTTGGCTAGTTCACTCGCTGTCCTCTCACATAAATTAAAACTCAATTTAGAAAAGGAAGAGAAGTTATGAGTCAAAAAATTGTCAGTGTTGACGCTTTTCAAGAAGTTGATCAACTAGTCAAAAAAGCTACTGTTGCTTTAGAAGAATTTCACAAGTTAACTCAAGAACAAATCGATTACATTGTCGCTAAATGCAGTGTTGCTGGTATCGATAAACACGGCGTGTTAGCTAAAGCCGCCATCGACGAGACCAAAAGAGGTGTTTTTGAAGATAAAGCAACCAAAAATTTATTCGCTTGCGAATATGTTATCAACAATATGCGCCATTTAAAAACTGTTGGCGTAATCAAAGAAGACCCAGTGACCGGCATTACTGAAATCGCTGATCCAATTGGTGTTTTGTGCGGTATCACCCCTGTCACAAATCCAACCTCAACAGTTATTTTTAAATCATTGATTTGTTTAAAAACGCGCAACCCAATTATTTTTGCTTTCCATCCAAATGCACAACAAAGTTCTAAACTTGCCGCTCAAGTTATGCGCGATACAGCTGTTGCTGCTGGAGCTCCTAAAGATTGTATTTCTTGGATTGAACATCCATCAATGGATGCCACAACCGCATTGATGAATCATCCAGGCGTTGCCTCAATTTTGGCTACTGGTGGAAACGCCATGGTTAAAGCTGCTTATAGTTGTGGTAAACCAGCTATGGGTGTTGGTGCTGGCAATGTCCCAGCTTATATCAATAAGAGCGCTAATGTCGAACAAGCGGTGAACGATATTGTTTTATCAAAAAGTTTTGACAACGGCATGGTGTGTGCTTCTGAACAATCCGTGATTATCGATCAAGAAATTTATGATGAAGCCATTGCGTTATTTAAACGTTTTAAAGTTCATTTTGTTTCAGCCAAAGAAAAAGAAATGCTAGAAAAATTCATGTTTGGTGTCGGCTCTAAAGATGAAGTAGCTAATGCTAAATTAAATCCAAATATCGTTGGTAAACCAGCGACTTGGATTGCTGAACAAGCGGGCTTTAAAGTTCCTAATGATACACAAATTTTAGGCGCGTTCTGCAAGGAAATTGGTGTAAATGAGCCACTTTCTCGCGAAAAATTATCACCTGTTTTGGCCTTCTATAAATCAAAAGACGAGAAAGAAGGTTTTGCTCTTGCTGCCGCTGCAGTTAATTTCAATGGTTTAGGACATAGCGCAGCAATTCACTGCAAAGAACAAAAAATGGCTGATGCCTTTGGCGAATGCTGCAAAGCCATGCGTATTATTTGGAATTCACCTAGTACATTTGGTGGTATTGGTAATGTTTACAACTCATTCTTACCATCCCTTACGCTTGGTTGTGGTAGTTATGGTCGTAACTCCATCGGTGGCAATGTCAGCGCTATTAATTTATTGAACATCAAAAAAGTCGGAAAAAGGAGAAATACAATGCAGTGGTTTAAAGTCCCAAGCAAGATATATTTTGAAAGAAATTCAATCCAGTATTTACAACAATGCCACGATGTGAACAAAGTGTTCATCGTTACTGACCGTTCCATGGTTGATTTAGGTTTTGTTAATCGCGTTACCGAACAATTGAATATGAGAAGAAACAAAGTTCAAATTCAATTATTCTGCGATGTTGAACCAGATCCAGATATTGAAACAGTTCGTCGCGGTGTCGCTTTAATGGATGCTTTCCAACCTGATACAATTATTGCTCTCGGCGGTGGTTCACCAATGGATGCCGCTAAAGGTATGTGGTTGTTCTATGAGCATCCTGAAGTTAATTTCGATGATTTAAAACAAAAATTCATGGATATTCGTAAGAGAGCTTTCCGCTATCCAGAGCTTGGTAAAAAATCAAAATTGATTTGTATTCCAACTACATCTGGTACTGGTAGTGAAGTTACTCCATTTGCTGTTATTTCCGATAAAAAGAACAATAAAAAATATCCTCTAACAGATTATTCATTAACTCCGACAATCGCCATTGTCGATGCTGAATTTACAACTTTCCTTCCAGCTGTTCCAACCGCTCAAACAGGAATGGATGTTTTAACCCATGCAATTGAGGCCTATACCTCTGTCTTAGCCAATGACTTTACCGACGGTTTGGCTCTTCAAGCTATTCAATTAGTTTTCAAGTATTTGCCTCGCGCAGTGAAAAACGGCCGCAATGATCTTGAGGCTCGTGAAAAAATGCATAATGCCGCAACCATTGCTGGTATGGCATTTGCTAATGCATTCTTAGGTATGACTCACTCCTTAGCTCATAAAGTTGGCGCTTATTTCCATACCATTCATGGTCATACTTGCGGCATTCTGTTACCATATGTTATTCGTTACAATGGCGAAACCCCAACCAAATTAAGCGTGTGGCCAAAATATAATTGCTACTGCGCTGACAAGAAATATCAAACTATTGCTAGCCTCCTTGGTTTGCCTGCGTCAACACCAGAAGAAGGCGTAGAATCATTGGCAAAAGCAGTTCGTGCTTTAGGCGAAGAAATCAATTTACCAATGAACTTTGCCTCTTACGGAATTGATGAAGCTGAATGGAATGCTAAAGTGGAAGAAATGGCGGTCGCGGCTTATGAAGATCAATGCTCGCCAGCCAATCCTCGCGTTCCTCTCGTTGCTGACATGGTTACTATTTTGAAAAAAGCTTATAAAGGTGAATAATTAGGTTTTTCAATTTACAAATAAAACGGAGTATCACTCCGTTTTTTTATTTGCTTGTTGTCTATTGCTAGTTTGATAAGTAAAAAAAATATAGAATATATTTGCATGAGAAAAATTGAAAATATCACCGCTGACCAAGAGAGGTTTGGCTATCGCCTTAGCGATTGTTTTATTAACAATGCTCGAATTGAAGGTTTAGCCGATGGAGAAAGCGCTTTTAAAGAATGTCAAAATCTCGAAGTGTTTCATTCAACTTTTGCGTTGCGTTATCCCTTTTGGCATGGTTCATCTTTAAAAATACACGAGTGTTTATTTTATTCTACTTGTCGTGGGCCTTTTTGGTATAGCAATGCGATTAAAATTCAAAATTGCGACTTATCTTCTGATAAAGCCTTTAGAGAATGTCAAGACATTAATATAGCCAATTGTAGGTTTAATTCAGATGAATGTTTTTGGAAGAGCAAAAATATACAAATGATTAATTCCATTTTTAGCGGAGAGTATGGTTTTTTTCAAAGTGAAAGCATTGATATAACCAATCTTACTTTTTCCGGGAAATATTCTTTCCAATATATTAAAAATGGCCTTATTAAAAATTCCAAACTAGAAACGAAGGATGCTTTGTGGCACAGCGACAATGTCATTGTTATTGAATGCGAGTTAAATGGTGAATATTTAGGGTGGTATTCTACTAATTTGACATTGATTAGGTGCAAAATTATGAGTAAGCAACCTCTATGTCACTGTAAAAACTTAAAACTTATTGAATGTACATTTCTCAATAGTGATCTCGCTTTTGAAAATAGTGAAGTCAATGGCGATATATCCGCGCATAATTTTACAATTTATAATCCGCGATGCGGAAAACTCATATGTAGTGGTGAATATCAAATTATTGAAGATGAATTTACCGATAAAACTTCGTCTTTATTTACTGTTGAAAATAAACTTTTATGATATTCAATATACTTTGTGTATAATATACACGATTAAGAGAGGTTAAAAAAATGGAACCAAAAAGAATTAGAGAAATTTGTAAAGAAAGAAATGTCCAATATATCCGCTTACAGTTCTGCGATATGCTCGGATCGATTAAGGCGGTTGAAATACCTGTTTCAAAATTAGATGAAGCATTAAATAATGAAATTTGTTTTGATGGTTCTTCTGTTGAGGGATTTGTTCGAATTAAAGAAGCTGATATGGTTCTTCATCCAGATTTAGACACTTTTATGGTTCTAACTTTTGAAAATAGTGCATACGGAAATGTCGCACGATTTATTTGTGATATTTATCGTCCTGATGGCCATCCGTTTGAGGGTGATCCTCGATACATATTAAAAAAACAAATTGCTAGATTTAAAGAACATGGTATCTATTCTGTCAATGTTGGCTTTGAACCAGAATTTTATCTTTTCAAATTAGATGAAAAAGGTGATCCTACATTAGAGTTTTCAGACCGTGCTTCATATTTTGATTTGACTCCACTCGATGGAGCAGAATATGTTCGACGCGATATTTCGCTTGAACTAGAGTCATTAGGTTTTACGGTTCAGACTAGCCATCATGAAGTCGGTCCTGGCCAAAATGAAATCAATTATCGATATGATGATGTTTTAAAGACTTGTGATCGCGTGCAGACATTTAAACAAGTTGTAAAAGTTATCGCTCGTAAACATGGCTATTTAGCGACATTTATGCCTAAACCAATTCTTGGCCAAGCAGGTAGTGGGATGCACACCAATTGTTCGATTCAAGACGAGCACGGCAATAACTTATTTTACGACGAAAAAGATTCACTAGGCTTATCTTTATTATGCCGAAAGTGGATTAGCGGTATTCTTAAATACGCTCGTGAGCTTTCTCTTCTCACCAATCCAGTTGTTAATTCATACAAGCGATTAGTGAGCGGATATGAAGCGCCAGTTTATGCTTGCTGGAGTGATTCTAATCGAAGTGCAATGATTCGCATCCCTTCTGCTAAAGGGGCAGCGACGAGAACAGAAGTTCGAAATGTTGATCCATGCGCCAATCCTTATCTAGCGTTAGCGGGTATCATGGCTGCTGGGTTAGATGGTATTTTGAACATTAAAGACGAAAAAGAATTAATCCCCCCTGTCTATGACAACATCTTTGCTCTTACTGGCGAAGAAATCGAAAAAATGGGTATCATTCATATGCCTGAAACACTCCATGAAGCTTTACTTGAATTTAGAAAATCATCGCTTCTCAAAGAGACACTGGGTGAACATACCTATGGCAAGTATCTGCACGCAAAAGTATGCGAGTGGCGTTCCTATCACAATTCTATTTCGGAATGGGAATTAGAACATTATCTAAACAACTAAGGAGATAGAGATAAAATGTGTGGCATTGTCGGTTCAATCGGATTTAAAAATACAAAAAGTTTTATCATTGATGGTTTAAAAGACTTAGATTATCGAGGCTATGATTCAGCTGGTTTAGCTTTTTCTTTTGGAAAAAGAATAAATATATATAAAGCCGTTGGTTCGGTATCAAATTTGGAGGCTATTATTCCTGAATTGTCTTTGAATCCTTACATGGGTGTTGGACATACTCGTTGGGCAACACACGGCAAACCAACTGAAATCAATTGCCATCCACATCAATCGATGCATGGTTTATTTACAATCGTTTGTAATGGAGTAGTAGAAAACTATCTACAACTCAAACAGCAACTTCAGTCTAAAGGGTTCAAATTTGTTAGTGACACCGATACTGAAGTTATTTCTAACCTGTTGGAAGATCGCTACTTCGAGACAAGAAATATTATGCGTTCCATCGAAGAAACAATGGCGGTACTCACTGGTTCATTTGCAGTTGTTTTTATTGCCGATATGGATCCCAAGCACCTTTATTTTATGAAGCGACACTCGCCTTTAATGATTGGTCGTGGTGATCATTTTTCTCTCGTTGCTAGCGACGCTTCGCCCATGGTTAGATATACTGATAAATACATTGATCTCGAAGATGATTCTTATGGCTTTATTTCAAATGATGATGTTGAAATTTTTAAAAACGGCGAAAAAATTCCTTTTCAATTTACAAAAAAATCTCCTGATATTACCGTCAAAGATTTAAATGGATATCCTCATTACATGCTCAAAGAAATCGAAGAAATTGAGCGTGTCATTCGACGCCTAATGGTTGAATATTATGACAAAGGTGAATTTTTATTTGATCACGAATTGATGAGAGCTCTTACGGAATCAGATCATATCGTTTTTGTGGCGTGCGGTACTTCTTACCACGCCTCGTTGGTTGGAGCCCGTTATTTTGATATTCTTGGCAAATCAACTTCGACACACATTGCTTCAGAATTTGCCTATTATCCTCAATTTCCAGGTCGCAAACCATTCTTTATTTTTCTTTCACAGTCAGGAGAGACAGCTGATGTCATTCACTGTATGACCACTGTTAAAGAACACAATATCCCTTGTTTGGTTTTAACAAATAAAAAGGGCTCAACTCTTGAGAGAGGATGCGATTTTTCACTTTTACTTCACGCAGGGCTTGAAGTCAGTGTTGCTTCTACAAAAGCTTATGCGGCTGAAGTGGCTCTTTTAGCCCTTCTAGCCAATGCTTATTCAAATCGCAAAGAAGTGATTAGAGATTTAGAAGAGTGCTGTGGAGTTATCGCTGACATTGATCAGAATTTGAAAGGTAAAGTCCACGAAATTGCTGAAGAGTTAAAACATTCGAAGGATATTTACTTTTTAGGTCGAGGATTTGACTACGACATGTCGCTTGAAGCCTCATTAAAACTAAAAGAGATTACTTACATTCATAGCGAAGCAGTGGCGGGTGGAGAATTGAAACATGGTCCAATCGCTCTTATTTCTCAAGATACGCCTGTCATTGTCACTATTTCTGATAATGTTACCGCTTTATCGATGCGCGCTAACATACAAGAAGTGAAAGCTCGAGGAGCTAAAGTCTTTACCTTTGTTACTGAACCCCTTGCTAACGATACTGATACCATTGTTGTTAAAAATCATAAACGATATTTATCGCCAGTGGTTATGTCTTCACTCGCCTTTTATTTCGCTTATTATGTTGCGGTATTGAATGACCGCAATGTCGATAAACCGCGCAATTTAGCTAAATCAGTTACTGTTGAGTAAATAAATTATGATTGGTGCCAAACTTGATCGAATAGAACTATCTAATTACGACCCTTCTTGGATAAAAAAATTCAACGAAGAAGTTACACAACTTAAAGTTTTATTGAAAGGTTTTTCTTATTCTTTTGAGCATATTGGTTCAACTTCTATTCCCGGTTGTGTTGCTCGCCCGTCGATTGATATTCTCATTATGGTCGATTCTATTAACGATATTGTTAGCGTTAAAAATCGGCTACTTCACAGAAGTGGAATCGTTTATATTCCTAAAGAAAGCGGCGTTAATTTTCTCAAATTAGGCAAAACAGATTATAATAAGCTTTATTATAATTATTATGTTGTTGGGAAATCATCCAAAGCTGCTCATTCATTTTTACTTTTTAAGTACTATTTGATGCATAATCCAAACGAAGTGCGGAATTACAGCGCGATAAAAGTTGATTTAAAAAACAAATATGAAGAAAAACCTCATCTTTATCAAAAAATGAAATTAAAATATATTTATGAACTGCTTGAACAAATCAAAAATCTCTAGACCTATTCGAGGCTTATTTATCACCAATCAAGAGATAGGACACAACGCATATAAAATTAAAAGACTCGAAGAAGAATTTACTAAGGCGGGTGTAATAACCAAAACCATCGTTAACGATGGTACACTTTGCTCGATTGTGAATAATAAAATCTATTTTCATCTGCCTAAGGCGGATTTTATTATTTATTTGGATAAAGACAAATATTTATCGACACTTCTCGCTGATACTCATTACTATATTTTAAACCGCCCTGATTTTCTTAAACTCTGCGATGATAAGATGATGAGTTATACACAGTTAGTAAACCACAACATCCCCATCGTTGATACAATCCCTGCTCCTCTTGTCTACCATAAAATCGTTGATGCTGATACCCCTTTTTTAGAAACTATTGCCAGTCGGCTTGGCCTTCCTCTAGTTGTTAAAAAAGTATATGGTTCATTAGGAGAAGGCGTGTTTCTTGCAAATAACATTGCTGAACTAAAAAAGATATATAGTGATTTATATCGCTTCCCGCTTGTCTTTCAAAAATATATTCATTCTTCAAAAGGTGTTTCTTTAAGGGTGCTTGTTATCAATCGACAAATTGTTGGTGCGATTAAAAGAATCAATGACACTGATTTTCGCAGTAACGCCATTAACTCGAGGAGCGAATTATATTCACTCAAAACAAATGAAAAAAAGATTATAAAAAAAATAATTAAGCTTTTTCAAATTGACTATGCTGGATTAGATTTTGCGTTCGATGAAGATGGTTCGATTCGACTTTTAGAAATGAATTCCAATGCTTTTTTCGAACAATTTGAAAAAACAACAGGTATTAATGTTGCTTCTTTAATCGTTAAAATGGTGTTAAAAAAGGTTACAAATCATGAAAAATAGTCGCTTTTTGAAGATTTTTTCAATAAATATCCCTCTTTTTGCATTGCTCTTGTCTTGTTCTAATAATGTTAATTCTCCTGATTTAAAAGACTATGTTTCTTCAATTGATATATCTGAATCATTTAACATTTTAAACTTTAACGATATTCATCTGTCCACTGTTTCGGACTTAGATGAGCAGTGTATCTATATCGAGAGGCTTATCGCTTCTCCTCGCTCTTTAAATTTACTTTCCAATGAAAAGAGTAATGTTGATCTTATCGTTCTTAATGGTGATACCTTCTTGGGGGCTGACCAAACAGTTGTTTCACGCTTTCTTGAATTCATCGATTCTTTTGAAATTCCTTTTGCCTATACATATGGCAATCATGACTTTGAGGGTTTATATAATTCCTCCTTCATCGAAGAAGTTTTAAATAATTGTCATTACTCAATGCTTCTTAATCCTAAAGATGATGTATATGGTAATTCAAATTATGTTATCAATTTAACGAGTGGTGAACAAATTAGATGGCAATTATATTTTTTTGATTCCAACTCTTATTATCTCGGCGGATATGATGTTATTCACGATGATCAAATTGAATGGTATAAACAGCAAATTAGACTAGCAAATAACTTAGGTCCTGAAATAGATGGAAGTCGAGATGACTTAATACCATCTCTAGCCTTTTTTCATATTCCCTTTGAGGAATTTGAAGAAGCTTGGGCGAATCAAGACAAACAACTTTATGGCGTTGATGGAGAAAATTATTGGTATATGGGTGATGGCAAAGTTGCTCATGGATATAAAGATAACGATTTGTTTGAAACCATGTCTAATTTTCGCAGTACGCGAGCCGTTATTTGTGCACATGATCATATGAATCTTGCCAACTTCCTTCACTGTGATGAGGATTCAACTTTTCCAATCAACTTGATTTATGGGATGAAAACAGGCGATGAGTTGTATCACCATTCTGATTTGATGGGAGCGACGCTTTTGACGTTAGATGGAGCAAGTTCAAACTTTGATGTAAAGTTTATTCGCGCGAACTATGAAGGCGAAGTCGGAATTATTGATATCAATTCATTTAAGACAGGTATTTTCCATGAATAAGACTCTAATTTATCCTTTTTCAAGTAAAAAAGAATTTTCCATTTGGATTATTCTTTTTCTCGTGAGCTGCGCATTTATGTTTAGAATTATTGGTATTCTCTATCCAGTGGTTTCAAGCATTTTTGTCGAATTATATATTTTCTTGCCAACTATTTTCGTTTTGATTGTTCCGTTTATTTTATTTGTGACAATGTATTTTAAAAATTATTCGCACAATATTGTTAAGACTGCTCACAAAATAGCTTTGTTTTTAATTGTTGGTGGTGCTTGTTCCTTTATTTATCATTTTATTCTCGTACTTTGTGTGCCTAACCTTTATCAGATTAATTCTAGCATTACTATTCTTTTTCCATACGATATTTTTATTTATCAAATTGTTTATGTTGTCGGTGGTGTGTTGCTCTATAAATTCGCTTCTAGTTTGGTACAACCAAAACCAGAGAACAAACTCACCCATTGGAAACAATTTCTCTTTATTCTTTCATCGTTTGTCATCGTCTTTTTTACCTCTTATCTTTCATCGATTTTTATCTCTTTTGAAATCGCAAATAATATCAATTGTTTACCTTTTTATTTAGCAACTTTATTGCCTTTGTCTTATGGTGTTGTTTTTCAAATTCGACAAGTGAAAAGTCACCGACAATTTGGGCTTGCTCTTTTAATTGTTGGCGGACTCAATCTTATCATTTATGGATGGATTATTGCTGTTTTATCAATCAATCCATATTTTATTTATGAATCATTAAGAAGCGTATTTAGAACCGGAGTCGTATTAGGAATACCAACCGATTTTTTCTGTTTGACGCTTTTTGTCTTTACCTTTTTGATTGTCTATATAATCAAATTTTTCCGTTTCAAACAATAAACTTATTGTCGTTTTGCGTTCTTGAAAAGTTGCTAATAGATACTTATCATATTTTATATGAAACAAGTAATTATTAGCCATTTATCCAAAATTTATAATCAGCATCAACTCAATGAAGTCAGGGCTATTGACGATATTTCTTTTGAAGTTGATAAAGGTGAATTTATCGTTATTTTAGGTGCATCTGGAGCCGGAAAAACTACTCTTTTAAATCTTTTGGGCGGTATGGATAATGCCACTTCGGGTTTATATCAAATTGAAGATATCAAAGTGACTGAACTCAAAGACAAACAATTGACTAAATTTCGAAGAGATCAAATCGGTTTTGTTTTTCAATTCTATAACCTGATGCCTAATTTAACAGCTTATGAAAATATTTTAATTGCTGAAGCTGTGAGCACTGGCAAACAAGATAATTCTTTAGCGGTGCTCGAGGCTGTTGATTTGAAAAATCGAATGAACAATTTTCCTTCCGAATTGAGTGGCGGTGAACAGCAAAGAATTGCTATTGCGAGAGCAATTGTTAAAAAACCTAAATTGCTTTTATGTGATGAACCAACTGGCGCTTTAGATTCAAAAACTGGCGTTTCTATTATCAAACTATTAAAACAAATTAATAAAGAAAATCAAACGACTGTAATCATCGTTACGCACAATGCAAAAATTGCGCTGATTGCGGATCGCGTTATTCATATTCAAGATGGAAAGATTGTAAAGGACGAGAAGAACGAACATGTGCTCGATCCTGGTGAGATAGAATGGTAAGTGTACCTCGCTTGATGTTTCGAAAAATAGTTCGAAGCGCGAAAAATAATTGGGGACAGTTTTTGGCGATTGTTGGCATTGCTACACTCGCTGTTACTTTATTTTTGGGCTTAAGTGCAAACGCATACTCTTTCGATGAGAGAGTCGACCGCTTTTATGAACAAGGCAATGTCAGCGACATTTGGATTACAGTTGATTCCACAAACGATGATGACCGCGAACAAATTAAAACATATGTCGATGAAGTAGGCGGAGAAATTGATGAAAGAGGATATTTTCCAGCACTGTTTGATAATCGCGATTCTTTTGCTGTCATTGCTCCAGATTATCCAACGATTTGTAAACCGATTATTGTTGATGGAGAAGTTGATGTAGAAGACGAGAATGCTAATTATTTAATCTATGATTATTCGTTAGCGGATGTCGAGGCGTTTAATGAAAAAATAAATATCGGTGACACTGTTTCTATCGGTATACCTGTTTCCATTGTTCCTGAAGCGTTTCAAACATTCTTTCCCGCTGGTCAAGAAATTATTTCACTCGATTTTGTTACAACGACCACAATGCGGTTCAATGAAAACATTGAAAATGGTAGTTATTCTGCCCCATGTTTTATTATTTCTGAATCATATCTTAAACAAGGAATTATCGAGTATTTTAATAATCTTGAAGGTTTCATGTTTCAAGATTATGTCGCTCATGTTGTCAATAGTCTTACTTTTACAAATCAATACTTGATTACTGTCAACAATCAAAAAAATGTTGATACGCTAGAAAAGAGAATAGAGAACTATTTTTATTCTAAAGAAGAGACCGATACTAATAATCTTTTGTCTTTATATACATTGGATGAAATGTCGTTTAATGCCATTATTCAGTCTGATATCGACCAAGCAACGCAGTTGACCTATGTCTTCCCGTTTTTCTTTTTCTTTGTGGCAATTTTAGTTATTTTAACAACAATCTCGCAGTTGATTATTAAAGAAAGAACAGAAATTGGTACTTTAAAAGCCATTGGTCTTTCATCGAAAACAATATTTGCATCTTATCTCGTGCTTATGCTTTCACTCGTTGGCATCGGTTTTATCGCTGGTGCCATTATAGGGCCTTTGCTTATTCCCTACATAATGAATATTAAATATAGCATTTTATATACATTACCAAAAATGTCTTATATTTTTCCTTGGTTATATTTTGGCATTACTCTCATAGTTTTTACTGTTTTGACTACTTTGGTTATTTTCTTGGCTTGTCATAATGAACTCAAACTATCCCCTGCCTCTTCAATGCGACCAGCCAAATATAAAGCATTAAAAACTAGAAAAGCCAATACAAATCCTAAAAAAGCTCCCCATTTTCTTTCGCTTCGTATGGCAATTAGAAATATACGGCTTAATTATGTTAAATCATTTATGGTTGTGTTTGGAATTATGGGTTGTACAGCTTTACTTGTCTGTGGTTTTGGGATAGATGATACTATCGATCACAGCATCAATCACACGATGGAGAACTTTTATTCATCTGATATCACGCTCACTTACACTAAAGATTGTGCACCCATTAAATCAGAATTGCTTGAATACGAAGGAGTGGAGAGCGTTGAAGAAATGCGCATCGCTTCTATTACCCTTACTGCTAAAAAGAGTGTCGATACAAAGATTTATGTTGTTGAAGGCGAACACCCATTTAATCATATTAATTTTGATGTAAATACAATCGCGGTGTCGCAAAAAGTGTCGCAAGATGCAGGAGTGAAAGTAGGTGATATAATTACTTTCTCTTTGCTCGGTACTAAATATCAAGGCACAGTTGGAATAATTTATAAAACATTCTTAAGACATGGTATTTATGTAAATGCTGATAACGAACAATATGCTTCGCTTTACAGCGTGGTCAATACTGGATTAGTTAATGTCGCGCCTGGATACGATAGTGAAATAGTGGCGGAAAATATTAAAAATGATATTTCAGAGGTTGGTGCAGCTACAACTAAAGAATCGACGCTTGAATATGTTAATGATGTTGTTTCATCTGTTTCTTATATGACTTTAACTGTCAAGGTGTTTGCTATCCTTCTCGCCGTCGTTGTTTTATACAATTTAGCTTATTTGAACTTTAAAGAGAGAATTCGCTTGATGGCGACCCTCAAGGTCTTAGGTTTTTCTAATTTTGATATTGCTAAATCGCTTGTTTATGAAACCATGATTTTAGTCTTTTTTGGATCTTTAATCGGTTTGGCGTTAGGTTTCCCAGTTGAATATTTGGTGCTATACATCAACCGCAATTCAATCGTAGAATTTTTGTACACAGTCACCCCATTGACTTATATTGTTAGTTTCGTTATCTCATTTGTGACGGGTTTAATCATTAATATTTTGCTCTCTCTTTATATTAAAAATGTCAAAATGGTTGAGTCTTTGAAAAGCATTGAGTAATTGTTATGAATAAAAATCATGTGCGAATGAAAAAAGTGAATAAAAATCACCCAAAAGGTAAGGATTTTATTGTGAAACAAAAAGATGAGTTGCTCTCTTTTTTGTTTTCTTGTTTTCCATCGCAATCTCGCAATTCTGTTAAATCGCTTCTCTCTTCGCGCTGTGTCAGCGTCAACGGTGCGATGATTACGCAGTTTAATTTTCCTCTTTATCCTAAAGATGTCGTTTCTATTTCTTCTCCTAAAACGAATAAAAGAAGTGAAAAGTTGCCATTTGATATTATTTATGAAGATGGCGATTTGATCGCTATTAATAAGCCGACTAGATTGTTGACTATTGCTACAGAAAAAGAAAAATGTGCAACTGTTTATCGCTATTTAACTGATTATGTTCAAAAGCAAGATAAACATAATCGCGTTTTTATCGTTCATCGTCTAGATGAAGATACAAGCGGAGTTATGATTGTTGTAAAAAGTGCTAAACTTAAGGAACTTTTTACTTCTCATTGGAATGAATTGGTGAAAAAAAGAGGATATTACGCCGTTGTTGACGGAGTGATGAAAGAAAAAGAGGGAACTTACCGCTCTTTTCTAAAGAAAAATATCCAGACGATGATGTATTCTTCTAAAGGCGAAGATGGGCAATTAGCTATTACACATTTTAAAACCATAAAAGAAAATGATAAATATTCCTTGCTTGAAGTAGAAATTGATACAGGTCGAAAAAATCAAATTCGCGTTCATTTATTTGAACATCATCATCCTGTTATAGGTGACGACAAATATGGTGAACCTACCAATCCGATTGGACGCTTAGGTTTACATGCTTTTGTTTTAGAGATTAAACATCCAATCAGTGGCAAGGTGATGAAATTTACTTCTCCGATGCCAAAAGAATTTTTATCCTTATTTAAAAACAAATAATTATATCCAAATGCCTTCATTTTTCATATAATGAAAGCATGAAGAATCGAATCCTTAATTCTTTATATACCAGTTCAATGTCTATCCTTCCTGTGGTAGTCATTATTTTTATTCTTTCATGGGTAGGACTTAGCCCTTTGAAAGTCAATGATTATTGGCTCCTTCTTATTGGGACGGTCGTTTTGATTATTGGTCTAGCTCTCTTCCAAATTGGAGCGTCCAGTGGGCTAACAAAAGTGGGAGAATATATGGGTTCTTCTCTTTCGAAACAATCAAATGTTTGGATTATTATTTTATTCGCTTTTATCTTAGGAACATTAATTACTTGTGCAGAACCTTCAATTATGATTGTTTCAACTCAGGTTTCAATACCGAAGTGGATATTGGTTGGAGCAATTGCAGTGGGGGTTGGTATCTTTGTTGCTCTCGGAGTGGTAAGAATATTGCTCCATCGATCTTTAAAAGTGTGGTATTTATTTTTATACGCCATCGTTTTTATGCTTTTGTGTTTGATTGAAAACGGTCAGTTCTTGCCATTTATCTTTGATGCAGGCGGAATTACTACCGGCAGTGCCACTGTGCCATTTATCCTTGCTCTTGGTGCTGGAGTTGCAACGGTTAGAGGCGGAAAAAATGCGACTAAGGATTCGTTTGGTTTGGTCGGTATTGCTTCTATTGGACCCATTTTAACTATGACTTTGTTAATTGTTTTTTATCAAAGCGGTTTTCAAGATTATGTCTATAATTCTCCAGTGATGAATAACCAAGATGTTTTTGGCCAATTCGTCAAAGCTTTATTCCCATCCAGTTCGACCTCTTTTGGATCGCTGATTGAAGTCGCGATGGCACTCGCTCCAATTCTTATCGTCTTTTTTATCTATAACGCTCTTTATATTCGTCTTCCAAAAGGTAAAATTTTTAAACTTTTAGTTGGTTTTTTATATTCTTATATCGGTTTAGTTTTATTTTTGACGGCTGTCTCTGCTGTGATGAATCCTATGGGCACCTACATTGGCGAACAGCTCGCTTTACAGCCCACATTCGTTATTATTCTTATTTGTTTAATTTTAGGTTTAGTGACTATTCTTTGTGAACCAGCGGTTCATGTTTTAACCGGCCAAATTGAAGCTATTTCCGAAGGAAGAATTAAAAAGGTTACAGTTTTATTAGTCTTATCTGTCGGAGTTGGTTTAGCTATTATGCTTGCAGGAATAAGAGCGATATATGGCTTTTCCATCATGTATTACATCGTTCCGGGATATGCGTTATCTTTGGCCCTAATGTTTGTCTGTAATGATACTTATACCGCCATCGCGTTCGATAGCGGTGGAACTGCTTCTGGGCCTATGTCTGTTTCATTTATTTTACCGATGATTATTGGATTGACTGTGGGATTAGGAAATGGCGATCGAATCTATGAATTAGCCTTTGGCGTCATTGGATTGATTGCTATGACCCCAGTTATTGGTATTCAACTGTTAGGTGTATATGAAAAGGCCAAAGCTTACCGCAGTTTGCTCTTTATGCGTGCACATAAGTACGAAGAAGACGATGCACAGATTATTCATTTTTAAAAGGAGGTTTTATTTATGCCAAGAATTTTAAATAAGAATAAAAAGAATGTAAAACCTGCCTTTGAACAATCACAAGATTTAAAAAAGATTGCGATGTATGTGACCATTGTTAACCGCGGTCAAGGCGAAGCGGTCGTTAAACTGTTTCAAACTCTTAAAACTAGTTTGCAGTTTATTCAAGTCGGGCAAGGAACCGCCACAAAACAAGTTTATGATATTCTTGGAATGGAAGATAACGCCAAAGAAATTATTGTTTCATTAGTACCTGTGGATAGGCTTCCTTTTGTAAGAATTGAACTTGAAGCATTTTTTGCTGCGAATCGAAACAATAAAGGTATTGGTTTTGCCATCCCGTTAACTAGCATTATTGGTGTTTCTATTTATAAATTTATTACGAATACGATATAACAAAGGAGAATGATGCGCTATGAAAAATGATTACGAATTAATATTAGTTCTTGTCAATTCAGGATTTACTGATGTTGTTATGGACGCTGCTCGAGCCGAAGGCGCTAGAGGCGGAACCATTTTGCGAGCTAGAGGTACAGCCACCAAAGAAATGCAAAATAAATATGGCATTATCATTACTCCAGATAAAGAATTGGTTCTTATCTTAGTATCGACAGAAATTAAAGATAATGTTTTAAGTGCTGTCTATAAAGCGGCTGGTTTACAAACGGATGGTCAAGGCATTGCTTTTTCACTGCCAGTTACTGATGTTGTGGGATTAAAATTTGAATAAAAAAAACAGGGAATTGCAGTAAATATCCTTTTTTGAAGACATTTTATAAGATAATAATAAACTAAATTTTTATTCTTCTTCGCTTCTTTTTTGATGGGCGTCAAATTTTTTTCTCTCGCTCGTATTTAAAATGAGTTTTCGCATACGATATGTTTTTGGTGTTATTTCAACTAATTCATCTAAATTGATGTAATCGAGGCAAGCCTCTAAACTCATTTTACGAGGCGTTTTCAAAACAACAGTATTATCTTTGGTGGAACTGCGAACATTTGTTAAATTTTTCTTTGTCACAACATTGACGGCTAAGTCGATATCATAGCGGTTTTCGCCAACAATCATTCCTTCGTACACATCGACTCCTGGTTCGATAAAAAGCGTACCTCTCTCTTCGACATGTTCGATGGCGTATGGGGTGGCAACTCCTGTTTCAGTAGCAACTAGCACACCCAATTGCCTTTCACCTAGCTCAAGTTTTTTATAAGGTCGGTATTCTCTAAAAGTGTGAGATATAATCCCATACCCTTTAGTTAAAGTGAGAAAATTATTAGTAAAACTAATTAATCCTCGAGAAGGGATGATGTAGTCGAGTCTCGTTGTTGCATCTTGTGCGTCCATATTGACAAGTTCAGCTTGCCGGCTGCCGATACTAGTCATGACATCTCCAACAAATTCATTTGGAACATCAATCATCAAATCTTCGTACGGCTCGCATTTAACGCCGTCTAGTTCTTTGATGATAACTCGTGGTTTGGATACTTGTAATTCAAAACCTTCGCGTCTCATATTTTCAATTAAAATAGAAAGATGTAATTCACCGCGCCCTGAAACAATCCAAGACTCACTATTAAGAACTCTTTCAACTCTCAAAGCTACATCTTTTTGTGCTTCTCTAAACAATCTTTCTTCAATTTTTCTTGCGGTAAGCAACTTGCCATCTCGACCAGAAAAAGGCGAAGAATTGACACCGAAAGTCATTTGTAAAGTCGGTTCATCTAGTTTAATCTTAGGAAGTGGTTCTGGGTTGTTTATATCGCATATTGTCTCGCCGACATTAATATCGCTTAATCCAGCAACCGCTACGATATCGCCAGCATGAGCTTGTTCAATTTCTACTCTTTTGATACCTTGGAATCCAAATAATTTTAAAACACGGAAAGTTTTGATTGTTCCGTCGTTACGAACAACGCTGACATTATCGTTAACTTTGATTGTTCCTCGATGAATAGTTCCAATGCCAATTCTTCCAACAAAGTCGTTGTAGTCGAGCAAAGCAATTTGGAGTTGAAGCGGTCCATTTTGAATAACTCTTGGCTCCGGTATTTCTTTAATGATTGTTTGAAATAAAACATCCATGCCAGGTTTTTGGGTTTTGATATCTGGGTCAAGAGAACTCGTTCCTTTGACTGCCGAGGTATAAACAACTTTAAAATCTAAAAGTTCATCAGGAGCGCCTAATTCAATAAATAAAGACAAAACATCATCAAGTGTTTTTTGGATATTGATATTTGGCCGATCTATTTTATTAATAACAACAATTGGTTTAATGTTTGCTTGTAGAGCCTTTTTTAGCACAAATCGCGTTTGTGGCATTGTGCCTTCAAATGCATCAACGAGCAGAAGCACCCCATCAACCATGTTCATAATACGCTCAACTTCACCGCCAAAATCAGCATGTCCAGGAGTATCTAAAATATTTATTTTATAGTCTTGATAATGAATCGAAGTTGTTTTAGCTAAAATTGTGATGCCTCTTTCTCTTTCAATATCATTGCTATCCATAACTCTTTCATTAACATCTTCATTGGAACGAAAAATTCCTGAACATTTGAGTAACTGATCAATTAATGTTGTTTTGCCGTGATCGACATGAGCGATGATTGCGATGTTTCTTGTTTTCATTTTTTACTTCCGATCTTTTCTATATTAGAAAAGTCACTTGCTGATATCAAGAAAAAAATGTGATTTTTTTGTCTCAAAATCATCGCGTTTGTTGTCTATAATCTTTGAAGTATTTAATATTTTGTTTTTAATTGTTAAAATAAAAACACCTGTTATTAAGGACTTATATCAGAATGGATGTCGTATTTCAGAAAGATAAAGATTCGAAAAACAATAAAATAAAGCAGTGGTTTCAAGAGAAATTCGCTTTTTTGAAAAACCCTCAATCACTCTTTTACTATTTTCTCTTTCTTTTATTCGTTGGGCTTTTGTTTTTTATCACCATTCTTGTTGTTAATATGTTTACGACACCATTTAGTGGTGACTACTGTGCTCAACAATTTTCTTTTTATACTAATGGTTATGATGATTGGTGGCATTTTTTAAGAACTGGCGAATTCGTTTTATATGACACTAACACATATTTAGGTGTTAACAACATCGGTTCTAATGCTTTCTATTATTTGTTTGATCCTTTCTTTCTACCAATACTTCTCGTTCCTCGTCAGTTAGTTCCTCAGGGTATGGCTGTTTTAACTATTTTTAAAATGGCCTTTGGCGGTTTAGCTTTCTACGGGTATATGCGCTATTTGAAAGTCAGCAAAGCAAGTTCTAAAATCAGCGGCTTAGCCTACGCTTTTTGCGGTTGGGTAACTTGGTACTTATGGTTCAATCATTTCACTGAAATTATTATTGTTTTTCCTCTTATTCTATGGGGTGTTGAAAAAGTTTTAAACGAAAAGAAACCACTTCTTTTAATGGGCTCGCTGTTTTTAATGGGCGTCACCAATTTTTTCTTCCTTATCTGTTTTGCTATATGTGCATTCATTTATGCGATGTTTCGTTTCTTCCAGAAAATTAAAACGAGAACAGTGAAAGAGAATTTTGAAATTCTTGGCATTGGTTTCATAGGATTTTTAAGCGGACTAATGATGTCTCTTGTTGTCGTTTTGCCTGCTGCTATGGTTGCGATTGGCAGTGATAGGGCAGAAAATTCTACCTATCTTGATAACCTTATTAATGCTTTTAAAGATGGAGAAATTGAGCGAGCTCTCAATTTTCTTTTTAGTTGGAAAAATATTGACAGCCGACGCGAGTATCGCGCCGCTTATCCGCTCATCGATTTCTTTTTCCCTGTTATGAGCGACCGTGGAACTCCATTAACAAAGTTAGGTAATGAAACATATGATAATGTGGCGGGTTCAATTTTTTGCTATACGCCAATTATTATTCTTTTTGTCCCTGCTCTAATTTATTCAATCAAGAACAAGCAATATTCACCATTAATCGCGACTTTTGCTTTTATTCTTATGCTCGTCACTCCGTTTTGTTACTATATGTTTCACGGATTTACAGTCGCTTATAGCCGATGGACCCTTTTTGTTACGACATCTCTCATCGCTTATGTTGGCAAATATCTCGATAATATGAAACAACAACCGAAATGGACCATTGTTGTCGGTTATATTTTTTGCTTGGTTGGTGGTATTTGCGCAAGTATTGCAGCGTATCTTATTGTTGAATTAAATTCATCGATGACCGAAAGAGTTCCAATTGTCGGAGCGGCAATTGTTTATGCTGTTTATGTCTCAATTGTGGCAGCATTGATTTTTGTTTATATCGATCGAACTTTTATTCATAATCTTTTGACTGGAATTATTGTGGTGGAAGCCTGTGCAATGGGTGCATTTACTATTTATGGACACGGATATACGCTTTATAGCACTGTCAATAATGGTTTAGATGAAAACAACGCTTTAGCTTCTTTAGTCAAAGAAATTCAGAAAGATGATCCGACCTATTATCGTGCATATTCTTCATTAGCCAATGATTCCGCTCGAAATGATGGAATGAGAAATGGCTACAATGGAACTTCTTTTTTCCATTCTATTTACAATTTTAATCTTTCCAATTTTCTCAATTGGTCACGCATGACTCAAAACTTAGGTGGCTGGAGTGGCTCTTATGTTGAAAAAAGACAAAATCTCGATACATTCCTAGGCGTTAAATATTACTTTGTTGAAAAAAGCGACATACCGACAGATGAAGTAGCCGATATCATGGTCAATGTGCCTCTCGATTTTGAAGATGTGTCAGACCAATATCCTAGCGATTATTACTATGTTTTTAAAAATAGTAATTTTATTGATTTTGCTTTTTCTTACGATAAAATTGTCGCTTATAATTCCGCTGATAATCCAAATTATTCTTTAACCAGTGGTTCGACATATACGCTCAGAAATGAGGATATGTACTTAAAATATGGCATTTTAGATTATGAAGATGTTAATGAACTAATTGAAATGAGTGGAGGAGACATAGTCGAAGAAGAAGTCTATAATACCTTCTCTTCTAAAGCTAGCTACACGCAGTTACCGGTGGCTAATTATGCGCAAGGGACTTCTTCTGAATATGTTAGATATTATTTTAGCACCCCGCAAAGCGCTTCGACGATGCCAATTGATGAACTTGCTCTTTATCTTAAAAATGAAGAGCCTATTGAGTATCCGGGTGCTGACGGTGGTGGCAAGTGCGTTGTATTCATCGCACGCCAAGATGGTCAAAATTTTCCTTACGATGAGAATGGTGTTATTTTCTATCTCAATTCTAGTTTTCGAAATTCACATAAAATTAATGCATATTTACTTGATGAAAATTATCACATTATTACTTACGATAATCATAATGACGATAAAACAACTTCGACGCAAAAAAGTATGCGCGGTCTATATTCACGACCAATTAAAGAAAATGGCGCGCTTATAAAAGCCGCTCCTCAAGTGAAAGCGGTTATGATTGTTCCTCGATATTATGGTATTAATACTTACACTTTGTACTATGAAACATATTCAACATATTACAATGATAAAATTTCAAATTTAATGCAATTCCCAATCGAAAATATTGAATATTCTACAAATAAATTTACTTTTACAACAAATTTTGAGAAGCAAAGATTTATTGTTACACAAATTGCATTCGATGATGGCTGGCGTGTTTTTTGCACCGACGCAGAAGGGAATAAGAAAGAATTAAAAACATATTTATCACAAGGCGGGTTTGTCGGTTTCTTGTCAGAGGAAGGCGATTGCCAGTATGTCATGGAATATTACACACCCTATCTTGAATTAGGCTCATATATTTCCATCGGTGGTATGTTTATTTTCTTTACTTCATTTGTCAGTTATTACTATATCGCTGCCGCTTTTCTCATTAAAAACGACATCAAAAAATATAATCAATTTCAGAACGAAAATTAATTAGCAAATCAATCAAGATTATTCATCAATTTATAAACAATTTTCTTGTTAATATTTAGTGTCTTGCTCACAAACTCAACAGCATCTTTTTTGCTCATTTTCTTCTTTAAACATTCTTTGAGTTGAGAAGCAATTCCTTCTTCATCAATTTGTATTTTCTCTCTCCCTTGTTTAAACCCATCAACGATGATGACCATTTCGCCTTTTAATGTTGTTTCATCGATTGTGGCTAGTTCTTGGGCGGTGCCAAAAATAAATTCTTCATTAATCTTTGTTAATTCTCTTGCGATGACCATTTCGCGATTTCCAAGGACCGAATTTATATTGTTAATTGTTTGAACAATGCGATGTGGGGCTTCATAAAAAATTAATGTGTACGGCAGTGTTTTTATCTCTTGAAGTTGTTTGATTCTTGCTGATTCTTTTGCGTTTAAAAATCCATAAAACAAAAAATGCGATGAATCTAAACCGCTGCAAGAAAGAGCGTTGATTAACGCACAAGGTCCAGACACAACAGATACATTAATGCCGTTGTCTAGGCACTGTTTAACTAAAATTTGTCCAGGATCAGAAATGGCTGGATAGCCAGCATCAGACATATAAACGACTTTTTTCTTCTCTTTTAAGATTAAATCAACGAGTTGATTTGACTTAGTTAATTCTTTGTGCTTTTCTAATGAAATCAGTTGTTGAGGCTTAATACCAAAAATAGACAATAATTTTCTACTCACTCGCGTATCTTCGCAAGCGACAACATCAGCTTCAGAGATAATTCTTTTTGCTCGCGGAGAAAATTCTTCTAAATTTCCGATTGGGGTGGAAATTAAATAGAGCAAAGGCTGGGAATTGAAATTCTTATTTCGTCTCATTTGTATCTTTCATTGCTTTTTGCCACGGACTTGGCGATAAAATTCTTCAAGAGAAATGTTTTGAATTGTTTCATCGTTTCGGATTTCAACCATCTTTGAAATAACATTGATTGAACTGACAGTGAACTCTTGTTTGTCGATGAAAACTTTTTTACCTAGTTCAGGAAAACTTTGTTTTAAATCAGAATATGTATCATCTTCGTATTTAAGACAGCAGAATAATTTACCGCATTGGCCGCTGAGTTTAGGAATATTAATAGTTAACATTTGGTTTTTTGCTCGATTGATTGAAATGCCGTCAAATTCATTTAAAAAAGTTGAACAGCAAAGAGGCAGGCCGCAAACTCCTAATCCACCCACAGCTTTAGCTTTGTCTCTCGCACCAATTTGTCGCAATTCAATACGAGCGTGAAGGCGACTGGCTAAAACTTTTAATAATTCTCTAAAATCAACTCTCTCGTCAGCGAGATATGAAAAAATTACTTTAGTTTTATCCAAAGTATATTCACAGCTGATTAGCCTCATATCTAATTTCAAATTTGAAACTTCGTTTTCGCAAATTTGAAGGGCAAATTTCGCATCTTTTAAATTATTTTCAAATTGTTTTAAATCGCGTTCATCAGCTTTGCGTAAGACTGGTTTTAAGCCCAACTCGCTTTTATATTTCTCGATGGCGATGGGGGCAATTGTAATTAAACCAATCTCTAATCCACGAACTGTCTCAACGACAACTTGGTCATCTAAATTAAGTTCAATGTCTTTTAAACCAAAGAAATAAGAGCGCAATCCATGATGAAACTTCACTCCTACAAAATGCGTGAAGTTGTCGTTGGTATATTCTGTATTTTCATCTACGTTATTCATAATTTTCGTTCTCCTTACTAATCGATAAAATTAAATTGTCGAGCAAAAGAGGGATATTGACATTATTATTCAATGATGTTCTCGCTTTAAGTATTTGTAATAGCGAGGCATCAACTTCATGCAAATGCGACGCTAGTTCGCTAATTATTGTATCATAACTAGTGAGGACAATATCTTTTCCGTTTGTTTTATTTAAAACATCATGAAAAACGAAGAGCAACATATCTAGAAAATAACGGGTTGCTTCTTTGTTTTTTAAAGATGGCTCAATTTCTTTTTGCATAATATAAATAGCTTTTCTTCGGTCTTGTTTTAATGCGTCTAAAAGTTGTAATAGCGATTCTTTTGCTTCTATGTAATCTTCTTTGCTTTCTTTATTATCGAGAGTTTCTTTTAATAGTTCAGCATCGTTATAAAAACCAGATAATAGTTCAGCATCTTCCTTGAAAACTCCTAAATCAATCGCCTTGTTGATTACTTCGATTTGAGGTACGGGTTTAAGATGCAATAATTGACAGCGGCTGATGATTGTAGGCAAACAATTATTTTCGTTATTAGTTGTTAAAAAAGCATATATGTTTGGCTGAGGTTCTTCTAAAAATTTTAAAATAGCGTTAATTGCTTCAATTGTCATATTTTCAACCAAGTGTAAGATATAAACTCTAATACCTTTTTTCTCAAGCGCTGTTTTTTCAAACTGAGTTTCAATTGAATAGACAGCATCTTTTTTAATCGTCGATTTTTGCCCATCGTAGACAACAAAATCAGGATAATTTTCGCTATCTATGCGAATGCAGGTAATACAGGAATTACAAGCAAAAGGCGTAGGATCATCACATAGAATGCTTTTAGCTAGAAATTTAGCAACCTCAAGAAGAGGAGTTCCGTGTTGCCCAGCAATTAAATATGCATGCGAAAGAGTATTATTCTTTAAAGAAGAATAAAATGTTTTATATAAAATAGGCTGATATTGTTTTAAATACTGTTCGACTTGCATAATCGATCTAAAATTACTTTCAAAGTTTCTTCTCCGACTTCTTTTCGCGATTTAGAAGCATCAATTATCACAAAACGATTTGGATAGCGATTGGCTAAGTCTAAAAAAGTATTGCGAACTAAACGATGAAATTTAATATTTTCTAAGTCGAGTCGATTGACCTCGCGCATCGAATTAGCTTCTATTCGCGCTAAACCGATCTCGGGATCTAAATCAAAAAGCAGAGTTAAATCCGGCCATGTATTTTCTGTTGCAAATAGGTTGATTTGCAAAACCTCATCAATCCCCAGCCCTCTAGCTCCGCCTTGATAGGCAAGAGAAGAATCTAAAAAGCGGTCGCATATGACAATTTTGCCTTCTTTTAAGCTCGGCCATACTTTTTCAACCAGGTGTTGGCGACGACTCGCTGCGTATAAAAGAGCTTCGGTTCTTGGATCCATGGCTTTATTGTTTTTATCTAAAATGACATTACGAATTTGCTCAGCAATCGGCGTTCCACCCGGTTCTCTTGTCTGAACAATTTGATATCCCATTTTTTCTAATTGTTCAACAGCGTATTTAACAGCGCTGGTTTTACCAGAACCTTCAGGGCCTTCTAATGTGATAAACATAATAAAACCTCCTTATAATTTTGTTCTTCCTTCGAGTGCTCGAGCGAGCGTTAAAGCATCGGCATAATCAAGGCTACCACCGATTTGTAATCCGTAAGCAAGGCGTGTAATCTCAACATCATAGGACGATAAAACTTTGGCTAGATATAAACCAGTAGTCTCACCTTCGACAGTTGGATTAGTAGCGATAATTATTTCTTTTACCCCACCGTTTTCTATTCTTTGGGTCAAAGAATTGATATTTAAATTTTCTATCCCTATTCCCTTTGAAGGGGCGATAACGCCACCTAAAACATGGTATAAACCGTGATATTCACCGCTTTTTTCCATTGCGATAATATCTTTAGGGTAGGAAACAACCATAATTTGTTCTTGATTTCTTTCTTTATTCTGACAAATAGGGCATAATTCACTTTCGCTTAAATTTCCACATATTGGACAAATGTGAATAAGCTTATGTAAATCATCGATTGAAGAAAGCAAATCATTAATTTCTTCTTCTTTCATGTCTAAAAGAGCGTAGACTAAACGCTCAGCGCTTTTTTTACCAATCGATGGTAATTTAGATATTTCTTCAATCGCTCTTTCGATTGCTTTTAATTGGTACATTAAAAGCCAAAACCTCCTGCTCTTCCAGTGATTGATTCTTCGATTTGCGATTGGGCTTTTTTAATTTTTTCGCTCAATTCGTTAACTGCCATCGCAATCATCTCTTCAACCATTTCTTTATTGTCTTTTTCAAAAGCATCATCGTTGATGCTAACTTTGATTAATTCCCCGCTACCTTTCATTGTAATGGTTACTGCTCCACCAACAGTCGTTGTAAATTCTTTGGCGGCTAGTTCATCTTTAGCCTTTTTTAATTCTCTTTGCAATTTTTGTGCTTGAATCATCATTTGTTGCATGTTCATAGTTTTAATCTCCTACAAATTCTATTTTAATTTTGTCTTCTTTAGGAAGTTTGTTGAGCTGTAATAAATTCATATATAATCCTTGGAAGGCGATTGATTCTTTTCTTGAAAGAGCGTATACAAACATTCTCTTTTTAAAGATGTTGAAGATAACATCCTGTAAATCGCCTTGATTATTTTTTAAATTGACTTTTTCAGCCAAAGTTGGCGATTGATATTCGAGTATTAATATTTTCTTTGAAACGACTAATGGTCGTCCATCAGCAAGAAGAGTGGCAGCTTTGCCAATTTTTGGATGCCCAATTAATTTTTTTATGTTTGACCAAGTAGCGAGCATTTCATTTTTTAAATCTTTTTTGGAAACGACCATGATATTGACAAGCATCTCTTTTTCAATGTGGAAACTATCTTCTTGCTCTACATCTTTCAATAAAACCAGTTCGCCACCTAAAACAGGCTGAGTTATCGGTTCGATTTTTTCTTGAGGCTCATCAAAAAGAGATGGCTGACTAATGGGTTTTGATTTTGGTTTTTCCTTGTTAAGCATTTCCTTTGTCTCATTGACTGGAGCTTCTTCTTTTAATTGTGTTTCTATTGGTTTATTAACCACAGTTGCTTTTTCTCCCACAACTGATTGCTCATTTTTATTTTGTTGAGTTGGTGTATCTTCATCTTTACTCTTAATAGGTGTATCAGAAAGAGAACAAAGTTTTAATAAGCAAATTTCGAATAAGGATGAAATCGAGGACACTGTTTTGTAATCTTTAATCGCCCCCATTAAAGCATCGATCATCTCTAATATTTTTTTGCTCTTTATCATTTTGGCTAATTGCCTAACATCCTGCGCATTTAAAATCTCAAGTTGGTCGACAAAACCAGTATTTTGATAAATCAAAATATCTTTTAGTATATTTAGTAAGTCTTCGGTTAGACGCTTGATATCGCTTCCTTTAGAAATATAGGTATGGAGTCGATTTAAGACATCCCCAACATTGTTTTCAACAATTGATATGAGAAGTGAAATTTTTTCTTCTTTTGATTCTAAAGCAAAGATATCAAGGATATCCTCGACTTTTAATTGGTTTGATGAGTACGCTAAAACTTGATCGAGGATAGAGAGTGCATCTCTCATTCCTCCATCGCTGAGCGAAGTAATTAAATTAACTGCCTCTTCATTGTATTCGACGCGCTCTCTTTTTAAGACTTCTTTAAGACGCTCACTGATTTCTTGAGAAGATAGTTTTGAAAAATCATATCTTTGGCAGCGAGAAAGAATGGTAGGCAGAATTTTATGTGGTTCAGTTGTGGCAAGAATAAAAACAACATGTTCTGGAGGTTCTTCAAGCGTTTTTAATAGCGCGTTGAAAGCACCAGCAGTCATCATGTGTACTTCATCAACAATATAGACTTTGTATCGACCTAAAATGGTGCCATATTTAACCTTTTCGATTAAATCACGAACTTCATCAACTCCATTATTGCTCGCGGCGTCAATTTCAATAACATCAGGATGAGTGCCTTCGTTAATTGCAATACAGTTTTGACATTCATTGCATTGATGTCCAACACCCTCATCACAATTTAGAGCTTTAGCCAAGAGTTTGGCCATCGTAGTTTTACCTGTGCCACGCGGTCCAGCGAAAAGATAAGCATGAGCTATTTTTCCTGTCGCAAGAGCATTCTTGATAGTTTTGACGATATGTGTTTGCCCAGCAACTTCGTCAAAGGTTGATGGACGATAAGTTCGATAGAGTGCTTTATATGCCATAAAATAATACCTAGATAGATTATACAAAAAATAGATATGAAAGAGAATAAATTAATAATAATTTAACAAGACAAAAAAACTGTCTTTTGTTTAATTCTGCTTTATGCTATCATACATAAGCAAAACGGAGGTAGTTTTATCATGGAAGACAATATGTTTCGACGACTTGAATCCGCAGAAAATAGGTTAAAAGAAATCGATGAATTGCTTTTAGATAACTCTGTTTTATCCGATCGAAATAAATTTCGTGACATTTCAAAAGAAAGAGCAATTATTGCTCCACAAGTTGAAAAATTTTTGATTTATAAAAAAATTATCAGCGACAAAGAACAAGCTCTTGAGATGACTAATGATGCCGATCCAGAAATAAAAGAAATGGGAAAAGCCGAATATAAAGAGCTGACTAAAAAAGAAGAAGATTTAATTAAAGAATTAGAGTTGCTCCTTGTCGAAAAAGATCCAAATGATGATAAAAATATTATTGTTGAAATTCGTGGTGCGGCCGGTGGCGATGAAGCTAACATTTTTGCCGGTGACTTATTTAGAATGTATACCAGATATGCCGAATCTCAAAACTGGAAAATTCAAATTTTAGATGAAAATCCATCAGAAGCAGGCGGTTTTGCGCAGGTTTCGTTTATGATTAAGGGAAATTCAGTTTATTCTAAATTAAAATTTGAAAGTGGTGCTCATCGCGTTCAACGCGTTCCAAAGACAGAGGCAAGTGGCCGTATTCACACTTCGACCGCGACTGTTTTAGTGATGCCAGAAGCAGAAGAAATCGATATTCAGATTAATCCTGCCGATTTACAAATTGACACTTACCATAGCCAAGGAGCAGGTGGGCAAAATGTTAATAAAACCGAATCAGCTGTTCGTATTACTCATATCCCAACCGGCACCGTTGTAGCGTGTCAAACAGAAAAATCTCAAATTCAAAATAAAGAATTAGCAATGCAAATGCTACGAGCAAAAATATATTCTAATTTGCTTGAAAAGCAACAAGAAGAAATAGGTAATGAACGTAGGTTGAAAGTTGGAACTGGTGAGCGAAGTGAAAAAATTCGTACCTATAACTATCCTCAAAATCGGGTGACTGACCATCGTATAGGACTAAGTGTTCAAAAACTCGATCGTGTTATGGAAGGCGAATTAGATGAAATCATTGAAGCTCTTATCCATTATGATCAACAACAAAAAATGGCGTCTCAAGAATGACAAATCGACAGCTTTATTTTCTTTTATTAAAAAAAAATAATCGTTTTTTGAATGAACGAGTTATCAAAAATTTGTTATTGTATCTTAACAATTTTGAAAATGATTTAGCTCTTTTTGCTCATTTCGATGACGAGGTTCAAAATTCAAATAAAATTGATCGTTTTATTAAACAATTGTGCGATGGATTTCCTATTCAATATTTAACAGGAAGAGCGCACTTTTTTAGTAAAAATTATTATGTTAATCAAGATGTTTTAATACCTCGTCCAGAGACAGAGGAGTTGGTTATCAAAAGCATAGATTTGATTAAGCATATTTTCAAAGGTTCAAATAAATTAAAAATTATAGATATTGGAACGGGGAGCGGCGTTATTGCTGATAGTTTAAAAAGAACATTTACAGATGCGGATGTAGTCGGTATTGATGTCAGTGAGAGCGCTTTGAAAGTCGCCAAGTTTAATACAAATGGAAAAGTCCAATTAAAAATGATGGATATTTTAGATGATGATACTCATTTCAACTATTCATTTGATGTTATTATTTCAAATCCCCCTTACATTGAGAACGAATCAGAAATCGATCAACAAGTTTTCCAATATGAACCAAAACAAGCTCTTATAGCTCAGCCTTGCGAAAAATATTATCAAAATATAATCAAAAGATTTCTTCATCAAAAAAATCCAACGCTTTTTTGTTTTGAAATTGGTGAAACTATGGAAGAATGTCTAACTAGTTTGGTCAATATTTTGCTTCCTAATTCACAATTTTATTTTGAGAAAGATTTATATAATAAGACGCGTTTTCTTTTTATTATAATGAATGGGTAGAGTTATGGATTTAGCAAAAATTAAAGAAATATTGTCATGTCATGGTGTAATTGCTTTTCCGACAGAAACAGTCATGGGTTTAGGCGTTAATTATGATGATTTTGAAGCATATACTAAACTTAATATTATTAAGCGCCGCCCATCCGATAAGCCATACACGCTTCTTCTAGCGGATAAAAATGATCTTGAAAAATATGCTTTTATCAGCGAAAAAACGAAGCGGATTGTTACTCGTTTTATGCCTGGCCCTTTAACTATACTAGTTAGAGTTAATAATCATGTTCCTGGCTATGTGCATCATGACACTGGAGTTATCGGCATAAGAGTGCCAAATCATCAAATTTGCCAAGACATTTTAAAGTATAATGGTAAGCCTCTATTAGTTCCAAGTGCTAACAAATCTGGTGAGCCACCTTGCTTGACATACAAAGAAGTCGAAAATGTTTTTGGAAATGAAATCGATTACATTGTTAAAGCCGATTCAGGTATGCAAAAACCTTCAACAATAATCGATTTATCATGTGATAATATTAAATTAGTAAGAGAGGGCGGTATCCCTTTCGAGGAATTATTAAAGGAGTTTAACAAATGAAAATTGCTATTGCTTGTGACCACCGCGGTGTCGATTATAAAAACGCAATTATCCAACACTTAAAAGAATTAGGACATGAAACGCTCGATTTTGGAACAAATTCAAAGGAATCTTGCCATTATCCTTTATTTGCCGCCGAAGCAGCAAAAGCCGTTGCTGCTAAAGAAGCAGATTTAGGCATTGTTGTTTGTTCATCCGGAGAAGGGGTGAGCATTGTTGCTAATAAAATTAAAGGAATTAGATGTGGCATTGCCTATAATGATGATGTTGCCCGTTTAATGCGCGAACATAATAATGCAAATGTTATTTCTTTTGGTGAAGATTTTATGGATCTTGAAAGTGTTCTTCGCCGCGTTGATATTTTTATAAGTACCCCATTTTTAGGCGGTAAGCATGCTGTTCGCGTTGATCTCATCAAAAAATTAGAAGAGTAACATCTTCTTTTTTTATCTTTACAACATGAATGATTGTTCATATAATAGTGGTAGAATATGAATGCGTATTCATGGAGTTGGTATGAAGAAAGCTATAATTAATAATCAAGTTATTACGGATATGTCACATCTATTGTCAATAGCAGCGGATGAAACGAGATTAAAAATCCTATTTTCTCTTTTAAAGGGCGAAAAATGTGTGAAAGACATTTATGAAGAAATCGAGGCATCACAGTCTTTAGTGTCTCATCAACTTCGTATTTTAAAAAAAGCTAAATTAGTAACTTTTCGCAAAGACAAGAATTTTGTTTATTATTCCCTTGATGATGATCATGTCAAATTATTGATTGATGTTGCGTATGAGCATGTTTTAGAAAAGAAATAAATATGAAAAAAGTTTCGTATAACATCAGTGGTTTTGATTGTGCTAATTGTGCTTTGAATGTCGAACAACACCTTAATTCTCTTAAAGAAATAAAAAGCGCACGCATCGACTATATCAATAATAAAATGGTCGTTGTTTATCGAAATAGCCCATTTAGCATCGAACAACTTAAAAAAGAAATACGCAAGATTGAAGATGATGACATTGTTATAGAGCCATATCAATTTATTACTTCACAGAAGAATAAAATTATTGATAATCATATCATCGCTTTGATTATCCGTTCAATTTTTAGCGTTCTCATATTGATAATAACTTTTTTCTTTGTACAGAGAATCGTTGAAAAGAATTATTCGTGGCAGTGGTGGTTGATGCTAGCGCTTTATTTAGCATCATACTTAATCATATCCTACGATTATCTTTTAAAATTTTTAAAAAATCTCTTAAAACCAAAATATATTTTTAATGAAAATACATTGATGGTCGTTGCTTCAATCGGAGCATTTGCCATCGGCGAATTTCCTGAAGGAATTCTTGTTATTTTATTATCACAAATTGGTGAAATGTTTGAACATATTTCTGTCAATAAATCAAAAAATATTATTGTTGACGCCATCGATACGCGGCCAAAAGTAGCTACGATTATTGTTGATGATAAAATAAAAACAATAAATGTTGGTCAAATTAAAATTAATGATCGAATTTTAATAAAAGTAGGCGAAATTGCTCCTGTAGATGGAAAACTTATTGATGAATCTTGCATCGTTGATGAGTCAAGTATAACGGGTGAATTTGCGCCAAGAACTGTCATGGAAGGCGAGATTGTTTATAGCGGTTCAATTATTAAACAAAAAGCCATATCAATTGAAGCCGTTTCAACATATGAAGATTCAACAACAAGTAAAATTCTTAGTCTTGTTCTCGATAGCTCGCAAAAGAAGTCCAAAGCAGATGCTTTTGTTAGTAAATTTGCCAAGGTTTACACACCAATCGTCTGTTTAGTGGCGCTTCTTATCGCTATTATTCCGCCTGCTATATTAGGAATAATTGGCAACGCATGGCAGTGGAATACTTGGTCAAATTATATACATATTGCTTTAACCTTCCTTGTTATATCTTGTCCTTGTGCAATTGTCATTTCTGTACCATTGAGCTTTTTTACTGGGATTGCTCTAGCCAGCAAAAAAGGAATTGTTGTTAAAGGCAGCAATTATTTAGACAAAATTAACGATATTAAGACAATGGTGTTTGATAAAACAGGCACGCTGACAACTGGACAATTTTCCATTGTCAAAGAAGAACCAATCAATCTCTCTCTAGATGATATGCGTGAATATCTTTTTGTTGGTGAATCATTGTCGTCGCATCCTATCGGGCAAGCAATAAAAACACTGTATAATCTGTCAATAACCCATCAAAAAGTCTATAAATTTGAAGAAATTAGTGGATATGGACTGAAATTCCAATATCGAAATCATTCTGTTGTTATTGGTAACGAAAAACTTATGGAACGAGAGAAAATAAGTTTTAAATCTTGTAGTGAAGATGGAACAATAATTTATTTGGCAATCGATGAAAACTACTGTGGATTTATTATCTTAGACGATACGATTAAATCTAATTCTGCTCAGATGGTCAATTGTCTTTCAGCAGATGGAATTAATAGTGTTATTTTGTCGGGCGGAAAAGAGTCTAGCGTTCGCCGAACTGCTAACCTACTCAACATTAAAGAATTTCATTCAAATTTATTGCCTCAAGAAAAGATAAATTATCTTGAAAATATTATTCATAATTCGAAACACGCAGTCGGTTTTGTTGGTGATGGTGTTAATGACTCTCCCAGTATCATTATGGCTGATGTTGGTTTTGCCATGGGCGCAGTTGGCAGCGATGCTGCTGTCGAAAACGCTGATGTTGTAATCATGAACGATGATCCAATAAAAATAGTTGAAGTTAAACAGATTGCAAGATTGACTAGAACTCGTTCAATTGTTGATATTGTCGTCGCTCTCGTCGTCAAATTTAGCCTTATGGTTATAGCGTTATTACCGTTTGTCAATCTTCCGATGTGGGTAGCTGTTCTAGCCGATTCTGGTCTGGCGGTTATTCTTGTTTTCTATTCTGTTATGCTCATTAATAAAAAGATAAAAGTGTGACAAAGTAGATAATTTTTGACTATTCATTATTATGGATAGTTTTAAATGTTCAAAGTGTGGCAATACCGATTTAGAAAAAGTTGGATTTTTAAATGGACAACCTTATTGTCGAGCTTGTCTTCAATTTAAAGAAAATAGCAAAAACATTTTTGATGCAAAATTTTCAAACACTAAGCCTAAATGTGATTATTTTTTATCGTATGAATTGAGCGAAAAACAAAAAGAATTGTCAAATACATTAATTTTAAACTACAAAAATCAAATAAATACTTTTGTTAATGCTGTATGTGGTTCTGGTAAAACTGAAATTGTTTTAGAACTGATTAAATATGTAATCAATTCTGGTGGCAGTGTAGGTTTTGCCATTCCTCGAAGAGATGTAGTTATTGAGATATATAACCGCTTGGTACAAATTTTTAAAGGCATAAAAATTGTTGCGGTCTATGGTAGCCATCATGAACAAATATATGGAGATATCATTTGCTTAACAACTCATCAACTTTACCGATACAAGAATTACTTTGATCTACTTATTATTGACGAAGTCGATGCATTTCCATTTAAGAATAATGATGTTTTGTATGCACACTTTAAACGATCGCTAAGGGGTTTTTTTGTTTTGCTAAGCGCTACTTATTTCACACACAGCAATTCTTATTTTCAAGATAAGAAATTCGAAATTGTTAGCCTTAACGAAAGATTTCATAAACACTTATTACCGGTTCCTCGAGTAATAATTGTAAAAAAATGTTTCCAAACTTTATTTTTGCTCTTTTTTCTAAGGCGATATGTAAAATCAGGCAAACCATGCTTTATATTTTGCCCAACCATTGAAATATGTGAGATAGTTTTTAAACGCTTAAGCATTTTTCTCAAAGGAGGTGAATATGTTCATTCGAAAAGAAAGACGAGAAACGATATTATTAGCGGATTTAAAAACAAAAAATATAAGTATTTAGTTACAACTCATGTTTTAGAAAGAGGTGTGACGGTTGAAAATTTACAAGTTATTGTTTTCTTAGCTAATCATCCTCTTTTTGATTTTTCATCGTTGATTCAAATCGCCGGAAGAGTTGGTAGAAAGGCATCTGCGCCTGAAGGAGAAGTACTATTTATCACAGACGAAGTAAACAGTGAAATCAAAGAGGCAATCCGAGTTATAAATGAAAAGAACACATCTGTGTAAAATTTGTTTTTCGCCTGTCAATGAATTTAGCGCTCATAGTCTTTTTAATCGCGTTGCTTTATGTGATAAATGTTTTGCTCAGTTTAAACCGCGTTTTTCTCAATTTGATTTAGACGGTTATCAAGCCTTAAACATATATGAATACGATGAATTTGGTCAAAATTTACTCTATCGTTACAAGGGATGTTTCGATTATGAACTCAACACGATTTTTCTCAATCGTTTCCGTAGTTATCTTTTTCTTCGATTTCTAAATTATTATATTGTTCCTGTTCCTAGCCATCCACTTGATGATGAGGAAAGGGAATTTAATCATGTTGTTGAGATTTTTAAAAATTTGCCGCTCAAAATGATAAAGTGTGTCGAAAAAATACAGCGTATTAAACAATCTTCGCTCAATATTCATGAAAGAAAAAATATTAATGGTCGATTTAAAGTCGTCGATGGTGAAAAAATAACTAATAAACGCGTTTTAATTGTCGATGATGTAATGACAAGTGGAGAAACACTTCGAAACATCATTCGTCTTTTAAAAGAATATCATCCGAAGAAAATTAAGATATTAGTCGTTTACAAAGTCAATAAAAGAGATGATTAATGCTTATAAATAAGTATTAGACAGCATATTTAGCGAGTGTTATGATATTAGAGCATATTAAGTTTTGCAGAAAGGATAAACACAATTAATTGTGTAAGGATAAAAAATGGGCTTTTTTGATAAAAGAATGTTAAAAAAATACGAAAAAGAAGCAAATAAAGTCATTGCTTTTGAAGAGCAAATGCGTTCGCTTTCTGATGATGAATTAAAAGCAAAAACCCAATATTTTAAAGATCTTCTCGCCAATGGCAAAACTTTGGATGATATTAAATACGAAGCTTTTGCTGTAGCAAGAGAAGCAGCCAAGCGTACTTTAGGCGAATTTCCATACAAAGTTCAAATCATCGGTTCGCTTGTTCTACATGCTGGTGATGTTGCTGAAATGAAAACTGGCGAAGGTAAAACATTAACAGCCACAATGGCGGTTTATTTAAATGCGCTTGCTGGAAAAGGCGTCCATGTTGTTACTGTTAACGAATATTTGTCTTCCCGTGATGCTGAATGGATGGGGCAAGTTTACCGATTCTTAGGCTTAACTGTCGGTGTAAACTTGCGTGCTAAGACAGTTGAAGAAAAACGCGAAGCCCATGCTTGCGATATTACATATACAACCAATTCAGAACTTGGTTTCGATTATCTTCGCGACAATATGGCGACTGATATGAAAGGTAGAGTGTTGAGAGGATTAAACTTTTGTATCATCGACGAAGCCGACTCAATTTTAATTGATGAATCGCGTACTCCTTTAATTATTTCTGGTGGTGCAAAGGCATCTCCGGCTCAATATACAGTTGCAGACCGCTTTGTTAAAACTCTTAAAAAAGATAAAGATTATGCTATTGATGTCAAACTCAAAACAGTCAATTTAACAGACGATGGCAATACAAAGGCTGAAAGAATGTTCGGTATTAGAAATCTCTACGATCCTCAATATGCTGATTTAGTGCATAGAATTCATAATGCGCTAAGGGCTAATTATATTATGGCAAGAGATGTGGATTATCTCGTTGATAGTGAACGACAAATTCAAATCATCGATCAATTCACTGGTCGTGTTTTGCCAGGTAGAGAGTGGAGCGATGGTCTTCATCAAGCTGTTCAAGCCAAAGAAAATGTCGAAATTAAGCAAGAAACGATTACGATGGCTACCATTACTTATCAAAATTTCTTCCGCTTATTCAAAAAAATGGCAGGTATGACTGGAACCGCTAAAACGGAAGAAGAAGAATTTAGAAAAATTTATAATATGCGAGTCGTTTGTATTCCGACCAATCGACCGGTTATTCGTGTTGATGCTCTCGACTATGTATATGCTCACAAAGGGCCAAAACTTCGCGCTTTGATTAAGGAAGTTAAAGAAAGGCATGAAAAAGGACAACCAATCTTGATTGGTACTGTTTCTGTTGAATCGTCAGAAGAAATCAGTGCCCTTTTGACTGAAGCTGGTTTGCCACACGAAATGTTAAATGCGAAAAACCACGCTCGTGAGGCGGAAATTATTGCTCGCGCAGGTGAAAAAGGTGCAATTACCCTCGCCACTAATATGGCTGGTCGAGGGACCGATATCAAAATTAATGAAGAAGTTCGCCAACTGGGAGGATTGTGTGTTTTTGGAACTGAACGACATGAGTCTCGAAGAATTGATAACCAGTTAAGAGGCCGTTCTGGGCGTCAAGGTGACCCTGGATTTTCTCGATTCTATGTTTCATTTGATGACACATTATTAGTTCGTTTTGCTGCTGATCGAATTCGCAACTTCATTGAGAAAAATTTTGGTGAAGAAGCCCTTGAAGCAAAAATGGTGACCAATATTATTACTGGTGCGCAAAAACGCATTGAAGGTCAAAACTTTGATACACGAAAATCACTTCTTGAATATGATGATGTATTAGCTAAACAACGACAAATCATTTATGATCGACGTGACCGCATCATCAAAGGTGAAAATATTGATGATATCGTCGATGATATCTTCAACACAGCTGGGATGTTCCTAGCTAAAAAGGCGGTTCCTGTCGGTAGTAACGATGGCATAATTTCTGCCGATTTGTTAGTCAAACAAGTCGAGCCTCGTTTTCTACCGGCTGGTTCTCTAAATAAAAATTTGTATGAAGAGTCTCCTGTCGAAGATTGTGGACCAGACTTAGGTTTAGTTATTCTCGATTATTACAACTCACAAAAGAAAAAATGGCCAGAAGAAGCCGTGGATGAAGTTCAAAGAAACATTATTCTTCGCTGTATTGACCGCAACTGGACAAAACATATTGACTCGATGTCTCGACTTCGTGAAGGTATTCATCTTCGCAGTTACGCTAATGTGAATCCACTTCAGGACTATGTCAACGAAGGATATTCTCTTTTTAGAGAATGCTTAGATTTATCAGCTGTCGATGCTGTACTCAATCTTGTCAATGCCCGTGTTGAAAGAAGAGCACCTGAAGAACAGCCATCAGCTGACGCTAATGAAAATGGTTCAGATAAATCAAAATCTCAGCCTGAGGAGAACAAATAATGAAAGACATAATTCTATTGAAACAAGAATTGTGTGCAGTTGAAGAGGTAATCCTTCAACTCGGGTCCTCACTTTGACCTCGAAAAGTTAAGTGCTGAAATTAATGCATTAGACGAGCAAATTAATGCTGAAGACTTTTGGAATAACCCTGCAAATGCACAGAAAATAATTGCAAAAGTCAACAATTTTAAAGAAATTTATAATACTTATCAAGAAATTGTAAAGGATTTTCATGACCTTAAAGAACTTCTAGATTTGGAAGACGAAAGCCTTTTAGATGAGATTGAAACATCAATTGAGCAATTGAAAAATAAAACCAAAGAATTTCAGATTCAAATTCTTTTCACAGGTGAATTTGATCAGCTTAACGCCATTATCGAAATTCATCCAGGCGCTGGTGGCACTGAAGCTCAAGACTGGGCTGATATGCTCTATCGCATGTATGTTTTATTTGCACAAAGGCATCGCTTCAAAATGAGCTTAATTTCACTAGAACCAGGTGAAGAAGCTGGGATTAAATCTGTGACAATAAAAATTAGCGGACATAATGCTTATGGTCTACTCAAATCGGAAAAAGGTGTTCATCGATTAGTCCGTATTTCTCCTTTTGACGCAAACAAAAGGCGTCACACTTCGTTCGCTAGCGTTAATGTTATACCAGAGTTTAAAGACAATACCATCAACATTCAAATAAATGATGCTGATTTAAAAATTGACACTTATCGTAGCGGCGGTGCAGGTGGTCAAAATGTCAATAAAGTTGAAACCGCCGTTCGAATTACTCACCTTCCTACTGGTATTGTTGTTTCTTGCCAAGTTGAGAGAAGTCAGATTCAAAATAAAGAAATGGCAATGAACATGTTAAAGTCAAAACTTTATCTTCTGGAAAGTGAGAAGAGAGCAGAACAATTGAATTCCATCGTCGGTGAGAAAAAAAATATTGAATGGGGCTCACAAATTCGCTCTTATGTTTTTTGCCCTTATACATTAGTTAAAGATAATAGAACCGATTATGAAGAAGTGGATGTAAATCGTGTGATGGATGGTGAAATTGATAATTTCCTCTACGCATATTTACAAAAGGAGGCGAAAGCAGATGTGGACAAAAATTAAAAACATGAGTAAAAAAGATTGGTTCAATTTTTTCATGAAACATTTCTTGGTTTTAATTGGAACTGCACTAGTAGCTTTTGCTTCAACTATTTTTTTCACAGAGTTAAATATTGTTGCTGGTGGATTGTATGGCGTTGGTCTTATTGTTCAATACTTTGTTGCTCTTGCTAATCCAAACTTCCAATCAATTGATATCGTTGTATTAATTCTCACTTGGCTGTTATGGCTAGTCGGCTTAATTTTTGTCGGTAAAAGTTTTGCCCTCAAGACATTGTTATCATCAATTGTTTATCCCCTTTTTGTTTCTCTATTCTTGCGTGTTCAATATTTTACTGAACTATCAGAATTAGTTGCTGGTACTTTGAATGGCGGAATTCCAACTGTTGGCAATATTATGCTATGTGGAGTTTTTGGTGGTGTTTTAACTGGTAGTGGTGTCGCTTTAACTTTCCTCGGTGGAGGATCAAGCGGTGGAGTGGATGTCATATGTTTCGTTGTTGAGAAATATCTTCACATCAAGCAGTCAATTACTTCTTTTGTAGTTGATGCGACTATCATTGTTCTCGGTATGACTTTAATTCGCGATAATTTTATCAGTGGTTTATGCGGTATCATCTCAGCATTTATATGCGCCGCAATGATTGAATATATCTATATTGGTAGTCAAACATCTTATCAAGTCGATATTATTTCAGATAAATGGGAAGAAATATCAAAATATGCTCAAGATGAGCTTCAGCGAGGCGCGACTATTATTCCTGCTAAAGGTGGTTATCAACAAGAAGACCGCGTTATTCTTCGTATTGTTTTTCATAAGTCACAATTTCAAAAGATTAAAAATTTTATTGCCAAAACTGATCCAAAAGCATTTGTTACTTATACCCAAACAAACGCTGTTTTTGGTGAAGGATTTAAAAAAGTGCATATCGTTAAAAAAGAAAAAAAGAAATAGGTTTTGCAAGTTTTTATGGACACAAATGAGCATTTATTTAAGATTATTTCGCCATTTAAACCAACCGGTGATCAGCCTCAAGCAATTGACAAATTAGTCGATGGTCTGTATCAAGGTAAGCGCTTGCAAATATTATTAGGCGCAACCGGCACTGGTAAAACTTTTACGATGGCTAATATTATCGAAAGAGTACAAAAACCTGCGTTAGTCCTCGTCCATAACAAAACTTTAGCGGGTCAACTTTATTCTGAATTTAAAGAACTTTTTCCTCATAATCGAGTTGAATATTTTGTATCTAATTTTGATTTTTATCAACCAGAGGCTTATCTCCCTAAAACTGATACATATATTGATAAATCTGTCGTTATGAATGAAGAGATTGAGATGCTCCGCACCAGTGCCATTAATTCAGTGTTAGAGAGAAAAGATACTATTATTGTTGCGTCGGTTGCTTCTATCTATGGTTTAACTGATCCTGATGAATACCGCAATCTTGTCTTTGAAGTTCGAGTGGGAGAGCAAATAGATCGCAAAGCATTTTTAAATAAACTTGTTGATGCCCAATATCATCGCAACAATTTAGATTTATCTCCTGGCAGTTTCCGTACTCAAGGCGATGTTGTAGAAATCGTTCCAATGAACGCTTATAAAAATGTTATTGTTCGCATTGAATTTTTTGATGAAGAAGTGGAACGCATTTGTGAAGTTGATATGCTTTCTAAAGAAGTAAAACATACTTTTCAAACCTACCCCATTTTTCCAGCATATGATCATGCTTCGACGAGACTCCGCATTCAACAAGCTTGTGAGAGTATTAAAAAAGAACTTGATGAACGACTTTCATATTTTAAAAGTGAAGAAAAATATTTGGAAGCCGAAAGGTTGTCACAAAGAACTAACTACGACATAGAGAGCATGCTTGAATTTGGTATGTGTCCTGGAATTGAAAACTATTCTCGCCACATCGATAAAAGAAAACCAGGCGAAAGACCATTTTGCCTTTTCGATTATTTCCCTAAAGATTTTCTTTTGTTCATTGACGAGAGCCATGTCAGCATTCCACAAGTGCGAGGAATGTATAATGGCGATCGTTCGCGCAAAGAAACACTAGTTGAATATGGCTTTCGCCTTCCATCCGCTTTAGATAATCGACCTTTGAATTTTGATGAGTTCGTGAAATTGATGCCTCAAACTATTTGTACATCTGCCACACCAGCAAAATATGAAATGGAAAATACCGATAGCCCGATTGTTGAACAAATCATTCGTCCAACTGGTCTACTCGATCCAAAAGTAGAAGTACGAAAAACTAAAGGACAAATTGAAGATATCATTTACGAGATTAAAAAAAGGGTAGAAAGAAACGAAAAAGTTATCATTGTTACTCTTACTGTCCGCATGGCGGAAGATTTAACATCTTATCTCAAGGAAAGAGGAATAAAAGTTGTTTATCTTCACCACGAAACCAAAACATTGGAAAGAAGTGAAATTATTTATCAGTTGCGAAAGGGAAAATATGATGTTTTAGTAGGTATCAATCTTTTAAGAGAAGGACTCGATATTCCTGAAGCATCTTTAATGGTTATTCTCGATGCTGATAAAGAAGGTTTTTTGCGAAGTTCTTCATCACTAATTCAAGTTATTGGCCGAGTGGCGAGAAACGCTAACGGACAAGTAATTATGTATGCTGACCACATCACTGATTCGATGAAAACAGCTATCGATGAAACAAATCGCCGCCGCGCCATTCAAAATGCTTATAACGAAGAAAACGGCATTGTTCCAAGAACTATTGTCAAGCCCATTACTCCGCCTATCCACAATGCCGATAACGATATTGGTAAGGCAAAAGATGTATCAAAGCATGGATCAATGAGTGAAATTAAAGCTTATATCAAAGATTTAGAGAAGCAGATGAAAGAAGCCGCTAAAAACTTTGATTTTGAAAGAGCCGCGGATCTTCGGGATATGATTATTGAGTTAAGAGATAAACTGAATAATTAAAAATTATTTGCTTTATATCGAAAACTTAATATATTATAAATAAGCAACTTAGAAAGAGGTAAAGTAGATGCTTCAGTGGTACGATTGGATATTCTTGGCTATTGCTATCATCATCATTGTTTTATGTTTGCTTCAAGGCGGTAAATCAGAAGGTGCTTCTGGTGCTATTACCGGCGGTGGACTTAATGTTTTCGTTAAGACAAAAGAAAGAGGCTCGGAAAAGGTTATCTCAATTCTTACACTCTGCGTAGCTATTGCTTTCTTCCTTGTTGCCATTCTAATCAATGTTGTTCCAAATTAAAAATTGATAAAAGTTAATAAAATGAAAAAGACTTCCAAATGCTAGGAAGTCTTTTTTCATCTTTGTTGCAGAGTTTATCTTTTTCTTCTAGAAATAGCCATTGCCCCATAGACGATTTGCACAATACCATAAACGGCAATTAGCGCGCCTAAACAGTAGTATACAATGTCAACAATTTCACTCTTGTAAACAAGAGCTAAAATGCCGAGCGTAATCGCCACTGCGGCAAAGACGAAAAATAAAACGATGAACAAAACAGGTGCTTTATAGACACAGAGTAAAATAGCTTTTACCAAGCCGACGACACCAACTGCGATTAAAAGTGTTCCTAAAAAGACAGGTACACCTTGTTGGATGATGGAAGTGCCGCTGACCAAAAAGACAACCCCGAGAGCTATGAGCAATGCTCCATAAACATACGATGGGCTAAAATAACTTCTAACGGTCAAAAGTGCAACCAAAAGAATCAAAGCCCCAATGGCAAAGAGCAAAACAGCTACCATAATACTAACGGCTTTGTTAATATCACCGCCAACTGCTTGTACAACAATCACGACGATGCCAGCGATTAACAACAAAATGCCGATGATAATCTGGAGCCATTTGTTTCTCATGTTTAGATCTTTCATACAAAATCTCCTTCTTTTTTTAGTATACAACTAATTACAAAACGAAATTAAGATATATTCACATCAATAAGTGAAAAAATGTCTAAAACTTCGCTATTTCCCAACTTAATTTTGTGGTTTTCTTTGTCAACTTTAACAATCGATGAATAAATATATCTAGTTTCACCATTTTGAAAAACGACAATTTCGTACACATCATCAGTGAGGTGAGATAAAAAATAATTGATCTTATCTTTTTGTTCGTCGAGTAGAAGTGGCTTTTCTCTTTGAATTTGTGTTTTCTGTGAGAAGTGCTGCTCATTCAAAGATTTAAAAGGTGCCCATTTTTTCATCCCTCTCTCGCTCATCGATGGTGCCCTCCAATCTGATTATGCCTCTCGATTACTGTTGAATATTCAAGTAAAGCAGAAAGTTTTAATAAAGAATTTTCACCATACTTTTGGCGGATATGAAAAATAGTGGAATACAATTGCTTCTTTTTTCTTTTCTCCTCAATCGGTACAAAGAGTTCTAGTTGTTCAATATTTATATTGTCACTAAGACAAGAAAACGAAATAGATACTCTTCTAATCGGTTTTGAACTGGCAAGCGTGTCAAAAAGATATAAGACATTGCTAGCTATCTCTTCTAAATCATCGCTAGCGAATGGTAGAGATAATTGTTTTGCTTTACTGCCCGACTTATCAAAGCCGAGATAAAGATGAACACACTTTGTTTTTTTACATTCACCAAATAATCGATAAAACAAATCTTCGCACATTTCTTTAACGATGAGCCGACACTGCGACACTGAATATGCTTTTGGCAAGACTTGTCCAATTCCAATTGAAGTATTTGAGGGAATATATGGTTCAGTTAAATCTGAATTATCAACACCGTTAGCGTGCCAATATAGTTGTTCGCCGATTATGCCAAAACAAGATGTTAAAATATCTTTTGGCGTATTTGCCAAATCCTTAAGAGAATATATATTCATAAGATTCAATCTTGTTTCCGTCCTTTGACCAATCCCCCATACATTATGAAGAGGAGAAATAGTCCATAATTTTGTCTTTATTTCATCTTTAGAAATTGAAGCGATGCCATCTGGACTTTTTTTGGCGTATACATCCAAAGCAACTTTACTTAAAAACATATTGTCACCAATCCCAGCGGTTGCTGTTAATCCGGTCTCATTTTTAATTTGATTCAATATTTTTGTCACCAATTCATAAGCACTTAATTTGTAGTACTCGAGATAAGATGTCAAGTCGATAAATGCCTCATCAATAGAATAAATGTGAATATCTTTTTCGCTGACGAATTGAAGAAAAATAGAAATAATTTCGTTAGATCGTTGAATGTATCTTTCCATTCTTGGTTTGGCAAAAATGTATCGATGATTTTTTGGTAGCTCATTAACTCTTAATCTCGAGGGTATGCCTTGTTCTTTTAAAAATGGAGAGACAGACAAAACGATAGTGTGTTCACCTCTTTCTACATCGGCGACGACGAGCGGAACAGAAAAAGGATCCAGCCCTCGATCAATACATTCCACGCTGGCATAAAAAGCTTTTAAATCGATGACAACAATCGCTCTAGTTTTCATATTGTAGTCACATTATATTAAAGATAATCGGTGATTATCAGTCTTGACATCTTTCCCTTTTTATCAGTGAAAATATCGCTAAAAATATGGTATGATAATTACATCTTTGCTGGAGGTTAACATATGGAACTTGCCATTTTAATTGTGTCTAGTCTTTCCCTTGTTGCGTTTGTTGTTCTGATTGTTCTTTTGTCAGTTAAAAAAGACAAAAAAGAAAATAATGAAATGTCGACTGAAAATTTAAAACAACTTGCCGTTTTAGAAACAAAATTATCGCAAATTAATGACAGTGTCAAAAATGATATTGAAATGTCCATGAGCAAGCAGATGAAAGAGTTGCTTGCCGAGAACAATAAAAACAGCGAAACAAATAACGCCAAGCTAGAAAGATTCCAAAATAATATTCAAGAATCTTTAAATAAGCGATTCGATGCTCTTAATTTGCAAATGGATAACAAGCTCAAAGATATCAATAAAAAAGTGGATGAAAGACTTGAACAAGGTTTTAAAAACACGACCGAAACGATGGCCCAAGTGCGAGAGAGATTGCAAGCTATCGACGACGCACAAAAAAATATTGAAAATCTTTCCAAAGATGTTGTCTCGCTTAAGAGCGTATTAGAAGGCAATCAAACTAGAGGACAGTATGGAGAATTCCAGTTGGGTATGATCCTCAACAGCGTTTTTAATGGTGCCACTCATTGCTACGAAGAACAATATACTCTAAAAAAAGGGCGAGACGGAAATGATGTCCGTGCGGATGCTGTAGTGTTTATGCCTGAACCAAATAAAATGATTTGTATCGATTCTAAATTCCCATTTCAAGATTATCGCAAGATATTTGAGAGCGACAAAGATGAAGAAAAAAATCAATATCGCAAAGCTTTTAAAGAAGATGTCAAAAAGCACATTCGCGATATTAGCGATAAATACATTATTGATGGTATGACTGCTCCTGAAGCGATTATGTTTGTGCCTAACGATGGTGTCTTTGCTTATATTCATCAAGAATTTGAAGACATTATTGAATTAGCCCAGCAAAAAAGAGTTATTTTGACTTCTCCAAGCACACTTCGTCCTATTTTAGTAACTATTAATATGGTAAGAATTGAAGTACAAAGAAATAAACATATCAAAGAAATTTCTAATCAATTAGTCCGCCTTGGCAAAGATTTCCGTTTGTTCTCAGAAGAATGGAGCAAGTTGTCTAAGAGCATTGATACTATCGCTGAAAGAAATAATAAATTGGATAAGCGTGTCAATCGCATTAATTCACATTTTGAATCGATTAGCACTGCTGATGATTTAGATGCAATTGAGGCAAAAGAAGAAGTGGAGGGTGAATCCGATGGCGAACAAAATGAATAGATTAGATAACACAAACACAATTGTTAACTTATCTAATTCCATTTTAAAACATTTTGGAGTAACTCCTTTTCATAACACCATTCCAGCCATTGACAAGATTTTAGAAGGACATCCAAAAGTTGCAGTCATGCTCTTTGACGGATTAGGGACATATGTCATTGAAAAACATTTAGCGGAAAATTCTTTTATGCGAAGCCATTTTGTTCATAAAATTAACGCGACATATCCACCGACAACTGTGGCTTCAACAACTGGTTTTTTAATTGCTAAATTTCCAAAAGAAAGCGGATGGATGGGCTGGTTCCAATATCATCCAGATTTAAAAACAAATGTTCAATCTTTTACAAATAAGAGAGAGAGCGATGGAGTGATGCTCGCTCCAAAACAAGACAATTTGTTGTTTAAATTTTGTCCATACCAAACCATTTTTGAATTGATTAGTAGCCGCGGTATTCCAACCTTTGATGTAAAATGTTTTCCAGTTTATGAAAATGGTCCAACTAGTTTAGAACAAGCAAATGAAATAATTGGTCAAAAACTTGATAGTGTAGAATCTTGTTTTCTATATTTTTATTGGAATCGCCCGGATGAAGAAATTCATGAATTTGGTGTTGAAAGCGAGCAAGTTCATGAATGTATTAAAGAAATTAATGCTTTTGTTGAAAAGGTGACCAAAGAGCATCCAGACACATTGTTTTTAACCATCGCCGATCATGCTTTAATCGATGTTAAATTTTTTGATATATGTGACCATGAAGATTTATATTCTTTACTAACTCGCCCCCTATCGATTGAGGCTAGAACTGTGTCAATGTGTGTTGATGAAAAAAACAAAAAGAGGTTTGAAGAACTGTTTGATCGATATTATGGTCAATACTTTCTCCTTCTAACTCGACAAGAAACACTTGATTACGATTTGTTTGGAGCGGGCGAGAAAAATCCTTATTACGATGTATTTGTCGGCGACTACGTCGCTTTAAGTATTAGTAATTACTGCCTTTTTGCTTCGAAGGAATACGCCGATGGTCAGCATCATAACTTTATAGGCGCACACGCAGGATTTAAGAAGGAAGAAACTGAAATTAATATAAGCGCTTATAACATTGAAAAAGAAAAATAAAACACATCAACTAATTGCATTTATTCTCTAATCTATAATAAGATAATAAAAGTCTTTCGCATGAAAGACTGATTTGGGCCTGTAGCTCATCTGGAAGAGCGCGTCGTTCGCAACGACGAGGTGGAGGGTTCGAGCCCCTTCAGGTCCACCATA
>CASEYK010000008.1 GCA_949292105.1 uncultured bacterium
CACTGTTGGCAGAACTTGTCACATTTCCGACATCGTTCTCTTTTTCTAAAACACCAATGTTTAATTGATACCGGGATAATGAGCGCGCTAAAAAGGCGCCAACAACCCCTCCGCCAATAATGATTACATCAAATTCCATCTTCTTTATTATATTAAATTTAATTTAGTCAGTTAAATGTTTGAAAAATATATAAATGATGCAAAGTAAAAAAACAATGCATATGCATTGTTTCCTTTTTAATTTTGTTTAACTTATTTTTTGAATTTTCTTGGGCCTTTGATTGAATTATCAGGCTTTTTTTGGTGGAACATTCTTTCTCCACTATCTTCCGCCTTATAATCAAGAGGTTTCTCTTCAAATTCTTTATGTGAAACCTTGACTTTGCCTTTGTCATCGATTTCAATAACGCGAACTCTTAATTTATCGCCCACTTTGACAACATCGCTTGCGCGGTCGATATAACCCCATCCCAAACGAGATACATGGCACAAACCTTCGACATTGCCAAATAAATGAACAAATGCTCCATAATCTTCAACACGAGTCACATCGCCTTCAAAAACTTCGCCAACCTTTGCTTCTCTAACGATGTCATCAATTAAGCTCTTGGCTTTGTTAATTGTGTCTCTATCCATATGATATATTGTCACTTGGCCATTGTCCTCAATGTCAATTTTGACATTGTCGCATTGAGCAATAATATCATTGATAACTTTGCCACCCGTGCCGATAACATCTCTAATTTTATCTGGATCAATGAAGAAAGTATCCATTTTTGGAGCATATTTAGAGACATCTGATCTCGGCTCAGCAATAGCTGTTGTCATTACTTCGCGAATCTTAGCACGAGCTTCATGAGCTTGGGCTAATGCTTCACGTAAAACTTCTTTGGTGACACCTTTAATTTTGATATCCATTTGCAAAGCTGTGATACCTTTTTCAGTTCCAGCCACTTTGAAGTCCATATCGCCAAAGTGATCTTCAAGACCTTGAATATCGGTAAGAATAGTATAAGGATGTTTTCCATCAAGCGGACCAGAACTAATTAAACCCATAGCAATGCCTGACACCATAGCTTTAATCGGTACGCCAGCCGCCATCAAGGACATACACGATGCACAAATACTCGCTTGAGACGAAGAACCATTGCTTTCAACAACTTCCGCTACTGTACGAATTGTATAAGGGAATTCTTCTTCCGAAGGAATAACATAAGATAAGGCTCTTTCACCTAATGCGCCGTGCCCAATTTCTCTTCTGCCAGGTGAACCTAGTCGACCCACTTCGCCAACAGAGAAAGGTGGGAAATTATAGTGATGCATCCATCTTTTAGATTCTTCATCGGTTAAATTATCGATGATTTGTTCATCACTCATCGCACCTAATGTTGTGACCGAAATAACTTGAGTTTGACCTCTTGTGAACATTGCACTTCCGTGCGTACGTGGCAAAATATCAACTTGAGCATCTAGTGGACGAATTTCATCCACTTTTCGTCCATCTGGTCGAATCTTTTCTTCGGTAATCAAGCGGCGTACTTCGGCTGCGACAAGTTTTTCAAGCGTTTCTTTGACCATTGAAACAGCTGTTCTATGCGCTTTTTCATCCTCATATTTACGCGTATCATAATCATCGATAATCTCATTTTCAATCGCATCGATGGCATCTTGTCTTTCTAATTTATCAAAGATGGAAATGGCTTTGCAAAGTCGCTCTTTAGCGCGCTCTGTCACATCTTTTTCAATTTCTGGATCACATTTATATAATTCGATATGGCGTTTTGGCTTACCGATTTCTTTAATAATCTCTTCTTGCCATTCGCAAAGTCTTTTAATCGCTTCGTGGCCGAACATTAAAGCCTCTAGCATATCATCTTCACTGACTTGGTCAGCACCGGCTTCCACCATGTTAATTGCATCTTTTGTTCCTGCAACAGCAAGATTGATATCGCTTTTTTCTCTTTCGCTCACGGTTGGATTAATAACAAATTTTCCATCTACGCGACCGACATACACACCAGCAATCGGTCCATCAAAAGGAATATCTGAAATACCAAGTGCTAAGGAAGAACCAAGCATGGCGCTCATTTCAGGAGTACAATCTTGATCGACGCTCATAACAGTGTTGATAATTTGAACTTCATTTCTAAAGCCTTCAGAGAACATAGGTCTAATCGGACGATCGATAAGACGAGCAGTAAGAGTTGCGTGTTCTCCAGCACGACCCTCTCTTCTTAAAAACGAGCCTGGGATTTTACCAACTGCGTATTGTTTTTCTTCATAAGCCACGGTAAGTGGGAAGAAATCACCTTCTTTTGGTTCGTCAGACGCACAGGCTGTAGAAAGAACAGCAGTTTCATTCAAACGCACGAGAACAGCGCCATCGGCTTGTTTAGCAATTTCGCCTGTCTCAACCACTATTTTCTTTCCTTCGAATTCTAATTCGAAAACTTTTTTCATTACTTTTCTCTCTTTCTAAAATACTAACAAAGTGCATTATATCACTAGGCAAATGGATATTCACTAACTTTATAAGTAAAGAAAAAGGTAGAGACTAGTGTGCTCTACCTGTTTTTCATTTTATGAATTTTTTATTTTCTCAAGCCGAGTTCTTGGATTAAGCGAATGTAAGCATCGCGATCGTTCTTAGCGAGGTAATCGAGAAGGCCACGTCTTTGTCCAACAAGTTTGAGAAGACCTCTTTTGCTAGCTGAATCTTTTTTATTATTTTTAAGGTGTTCGGTAAGGCGAATGATTTGTTCGGTTAGAAGCGCAATTTGAACTTCAATTGAACCAGTATCTTTTTCTGTTTTACCAAAGCGTTTAACTAATTCAGCTTTTTTCTCTTTTGTAAGAGCCATTTTTTATTTTCCCCTTTCATTAAACTTAACTCAACCCCGGAATAGCGTTAGGGAATCGCTGTTCTGAGGAAAAGTCGCTGTTTGTATTGTATATGTTAACATTTACTTTGTAAATATTTTTTTGCCTTTTCTTCATCTTGAGCGATTTGTTTTTTTAAATCCTCAACGCTTTCAAATTTATAAATAGGTCGAATGTATTCTAAAAACTCGATTGAAATAAATCGACCATATATCGATTCATTAAAATTTAAAATAAAAGATTCAATGATTGGTTTATTGAGCAGGTGAATGGTTGGGTGGCGACTAATAGAAGTAATCGCTGCTCTTTTTCTGCCAGCAATATATGCAAAGCATATATAAACGCCTTCTTTCGGCAATACATAGTCATAATCTAAATCAATGTTTGCGGTTGGAAAATCCATTTTTCTTCCATTGCCAAAACCGCTGACAACTGTTCCACTCATTCGATATGGATGACCTAAAAGTTTATTGGCTAAAGCGATTTGGCCATCGCTAATTAGTAGAGCAATTTCATGTGAAGAAATTTTATGATTGTCTTCTTCGATTAAATCAACTGTATCGAGAGGATAAAATTGCGACAAGTAATCAGGGGTGCCTTCTCGGTGAAAACCAAAGCGATAATCTTGTCCAACATAGATATGGCCTGGTTTGATTCGATCAATAATAAATTCTTTAAATTGGTCCTTGGACAATTTTGACACTTCTTCGTTAAATTCGAGGACAAAGAGGTATTTAACTCCCAAATCTTCGAAATATTCAGCTTTATCGCTTAGCGAAGTTAAACTAATTTCTTTTCGGCCGAGCAAAAAAGCCTTCGGAGACTTATCGAGTGTTAAAACAGCGATTGGACAATTGGATTTTTGAGCTTGTTCAATTAATTTTTGATGTCCACGATGCACGCCATCAAAATAACCAAGGCAAAGCGTAACACCGCTTGGCAAAACCGTTTCATCATTGTATTTAAACGAGATAATTTTCATCTACCAAAGCCCTCTAACACATCGATACAAATCGCCATCTTTTTGATATATAGCAAGTGGCTGATTCGACTCATCCACTAATAATATTTTATCATCGTTTGCCATTAATGTAGAGCTCGGTAAAGGCAAACCATTTTGAATTTTTTTGGCCAATGAACTATTAACGCTTATTTTTGGCAAAAAAGATAAAATCTTGCCGATTGGTTGAAGATTATTTTCACTTATATTTTCTATTTTGTTAGCTTGTTCAACGCTATAATCGCCAACCCGAACCCTTCTTAATGCGACCAAATGCCCAATCGTGCCCAATTGTAAGGCGATATCTTCGCCGATTGTTCGAACATAAGTCCCTGCGGAAACTCTTGTTAAAAATTCAATTGTTGGATTTTGAGAATTTAAATAAAACAGTTCGTAAATCTCAATCGGCTTGCTCGGTGTTTGAATCGCAATATTTTGGTGAGCGTATTCATATAGTCGTTTCCCATCGATTCTTTTAGCGGAAGCGAGGGGAATTCTTTGTTCTTTCATCTTCTGAACGGTTTGCAAAGCGCCAACAATCTCTTTCTGAGCAGGAAAAGTTTTTACATCGCGTCGCTCAATAATTGTGCCATCTAGATCGCCGCTAGAAGTTTTCTCGCCGAGTTTAAGAGTAGCAATATATGTTTTATCTAAATTTTCCAAAAAAGGTAGCACACGCGTCGCTTTGCCAACAGCAACAATCAATAAACCAGTAGCAAAAGGATCTAACGTACCGAGATGTCCCACTTTTTTTGTGTGAAAAATGGACTGAACTTTATTACATACATCTCTTGAAGTCCATCCGCTCGGTTTATCGATAAATAAAATGCCATTAATTTCATTCATTGTTTCTTTTGAGACAAAACTCATGTTTTTATTATAATATAAAAGATATGAAAGCGATTCGACAAATTTTGGCAGCTATCAGAAGAGCTGATCAAACATACAATTTAATCGAAAATGGCGACAAAATTGTTGTCGGTCTTTCAGGCGGTAAAGATAGTGTCGCACTTCTTTACTGCTTACATCTATATCAAAAATTTTCGCAAAAGCATTTTCAAATGCAACCCGTTATGCTTGATTTGGGGTTCACAAACTTTAATAGCGAACTAATGTTTCAATTTTGTGACAGTTTGCATCTAAAATTGATGGTGAGTGATTCTAGAGAAGTATATAAGATTTTGCAAGCGCATCAAAGCGACAAGAAGCATTTGCCTTGCTCAATATGTTCAAGGATGAAAAAAGCTGCAATTAATAAGGTAGCCAACGACATCGGTTTTAATAAAGTAGCGTTTGCTCATCACATGGATGACGCAATAGAAACGTTGTTTTTAAATGAAATTTATGGCGCGAGAATCGCGACTTTTTCTCCCAAAATGGTTCTAGAAAATGCCAATATTACTTTTATAAGGCCATTGATATTCGCAAGAGAAAAACAAATTCAAAAATTGATTAATGAAGAATCTTTACCAGTGTCCGCTAGTCCTTGTCCAGCTGATCGACATACGAATAGAGAATTGATAAAAGATTATCTAGATGATTTATATAAAGAATTCCCATCCAGCTATGATAATTTTGCAACGATGTTAAATAATGACGAGCATCTTGATTTGCACTTCGATAAAACCGACTATCAAATCAATCAAAATGGGCTGATATTAGAGCCTGCTATCAACAAATATCAAATTTTGCAGGTGATGGATATTCGCTATAAAGTCTTTGTCGAAGAACAACACATCGCCTACAAAGATGAATTTATCATCGAAGAAGAAAAAAATGCTCACACTTTTTTAATCAAACGAAAAGGGAAAACAATTGGTACTATCCGCTACCGAGAAATTGAAGAAGGAATAAAAATTGAACGGATGGCAATCATTAAAAAAGAGAGAGGAAAAGGTTACGGTCGTCAAACGCTTGTTTTCTTGATTGATTTTTTGAAGAAAAAATATACTCCCACCACAATCATTATTCACGCTCAATATCAACTAGTTGATTTTTATTTATCATTAGGTTTTGTAAAAGAAAACAAACCATTTAGAGAAGCAAAGATTAAGCATCAAAAAATGGTTAAGTATGTTTAAAAGAAAGAAAAAATTCTATTTAGTCTTTTTCTTATCATTTTCTAAAAGTGAGGTAATTCTCGCTTCTTTTTTATAGCCTTCGTCGAGAATAAAAGTCAGTTCAGGGACTCGCCTCGTATCCATTCTTTTCGCTAATTCGGTGCGGATGAAACCTTTGGAATGGTTGAGAACTTCGAGACCTTTTTCTTCGTCTTGCACATTGATGAAAGAGACATAGATTTTAGCGTAAGAAAAATCTTTTGAAACCTTAATCTGTGGGATACAAACAAACCCTAAGTGAGGATTTTTTAAAGAGAATTGAATAATTTCTGACAAATTTTTCTTGATAAGGGCTTCAATTCTTAATTGGCGGTCGCTCATGCGCTTTTTTCCTCCACCATTTCATATGATTCAATAATGTCGTTCTCTTTTAAATCATTAAAGTTTTCGATTAACATACCACATTCAAAGCCGTTTTTGACTTCTTTAACAGCATCTTTTTCTCTTTGAAGAGAGGCGAGTTTGCCATCATATATAACAATGCCGTCGCGGATAACGCGAACTTGCGAATGATTTTTGATAAAACCATCGATGACCATACATCCAGCAATGGTCCCAAGCTTTGAAACTTTGAACAAGCGCCTTACTTCAGCCTGGCCATTAACTTTTTCTACATATGTTGGTTTTAGCATTCCTTTCATCGCCGCTTCAATTTCTTCAATCAAAGCGTAAATAATGCGATGTAAACGAATCTCGACATGTTCTTCAGCTGCTTTTAAACGCGTTTTGGCGTCTGGCCTAACATTAAAACCATAAATAATGGCATTAGAGGCATTAGCGAGCAAGACATCGCTTTCAGTAATCGCCCCACTTGAAGCGCGAATCACATTGATTTTAATTTGATTGTTGGACAACTTTAGCAAAGAAGATTGTACTGCTTCTGCTGAACCAGTCGAATCGGCTTTAATCACAATGTTCAAGTTTTGCGTTTCGCCTTCGTGGATGCGATTGTATAAATCATCGAGCGACATCGCACTGGATTTACTTCTCTCTTTTGCTTCTTTGAGTTGTTTACGCTTGGTAGCAATTGCACGCGCTTCACTTTCAAGACTGAACGCCATAAAACGGTCACCAGCTTCAGGGACTTCCGTCAAACCGATGACAGCCACAGGAGTGCTCGGCGTCGCTTCTTGTAAAACTTTTTTGTGCTCATTTGTCATACGGCGAGCTTTGCCATAAGAAGTGCCAACTACGAGATAATCGCCTGCTCTCAATGTTCCATTTTGAATGAGCAAGGTTGCTTTTGGTCCTTCATTGCGATCGAGCTTAGCTTCCAAAACAGTCCCGAGCGCATAGCGGTCAGGATTAGCTTTTAATTCTTTTAATTCAGCGACTAACAAAATGGTTTCAAGCAAACCTTCGATATTCTTTTTCTGCTTTGCAGAAATTTCAACAGCAATGACATCTCCACCGTATTCTTCACAAATTACATCATGAGCCATCAATTCGGTTTTGACTCGTTCTGGATCAGCACCTGGCTTATCAATCTTATTGATAGCGACAATAATTGGCACATTAGCAGCTTTGGCGTGATCAATAGCTTCAATTGTTTGAGGCATGACGCCATCATCAGCCGCAACGACAAGAACAACGATATCAGTCACTGAGGCGCCTCTTGCTCTCATCTGAGTAAAAGCTTCGTGCCCAGGCGTGTCAATAAAAGTAATCTTTTTGCCATTGACTTCTTTTTGATATGCACCAATTTCTTGTGAAATACCACCCACTTCTCCTTCAACTAAGTTTGAATTTCGAATGGCGTCGATAAGGGTGGTTTTACCATGATCAACATGGCCCATAATCGTGACAACAGGTGGACGTTCAACTAATTTGGACGGATCGTCATTAATTTCTAATTGTTCGAAATTTTCAGCTTCGACGATGACTTTTCGCTGAAAATCAAAGCCGAATTCAAGGCAGACAAGACCAATTAATTCATCGTCTAAAATAGTGTTAATATTAATCATTTTTCCTTGAAGGAAAAGAAATTTAATAATCTCAGAGGCCGAAATGTTTAATGCTTTAGCTAGTTCACCGACGCTAATGGCGCCAGTGTAAACAAAGACGCCAGCATTGACCTTGGTCTTAACCTTGTCGCTCCTCACTTTGGTGGAAACGTTGGTTTCTCTTTCTTTAATAAATGGTTTTTTGGCCATAGTTTTCACCTCTTTTCTTTATTTTGCTCTTCTAACAATTTTAGAAGGCGTTCGTATATTTCATCATCGACCTCCGCTTTCAAAGCTTTGGACAAAATTTTTCTCTTTTGAGCGAGTTGAATGACATCTTCTCGCTTTAAAAGGTAAGCGCCACGACCGATACTTTGCTGTTTTAAATCGATATCGATATGATGATTTTTATCGATATAAATGCGGAACAAATCTTCTTTTGGATGATATGTTCTAGTTGCGATACAAAGTCGATATATGGGCTTTTTCTTATTCATTTTTACTTACTTATCATCGTCGTCGTAATACTCTTCGTATTCGTCGTAATCGATGTCCTCATCGTCTTGAATATCCTCTTCGTATTCTTCGTCTTCCATTTCATCAAGTTCTTCTTGCGTATAAATGGACATATATTTGGAAGGATCTTTGGTATATGTTGGCTCGGCCTTTTCATCTTTCGAATCATGTTCTTCTTTTGATTTAGAAGATTTCTTATTTGGACGAGAATATTTGGATTTTGCAGGTTTTTCTTCTTCTTGAAGTGATTTTTCGAGGTCTTCAAGCGTTGTCGTTGTCGTCACTTTTTGAATTGCTGGAGCAGCTGTTTCAACTTTTTCTTCGACTTCGGCTTCTTCTTCTTTCTCGCTTTCAACTTCAACATCTTCTTTAATATCGCGATGAGTGGTTGAAGCTAAGATCTCTTCTTTCTCGCTTTGCTCTAAAAGCGATTCATCAAAATCATTTGTTTCTTCTTCATAAACTCTCTCTTGCGGAGCAACATAACCTTCAGGAAGAGTTGGTAAGATTTTATCTTTCTCTTGCTCTTTTTCGGCTTTCTTAGCGCGATTTTGTAAATCAAGAGCTTGAATTTCTTCAAAACTTTGGAAAACCAAATTGGCTTCACTAGCTTGTTCTTCGGTCATAATTTTGATGTCCACTCCTGTCAGTTTGCAGGCGAGGTGGACATTGATTCCTCTTTTACCAATCGCCAAAGATAATGATTCGTCTTTAACGACAACAGTCGCTGTATTTTCACCATCAGTATTTAAAGCAATACCGACAACAGGAGCAGGTTTTAAGCTGTCCATAATGTAGAGAGCGAGATTGTCACTATAATCGATAATATCGATTTTTTCTTTTTGGGTGCCATTACCTAACTGGGCCACTATTTTTTGAATACGGCTTCCGTTTGGACCAATACAAGCTCCAGCTGGATCAACGCTAGGGTCAAGAGAATAAACGGCTACTTTACTTCTCTCTCCAGCGCGACGAGCAATACTTTTAATCAAGATGGTACCGTCGTAAATTTCGTGAATTTCTTCATTGAAAAGAGCAGCGAGAAAGCCTTCATTGCTACGAGAAACATTAATTTTGGCGCCCTTAGGTGTCATGATGACATCAGAAACGAATAATTTAATTGAATCGCGTGGATATAGCTTTTCGTCACCAATCATCTGGCTCTTTGGTAAAAAGACTGACGTGCGTCCGATATTGATATCAGCACCTCTTAAATCATCGACGCGCTCTACAACACCTGTAATCATTGTTCCAATTTTGTCTTTAAATGTTTCAAGCAAATAATTTTTCTCGGCTTCTGAAATTTTTTGTCGAACAGCTGATTTAATGCTCAAAACTAGAGTTTTACTCATTTGTTCAATTGAAGCTGGAATATAAAATTTATCTCCTTCGTGATATTTTTTACTTTTATCTTCAGCGTTGGCGTCTTCGACTGAAATTTCTAAAAAATCATCTTCCACTTCTTTGACAACATTTTTAATCTGATACATTTCTAAAATGCCTTTATCAAGATCAAAGTTAATTTCAATTTCAGCATCATCGCCGCCCAATTGTTTGCGGAATCCTCTAGCAAAAGCATCTTTGAGAATTTGCACTGAAACATCGCGCGATATACCGCGTGTCTCTTCGATTTCTTCTAATGCTTTTTTAATGGCGTTAACATTGATTTCCATTTTTTATCTCCTTAAAATTTTATGGCTAATCGCACTTTGGCAATATTGCTCTTTTCAATGTGAATAATTTTTGTTCTTGTTTTGATTTTAATCGAAATCTCGATACTCTCTTCATCGGCTTTTTCAAGATAGCCTTCAAAGATATTGTCACCATCGATTGGATGATGCAAATGAAGGTGTAAATATTGATGCAAATAGAGGCCAAGATTTTCAACCGTCAAAGGCTTTTCAGCTCCGGCGGAAGAAATATCGAGCACATAAGGGGATGAATCAGTAATGATGTCATCAAGAAATTGATCGAGGTTTTGAGTGAGGGATACAATCGTATTTAAATCGATAGGTTGTGGTCGATCGACCACAATTTTTAGTACATTTTGTCCTTCTTCTTTAACACTAGTTAAAGAGAATAAAGTGAATCCCATTTGATGAAGTTTTTCTTCAAGCGGTTTTTTCAGTTGTGAAATGTCCACAAATTTCCTCCTTCAAAAACAAAGAGTGGCATAGCCACTCTTATTAAGAGCAATGTTGTTTGGGTTAATTTCTTAACCAATTCGAATATTATCGAAATTCCATCTTAATGTCAATTGTTTTCTATGTTTTATGCTGTTTTTTCTTCTTTTTATATTCTTCTAATGAAGAAGTGAAGGAAAAATGCATGATATGATTGGCTTTGCGTTTGCTTTGTGGATAGTTATCAACATATCGTCCATCAACATATTTTTTTAAACTCTTTTCGCCATATCGCAGACGACAAAATTCTTCAACATTGTTGAGTGAAAAGATTTTATGTCCGCAGAAATCATATTCTCGGAAAGGAAAAATTACTTCGCGTGGGAACGAAAGACTTTGTTTGCTACCTAAATCGCTTGACCAGTCTTGAAAAGGGATAATAACGGTTTGGGATACGAATGGTGAATCATGATATTGCTCAGCAACCTTTTTCTCAAAAGCTTTAAGTTTGGCTTTTAAGCGATAAGGATGAATATGCAAAATTCCATCTAAAAAGACATACCACGCCATTCGTCTTTTGGCATATTTAATAAGTTTAATATGTTCTTTATATGATTGTGGCACGCCCATAAAGGCGCAAATATCAACAAAAACACCATTTTCAGAACCACATCGATTTGGAAGTAAAACATTTTTCTCTTTGAGATAGGTGTGGCGCATTTTTAATTTCATTGTCGGAATTAAGACATTGTATTTTTTGTTTGTTTCGTAGCAGTCAAAATAAAAATCTTGGCCCAAGTCTTTTTGAAAAGCCTCGACGATTCGAGGAATATCGTCATAATCGATAATGATATCGACATCATCGTCCCATGGAATAAAACCACCATAATTATAAGCGCCTAAAGCAGAACCAAAAGCAAGAGCGTAAGGAATGTTGTTTTTGCGGCAAACGCGATCAACTTCTAAAACCATTTTTAAAAGAACTTCGTGAAGTTCTTTAGTTGTTTGTTCTTTGCCTTCTAAATCCTTACCTAAATAGTATTTGGAATCATCGGCGATATACTGATCAGTTTTCATATTTTAATGGTATGGATTGACAATGATTGGACCATCGCTACAGACGACAACGGTTGTTTTAGCTTTTGCTAACCAGTTGCTGCCACGGATGATATGCCTCCACTGCTCTTTTGTGCCTCCATAATTGATTCTTTCAAGACTATAACAATTAAAAAAACAGTTATATCCAATTTGTTTGACAGTTGTCGGAATAGAAACAATTTTTAATTTGGGACAGTTAGCAAAAGCGCCTGGACCTAACGAATCAATACCGCGAGGTATCATGGCCACTACAAGCGAAGTATTTTGACTAAATGCATGTCCGCCGATAGAAGAAAGAGAAGTAGGCAAAGTTGAAGCCGGCTCATATTTAACCTTTGTGACTTCTTTCACCTTGATGACAGGCTTAATGATGCCATCAGATACATATGGGCTCTGTCGAGCCACTGTCTCAGATGGAAGAGGATTAGCAACATTGCCGATGTATACTCGGCCTTTAAAAGCTGTTCCAAAAATAATCGACAAAATGACAAATGATAAGAAAGAAATAACAACCAAAATAATGGTTAGAGCGCTAACTTCCATCGTAATTCCAACTGCATCATTTACTTTGTAAATAAAACCTACTCCTACTAACCCTAGTGCAAAAAGGAGAAAGAAGAAGAACACGAGGAACGACCACACAGCTGGTCGACGGTAGCGGTATAAGTGACCAACTAAAATCAGTTTTAAACCAATAACGAGCAGGACAAAAGAAAAAACTAAGCCGATAATGAGAAGCGGGCCAAAACAATAGAAGGTATTAAAACCAATTGAGCCCATGTTCAAAATCGGAGCGCTGATTGAAAATAAGACGGAAGAGGAATCATTAAAAAGGAATAAGAGAAAATCTTTTCCTCTCGCTTCGGCAGCAAGACTACCTTTTGTAAATGATACAACAGGTAAAAATATAGCAAGTAAAAAGCAAACAGAACTGATTAAACTAAGAAAGCCACTGAAAAAAGTAGCCACTGTATAACGGTTGATTATTTTTACACCATTGATTTCGCTATTTCTTTTTTTCATACGAATATTATATATGTTCAATGAACATTTATGAAAGATTTTATTATCTTATCTTTGGATATTTAATTTTATTGACAAAATTCCAATCTCGTAATTTCCAAACAAAATTTGGATAACCTACTGTACCTGGGGCATTCAATCTAGCTTCATTGCCAAGTTTTAGCAAGTCTTGAAGAGGAAAAATAGTCATCAGGCTGGGAAGAAGATACATATACTCAAAAATCTTGTCATATAATTCGCTCTCTTTGCATTTAAATTTCTCGAGCAAATATTGATGATCCTTTTCTTGCAAGTTATTGTACCATCCCCACAACGTCTCATTGTCGTGCGTGCCAGGATAGACGATGAGCCTATCGTTTGAAACTTGTTTTGGATCAAAAATAGTAAATTCAGCAATAAACATACCTGGGAGATTTAAGCGGTCTCTTAATTCCAAAACCGAAGGGAATAAATCGCCTAAATCTTCTGCGATTAATTTGGTATTTGGATATTTTTCATACAATTTCTCAAAGAAATCGTCGCGTGGTCCGATTCTCCATTCGCCGATTTTGGCGTCCGGCATCCCGGCTGGTACAACATAATATGTATCAAAGGCGCGAAAATGGTCGAGACGCAAATAATCACACATTGAGGCGAGATATCCTGTTCGATCCACGAGTAATGAATAACCATTTTCTTTCATCTTATCGAAGCGATAGATTGGCGAACCCCATAATTGGCCGCCTTCAGAAAAGGCATCAGGTGGTACTCCTCCCACTTCTGTTTGTTGATTGTTTTCATCAAAAGCAAATTGGTCACGGTTCATCCAACACTCAATCGAATCAAAACCGACATAAAAAGGCATGTCGGAAATGATTAGAATATGAGCTCGGCGTGCATAATTTAAAACTTTAAGCCACTGTTTTAAGGCAATGTATTGAATAAAAACGATGAATTCAATTTCTTTTTTGTATTCCCTAGGAATATCGCTGTGATGTATAAAATAATCTCGATCATCGCTATTCCATTCATTCCAAGCTTTTAAATCGTTGCGTTTTTTGAAAAATTCAAATGTGGCGTAATATTTAACCCACGAATATTTTTTCATAAATTGCTCTAATTGTTTAGATTTGCCTTGCTTGCAAAATGATAAATAAGCTTTATATAAATATTTTTCTTTGAACAATCCAACGCGGTAGTAATCGACTTCTTTAGCTTTTGGCCGAAAAGATGGAACATGCTTCAAATAACCTTTTTTCACTAAATCATCCAAATCGATGTATCTAAAATCAATGGCATTAGAACACGACGACATATATGGAGAATATCCTGGCCCGAGTGGATTTAGAGGCAAAATTTGCCAATATTTGTATTGGTTTTGTTTCAGCCAACGAATAAAACGAAAACTCGACGGTCCAAAATCACCGATACCGTGTCGACCTGGTAAAGATGAAACAGGAAGAAGTATACCTACATTTTCTTTCAACATAAAAAACCCTTTCCGCTAATGCTCTTGAACAACTAAAAATGAATATGGCTGAAACTGTTGATTGGCATAATTAAATGCGAGAATAATTTTCTTTTCATTTTTAAAGTCAACGACTTTATCACTGTTATTTATTATACTTAATATTTTTTGATTTTTGTATATTCTTTCAATAAAGACTAAAGAATCCTTTTCGTAAATTCTAATGTCGCCCAATCGTATAGCATCAAGGTTTCGAAGCGCGACTATCTTTTTGAATAAAAGATGTTCTTGGCTAGAAAATTCTTTGGAATTCCACTCCATTCCGCGGCGATTATCAGGATCACGGCCGCCCATCATAAAAATTTCATCGCCATAATAAAGCATTGGCATGCCTTGATAAACAATTAAAGCGAGGAAAGCAAGAAGAAAAATTCTTTTGTTACCATCTAACATGTGGATGAAGCGAGGCATGTCGTGTGAATCTAAAAGGTTAAGCATCATCTTGTTGGAATTGTCCGTGTAGCGCATCAATAAGTTATTGAGCCGATTAGCAAAACCTTCAGCGTTTAAACGATGGCTGACAAAAAACTGCTGGCAGGCGACCAAAAACGGATAATTCATTACACCATCGAATTCAAACGCGTGCAAATAGGACAAAGAATCATGCCAAACTTCGCCAATAATCAAAATATTCGGGTCGATTTTTTTCAATTCTTTTTTAAAACTAATCCAAAAATCATGGCTAACTTCATTAGCGACATCAAGTCGATAACCATCGACGTGATATTTATTTAAGTAATATTTGCCCACTTCAATTAAATATTCTTGTACTTTCTGATTTGAAGTATTAAGTTTAGGCATATAAGAACCGCCGTGAAAAGATAAATAATTCAATGGTGATTCACTAACTCGATCTCCTTCCAACATATAAAATTCGAAATACGGACTATCTTTACCTTTTTCTTTCACATCGAGAAAAAATGGATGTAATTTACTTGTATGATTAAAAACCATATCTAAAACAATATTCATCTTTTTTTGATGGACAGCTTGAACGAGGTCATGAAAAGCTTTCTCTCCGCCAAACATCGCATCAATTCCAAAATAATCCATGATATCATACTTGTGATTGCTTATTGACGGATGAATCGGTGTCAAATAAATAGTATTGACCCCAAGATCGGATAAATAATCTAGTTTGGCTTCAACACCTTTTAAATCGCCACCCATAAAAACGATAAAAGCTGAAGGAGAACGATATTTTAATCCTTGCGCATCCCAAGGGGTATTAATATACGAGGTGTCTTTATTCAAATCTCCCATATTAAATCTTTCGGGAAAAATTTGATAGAAAACATTTCCAGCAAAGCGCGGATTTTCCTCAATTAGATCCGCTTTATTGACGTAGGCCAAGCGGAAAGAAGAGATTTCGCATTCGCTGATATCTAAGGCTTTTATAAAGCCTTCTTCACTATAAAAATAAGTTCCTTCATCGCATTCAATGCGAAACACATATGCAAATTCAGCAATTTTAGATTCTAAAACTGCCTCATAATAATCAAACAAATCATCGGAACAGCGGTATTGCAAGACTGTTTCCTTACGCTCTTTTTGGAAAAAATAAGAAACGTTCCACAGACATGTAATCGAGGTAATAGAGTCGTTTTTTTGCGTTCGAACCCTTACCTTTAACTGATGAAGAGAGATAGGAAACGAATAATTACTTTCGTAATGATGGTAAAAAGCTTCTTTATTCATAACTTTTTAATTTGAAAATAGGCTGAAGTGTTTTTTCACCCCAGCCCATTATCTTATAAACTCCTCGATACAATAATAGTTTCAAATGGCAAAAGCGAAGTCGCACCACTAAGAACTAAATCTTGGCGATTTAAAGTATCTAAATACAATTTATATCCTTCAAAATCAACCGTTGGTAGCGATGACGAATTATAACCATTGACATGGACGATTTTAAACTGCTGTTGAGTCGCTGTATCAGTTATAGTGTAGGAAATAACATTCTGACTTGAGCAATCAAAGTTTTCGATTGCAGCTTTATCAGAGAGGTGCAGCGCACCAGTTGAGGTTTTAAATTCAATTAATTTCTGATAGTTTTCAAACACATCAGCATTTTTGATTTTTAATGAATAATCGAGTTCATTCACCTCATATGAAGCGTTATATGAATTGCTATTGCCACCCTTTGTTCTTAAAAATTCCTCACCAGCGAGCATGAATGAAGTTCCTAAAGAAGTGAAGACAATAGAATTGGCTAAAACTGCCATATGTTTAATCGTATCTTCATCCGTAATGCCAGCGGCTTGTAAGCGATCGTATAGAGTGTAATTATCATGGCAAGTCACATAATTGACGGTTTTATCAGCTGGAATATTAGCAACAACAGCGCTAGTTACACCTCCGATACCATCTTCAATTTTTTCTAAATCAGTCGATAAAACCTTTTCAGTAGCGCTGACCCAACCAGTATCAGTTGCTGCGTTCAACCCGCCTTTAATTAAAGCGTCGCGCATTTGATCGTTAAATTGACCAAAACCTTCAAACTGCGTAGCATTTTTTTGGACGGCGCTTTCAGATTCTTTTAATGTTGAAGTACCACCAGTCCAGGGCTCACCATAAATTGTTATCGCCGGATTAATCTGCTGACACGCGGCTGTTAATTCATTCATTGTTTCGATATCGTGAAGACCCATTAAATCGAAACGGAAACCGCCAAGTTTATATTCTTTCGCCCAGAATGTCGCACTATCAATCATAAATTTTCTAAACATTGGCATTTCAGAAGCGGTTTCATTGCCACACCCGCTGCCATTGCTCAATGAACCATCGGCTGAATAGCGATAATAATATCCAGGCATTAGAACATCAAAATTGGATTTGTCAGCACCGCTGACATGGTTATAAACAACATCCATAATAATGTTGATACCAGCTTCATTATAAGTGCTGACCAACTCTTTGAATTCTTTGATTCTTTGGTATCCATCAAATGGATTAGTTGAATAACTACCCTCTAATACATTGTAATTGAGAGGATTGTATCCCCAGTTAAACGATTTATCGACTTCATCGTTGGCTTGATCAAAAATCGGGATTATTTGAACGGCATTGACACCCAATTCTTTAATGTGGTCGAAACCTGTTGAGACAGTTGTTGAACCTTCGGTATAAGTTGTCCCGCTCTCATAGGCTCCGACATATGTCAAACGATTAACTTCAGTACCATTCCAAGTTTCACTTGAAGTGATGTCAACTAAATGCGTTTCATAGACCGCTAATTCTTTTCGGTCGTATTGGATTGGTTCAATTTCTGACCAATTAGAGGGGTTGGTGAGAGAGAAATCAACTATCATGCCTCTTAAACCATTGACACCACTGCTTTTGGCGTATGGATCAACAATTTCAAATTGCTGATAATAAGCATTGGTGACGACATATGTATAATATTTGCCACTTAAATTGCCTTCAAGCGTGGCAGAAAAAACACCTTTCTCGCCTTTGGTCATCACGACTTCTTGGCTAGGAGTATCTGTCGCTGTATCATCATAATTTTTAAGCGATAATGGAGTTCCACTATCATAGATGCGAACTTTAATTTCACTTGATAAAGGCGACCATACCTTAAATGTCGTACTCGCTTTATCAGTACTGACAATCGCACCCAAATCATCGCCATCATAAGTATATTGTGAATCAAATGCATCGGTGGCAAATAAAGCGCGGATGGAGATAGAAGTTTCAATCTGTTTTTCGCTTTCAAATGTCACAACAGCACTATAAAGTTTTTCAAAACTGGCTGTATAATCTAATTTGTAAGTATAGAGCATAAGCCCCGATGTATCCTCATCGACCAACACTTCATCATCTTCCATCGCTTTAACATGGATCATCGGAGCATTGGTGCGAATAGCGAACTCAGTTTCGCTATAAAAAGCTGCGCTCGTTATTTTTTCTAAAATTTCTTTATCGGGGTTTAGATAAATATTCGTATCTTGTGAAACAAGATAAATATGGTAATGATCATTCTCGTCTTTTTCTAAATCATCAAATTCGATAAAGCGATCACCATCTGGATCTTTTGATGTCCAATTGTCCTCTCCTCGTGATTTGACAATAAAACCTAGTTTAGTATCTTTGACCGCTTCAGACCACTGGCTAAGAGGATAAGCAGCGATAGCACCATATTCATCTAGACCATTGAAATCAAATTCAGCGCCATCATATCCATCTTCCCAAATCCATAGCGACCAATTGCTATAAGCCATATCAGGTCTTTGGTAATGAATGTAAATTCCTTCTCCATCAAAAGTTGGTGGATCATAATATTCAATCTCAGATGATGAAGAAGATTCTTCGCTCGAGGAACTCGAACTAGAACCACCTCCGCAGCCGCTTAAACACATACAAGCAACTAACAGAGGTAAAAATAATTTAAATTTCATGAAGCGACCTCCTTATTTCGAGTCTTTTTTAACTTCTTTTGAAATTTTTTGATCGTTAGAAGTAGATAAGTCAATAGCCTTCGTATTATCGAGGCGATTTAAATAACTAGGGTCTTCAACCGTTTGATATTCTTCACTTCTTTCATAAACATTTTCTTCAGCTTGGTTTTTAAAAAGAAGCGATTGGTCGATTTGCGCTGTATCTAAAACTAAAATTCTTTCGACTAAATCGCGATTGGTTTTAGAAAAAAGCATCATGACTAAAGAGATAAAAATAGGTGTGATTACAAAGATGACCATTGCGTATAACGAGAAAAAATAAACTCCTACAGTCGGAATAATAAAATAGATTATCGGGCGAAGGACAATTTTATATTTAGGAGCAATAAAACCGGTTTTATTGTTGATATGAGCAATTTTAAATATTTTTTCAAACAGAGTTGAACCATATTTATTTGTTAATGGAATAATGATATAAAATATCATTAAAGACCCTGCAAAAACGCTGACACGAGTTATACCTGAATAAAAGGCATTGTCGTAGAGAGCATGGTGAAATATAGAATCATAGGAAGAGAGCATAGACGGAAGATTTGAATAAGTGTTATAAAATATATCGGTAATATTTCTTTCGTAATTAGGTCCGCTACCTTCCACTTGCTTTGCAACAACATCAACATTGAATGTTCCATCTTCGTTTTGTACATATTCGAAATAATCATTTCCGTAGTTGTCGACTGTTGGAGTGACGGGCAAATAAAGAACATTGATATTATAAATATGTGCAATGGTAAGAGAAGGAATATTATATCTCACTGAATAATCATCGACGATTTCCTGTGGAAAATAATCGAAATAAAAATGTTGGATAGCTTCTTCGTAAGTGTGATAATCTTCGTCATCGCCAAGAGTTAGACCATATTCTTCCATTTTATTTCGATATGTCGTCTCGTTTTCGTTATATGGCGAAAAAGGGATAACAATGGCGTAAAACACAATGTAAAAAAGCGCAATGCTCGCAATTGTCACACTGAGCACATCAGCAAGAAAAGACCAAAGTTTAAGATTAGAAGATGTGTGAACAATTTTTAAATCTTTATTCATGGCTGTTAATTTCACCTTTCATATCTTCACTTAATTCAGATGCTTTTTGTTTTTCTTTTAATCTCTTCTGATAATATTCTTCTTCGGCTTTGTCGTTGAAGAAGATTGAGTCAGCTTTATCTGCCACGATTGAATTAGCAGCATAATCGTGAATGCATCGTCGTTTTTTGTTGAAAACAAACATCGTATAAGTAATGAGGAATGTTGCTCCAAAAGTACAAATGCCTAAGATGAATTCCAAAAGGATATAAACGAGCCATCGCGGCAAAAGCCAAATTCGTTTTAAACGGTAGCCATTTTTATCTAAAACAATTAATTTAGTGATAAATTTTCCAATTGTTTGTCCATAAGGGGCAATTAATGGGATGAGCAGATTAAAGATGAACGACACGCCGATAACGACTGGAATAACATAGACGATAGCTTGAATAACAATGTTTTGATTTTCGTTTGTTAAAACTTGAATCTGACTTTTTGAAATAGCATTTGCAGCCATATCTTCATAGACATTGACAAAATAGATGAAAGTCGTCTGCCACTTCTCACCATCAATCATAGTAAAAGTATAAGTTGTTTCATCAAAAGCAGCGATATTTGATTCTTCTTGACCAACTTTTAAAACTTCCGAGCAAAAAGATGATAAGGTGTAATTATATTCACCAGCATAAGAAGAAAACTTTTCGGTGCTATAAGTATAAAGAGATTTAACGATTTGAACATCCTTGTACTCTTTCCCTTTAAATGTCAAATCGACAGAAAACAAATCTTGGATTTCATCTACTTCACTGAATTTTGTTTTCGCGGCATAATTACCTTGATCATCAACTAAAAACAAATCGCAACCTTTGAATAGTTCAACGATTTGCACGCTGTTAGCTTCAATTTGTGAACTGTCAAAAACAAATGGAAAGACAGCTGAAAAATATATAACAGAGGTAAAAAATAAAAGAATGATAAGATCGATGAAGCTTGCGAGTATTCTTTTGCCACGAGAGGCGAGAATAATTCGTTTCATGTCTATATTTTATGCTTTTATTTAAAAAATAAAAACATTTGTGTGTAAAATGTTATAATGTTTTTATGAAATTAAAGGTTTATCGAGTTTTTTTGATCATCAGCTTATTCGCTATTATTGCCCTATCGATTGTGTTTACTGTCTTAAGTATCATTCATAGCGTGCAAAATAACAGCGATGTTTTTGATGCGATTATGTATGTCGTTTGTTTTCTCATTATTATCGCCTTCTCCACTCTTCAAATTATTAACACTTTTGTATCAATGAAAAGTGATAATAGCTTTTTAAAAAATCTTCTCTATGAAAGCGATGGTCAATTAATCCGTGGCCTATATATCGGCTTTTGTATTTTGCTTGGCATAGGCATTTTTATCATCTTCTATAGTTCGCTTTTATTTGCTAATTTACCTATTCCTTTTAAAGATTTTGATTTACCAATCAAATATGTTCTTTTCGATTTTGGTGTGCTCATCGCCTTCAATTCTTTATTTACTCTTATTTTTCCTTCTATCGATAAATAAAAAAAGACCTCATAATGAACTAGTCAACAAAAAGTAGACAGTTCAAAAAAGTCTCAATACCCCATGTCAGTTTTGTACTGATGTGGGGTTTTGTATTTTAAACAATACATCGGACGTTCATAATTGTAATAATTGATATAATTTTTTATCAAAG
>CASEYK010000009.1 GCA_949292105.1 uncultured bacterium
CTCGATTATTACAATAATCATAGAATTAAGAGCAAAACAAAATGGATGCCCCCTTCTAAATTTAGGGAAGCATCCATGTTAGTCTTATGATATAATCCAGTTAACAAACAATTAGTGTCTAGAAAACTGGGTACCAATCACGTTGCGAAGTCTTTTTTATAAATAGCAAAAACGAATAATTAATCTTGAATATATGGTAAAAGTGCCATATAACGAGCGTTTTTGATAGCTCTTGCTAATTCTCTTTGATGTTTTGCACATGTTCCCGTTGCACGGCGTGGAGAAATTTTTCCATTTGGTGTAATGAACATTTTCAACATTTCAACATCTTTGAAATCAATGTATTTAACATTATTCTTTTTGAAGTAGCAAACCTTTTTGTGCGGTCTAACTTTCTTAAATGCCATAATTTTTTTCCTTTCTTAACTAGAATGGAAGGTCGTCATCAGGTAAATCAAGAGCATCGAAATTGTCGGAAGAGTTGTTAGCTGGCTGTTCATCATGGAAAACTGGCGCTTCGGCATTTTCCGAAGAACCCTTAGGTTCCAAGAATTGAACGCTATCACAGATAACTTCTAAAACAGATGCTTTGCTATTATCTTGGCGTGTAAAATTCCTTTGATTCAAGCGACCTTCAACACCAACAAGCGAACCTTTTTTCGTATATTTACTCATATTGTCCGCGGATTGAGAAAAAGCTGTGCATGGAATAAAGCTTGTGCTTCTAGTTCCATCTGGATTTTTCGTACGATTGTCAACGGCAACATAAAATGAGCAAACAGAAATTCCAGAGTTGGTTTTTTTAAGTTCTGGGTCTTTTGTTAATCGGCCTACAAGAACAACGCGATTAATCATATTTGTCCTCCTTATTCGTGACTGACAACAACAATATGACGCAACACGAGTGGATTGATTCTCACTAGACGTGAAAATTCATCAGTCGCTTTTGAATCAGCGGTTACATTTAAAACGACATAATAACCTTTTTTCTCGTCTTTGATTTCATAAGCTAAATCTCTGAGACCCATGGTTTCATCAACTTTGTTGATTTTAGCACCATTGTCTTCAAGAATTTTGCTCAATTTTGCAATCGTGTCTTGACGAGCGGCTTCGTCTAAATCCGCTTTCAAAATGTACATGATTTCGTAATTTCGCATTTGTACACCTCCCTATGGTCTTCTGGCTACTACCGCTAGTAGCAGAGAGTATTTGCTAAAAATAGCATTAGTATTATACAAATACTTAGTTAAGTTGTAAAGCGTTGTTGCCAAGCAATTATATAATAGCCTCTAATCCTATTTTTTAGTGTTTTATTTGTCAATTGGTTTCATAGTAGGGAACAAAATAACTTCCCTAATAGAAGCTTGGTTTGTCAAAAGCATTGTAAGGCGGTCAATACCCATACCAACTCCGCCGGCTGGAGGCATTCCATATTCGAGAGCTTCCACAAAATCTACATCCATTTCGCTTGCTTCTTCATCGCCTAAAGCCTTTGCTTTTAATTGATCGAGGAAACGCTGCTTTTGATCTTGAGGATCATTTAACTCTGTATATGCGTTGGCAAGTTCTTTACCATTGACAAATAATTCAAATCTTTGAACAAAGCGTTCGTCTTTACATTTTTTTGTTAATGGAGAAACTTCAATTGGATATTCATATACAAACGTTGGTTGAATTAAATCGTCTTGGCAGAATTGTTCAAAGAATTCGTTTAGAACATGACCAACACTGTTCTTAAATGAATCAAGATGAACGTTGTGTTGCTCTGCTAATTGCTTCGCTTGTTCAAATGTCATGGGTTGGGCAAAATCAATCCCAGTTTTCTCTTTGACAAGATTGACTAATTTAATCCACTTGAACTTAGTTTTAAAATCAATCGTTTTATCTTGATATTGGACGATGGCGCTACCTGTAACTTTTTTAGCGGTGCAGCGAATCATGTCTTCTGTTAATTTACCAATTCCTTTTAAATCGGAATATGCTTCGTATATTTCAATCGTTGTGAATTCAGGATTGTGAGTCGAATCCATTCCCTCATTTCTGAACGATCGACCGATTTCGTACACTTTTTCTAATCCACCAACTAGCAATCTTTTTAAATTCAATTCAGTAGCTATGCGCAAATAAAAGTCTCGATCGAGAGCATTATGATGCGTGATGAAAGGGCGAGCACTAGCTCCTCCTAAAATTGGTGATAAAATACTCGTTTCAACTTCAACAAAACCCTTTTCATCCAAAAAAGATTGAATAGAACGAATAATTTGTGGCCTTTTTAAAGCAACATTTTTAGCTTCGTCATTCATGATGAGATCTAAATATCTACGGCGCGATCTCTCTTCTACATCTGTTAAACCATGGAATTTTTCAGGAAGAGGATGTAACGATTTAGTAAGATGCGTATATTTTTGAGCTTTGACAGTTAATTCTCCAGTTCTAGTGGTCATTACATAGCCTTGAATACCTACTATATCGCCGATATCAGCAAGTCGAAAAATATCATAATTTTTAGCGCCGATGACATCGATGCCTAAGTAAACTTGCATTCGTCCAGTCTTGTCTTGAATATTAATAAAAGAGGCTTTGCCCATGCGTCGAATAGCCATAATTCTGCCGGCAATTGAAACTTCTAGGTGCATTTTTTCAATTGCTTTTGGGCTCTTTTTTGAACACAGGCGTCTAATATCTTCTGCGTGATGCGTAACCTTAAAAGCATGGCCGTATGGTTCCACACCCAACTGCTCATACTTAGAAAGTTTTTCTCTTCTAATTATTTCTTGATCGTTTAATTCGTTCTTGATGTCCATAAATATTTGCCTCTTTCATTATGCTTAACCATTATATCGAAGATAGACGCGGTTTTCTATTAGATTAAATTAATGGTTCGGAATAGTTTTTAAAATCATTTTCAAATCTTCCAAGGTATTGATGGAAGAAGATAATTTGACCCTAATTTGTTTGGAATTTACAAAACCTGAGAAAAATGAAGGGGCAATACTTCGATAACAACGAATTGCCTTCGCTTCGCCTTTTTCTTTAATTAACAGTTTTGCAAGTTGTAAACACCACTTTTTTTGCTGCTTTAGCGTTGGTTCTTTCAAGCGATGCCCACTTCTAAAATATGTATAAATCTGTTTAATAAGCCAGGGATGACCAACTCCACCTCTAGCTACCATAACATAATCAGCGTTAGTAATTTGTATCGCTTTAATCGCGTCATCTAAACTAAAGATATCACCTGAAACAATAAGAGGAGCATTGCATTTTTCTTTTAACCCACTTATTATTTCATAGTGTGCTTTCCCTGCATATCCCATCTTTTTTGTTCTTGCATGGATCGCAATAAAATCTACACCGGCTTCGCAAGCCTTAGAGATGACCTGCTCAAAATTAAGATTATTATCATCCCATCCCAATCTAATTTTAATAGAAATTGGCAAATTGATTTCATCTTTCAAAGCCTTAACAATTTGATAAATTAAATCCGGCCGTTTCATTAGGCTAGATCCAGCGCCGGTATTAGTAACTTTTGGAACAGGGCAAGCACAATTAATATCAATAAAATCAAAATTTGGATTGATTTCTAAAGCAATTTTGGCAGCTTTAACAAGATTTTGTGCATCATGTCCAAACAATTGCAGCCCAACAGGTCGATCAAATTTAGAAGTTTTTAAATAAGAAATAGTTTCTTCATTTTTATATATCAATCCCATATCGGAAACCATCTCTGTATAAGAAAAATTAACCTTGAATCTTTTCATAAAGGTTCGATACCCAACAGAGGTAAAACCTGCCATTGGAGCAAGAACAACATTTCCAAATTTCTTTCTTTCTTTTATGTTCATATGTTTAAAAATTGCAATTAAAATAAAAGGGAAGGGTTTTAACCTTCCCGTGAAATATTATTCATCGACATTATTGACGATTGGTGCCTCTTCGATATCGTTCGAATCATCTTTAGCATCAACCGGAGGAATGTCCACTATTGGTTCGGTGGGAGGGTTAGTAGGAGACCCGCCATTTCCATCTTCATCTTTTTTTGCATCTTTGGTTTTTAAATGACGATATTTCAAAAGATAGTCAATCTGTTCTGCAGTAATGCTTTCGTTCTCTAAAAGCGTTTGAGCAATCAATTCAACATCGGCACGATAAGTGTTAATAATCTCTTTTGCTTTATCGTGAGCATTATCGATTATTTTGCGGACTTGCTTATCAATTTCAAAAGCAATTTCGGTTGAGAAATTTCGTTGAGTTGAAGTATAGTCACGACCAAGGAAGACAGAACCAGTATTGTTTTCGTACTGGATAGGGCCGAGAGAAGACATACCTAATTCAGTCACCATCATTCTAGCTATTCGTGTAGCAACTTCAATGTCGTTTTGAGCACCTGTAGAAATATCATCAAAGAAGATTTCTTCACTTGAACGTCCACCCAAATATCCAACAATACGGGCAATTAATTCATTTTTGGTTAATAAGAATCGATCTTCGTCAGGCGTCATGCGTACATGTCCACCGGTGTTGCCGCGTGGGACAATTGTTATCTTTTGTACGCGATCGCTATGGGGAAGTTTTAAGCCAATAATAGCGTGTCCTGCTTCGTGATAAGCAACTGTTTTTCTTTCGTGTTCAGTCAACATTCTCGATGATTTCGCAGGTCCGGCAATACGGCGATCGATAGCTTCATCAATAATTTCCATACTGATTTCAGGTTCGTTCTTACGAACGGCCAAAATGGCGGCTTCGTTGAGGATATTTTCAATATCAGCACCCGTGAAACCAACTGTTCTTTTCGATAGCGCGACAAAATCGACATCACTCGCTAAATGTTTATTGCGGGCGTGAACTTTAAAGATTTCTTCGCGTCCTTTTCTATCAGGATAATTTACGGTAATTTTTCGATCGAAGCGTCCCGCTCTTAAAAGAGCTGGGTCAAGTACATCGTCCCTATTAGTAGCAGCAATGACAATAATTCCTGAATTATCTGAGAAACCATCCATTTCAACTAATAGTTGGTTGAGTGTTTGTTCTCTTTCATCATTACCGCCACCTAAACCAGCACCTCTTTGACGTCCAACGGCGTCGATTTCATCGATGAAAATTAAGCAAGGTGCATTTTCTTTCGCGACTCTAAACATATCGCGGACACGACCGGCACCGACACCGACGAACATCTCGACAAAGTCAGAACCAGAAATAGAATAAAATGGCACTCCTGCTTCACCCGCAACAGCTTTGGCTAAAAGAGTTTTACCACAACCTGGCGGGCCCACCAAAAGTATACCTTTTGGCAATTTCGCACCAAAACGAACATACTTTTTTGGTTCCTTCAAATAAGAAACGATTTCCTCCATTTCTAATTTTTCTTCATCACATCCTGCGACATCAGAAAAGCGAACCTTGCTTGTATTTTCTCTTCTAGCTCTTGATTTGTTAAAATCAAGCGCTCGATTATTAGAAGCTCCAACAGAACCTGATAGACGATAAAAAAGGAATAAGACCAAAAGTACACTACCGCCTAGCATTAATAAAGTAGGTCCCCATTGATCCCACCAAGATGAAACATAAACATCATTCGTATAAACAACAAGAGAACCTGTTGATTGTTTTTGTAAAATCAAACTATTTAAGCTTTCGGTAACAGTAATTGTTTCATTTGTTCCCGAACCACTATAAGTGGAATAGGTGTAATCCTCAACTGAATAATATGAATCATACATCACGCGGTAAACAAAACTTTTAGTTTGACCAGTTGTGCTATTAGAAGGAACATATTTGCCTTCAATAACGATGATTGTTTCTTCCTTTGGAGTTTGAACAATTTCTGTTATTTGATTGTTCATCAAGTGTTGAACAAATTGAGTTGTAGTAAAGGTTTCGGTAGAACCCGAAGAAGACACAAAGAACCATACCATGATGGCCACAATGCTAATAACAATAATAAAAGAAAATATAAAACTCCAGGAAAATCCTCGTTTTTGTTGATTTGGCTGATTTTCTGGCATGAAATTCACCTCCTGAAATCGTTAAATGAGAGTTAACGATGATAATATCATACATTTTTTGTTTACTTATGAAAAGTAAAACGCGTTTAAACAACCTATTTTTTGAGATAAAAAAACTTTTTCTTTTCTATAGGACAATCCGACCTATAGCGTGGAACATAGATTATTTTATCGGCGGAATTAACAACGACAGGCCAAAATTTTCTTATTGCAAGCGGCATTTTCCAATCAATAAAAAGTCGATTTGCCGGAACAACATAATTTTTGATAGTTACAAAATCGGTTTCACGAATCGGACGAATTGTAATAGGAAAATCCGAAGAAGAAATTTCTAAATTATTCATCTTCGCTTGTGAAAGAAAATCAAAATAGAAATCGTCAGTTTCAATAGGAACTATCTCGTCTTTAAAAACAAAATTATACGCAGTTAATCTATCTCCACGATAAAACCTACACGACTGATACGACTTTTCAAAATAACAATGATTGGAAAGCCTAAGGATTACATTAGGTTTATTGCTTGATAAAATTTGGGCTATGCTTTTTGTTTGATTTTTTGAAATATAAGTTTTGACACCACTATTTTTACACATTGCATTTAAGGCATATTGAAGCGATTTATCGTCTAGTGCAAGTAGGTTAGCGTTTTGTGATAAATCTAAACGACGAATCACATTAAAAATTTTTTGTATTTGACGATTCTGCTCACCGATTTCCGCTAAAACATTGTTCTTTTCTGCCAAACTCATTTGTTCGACCGTCTGATGGCGAATTTGATTTCTTAAATAAACATCCTTATAGTTGCTTATGTCAATCGCATATGGCACATCATTATTTTGGACATATTCCAATAAATATTTCTTTTCATATTTAAGAAGTGGTCTCATTACGGTCATGCCTTTAATCTGGCTTTCAAATTGGAGCCCAAACCATGTAACGAGATTATTTCGTTTTTGTTGCATTAAATATGTCTCGATAAGATCATCCAAATGATGAGCAACAAGCAAAATATCAAATTGAAATTTTTCTATAATAGCCGCAAAAAAATCATACCTTATCTGACGACATGTAGCTTCAATGTTCTTATTGATAATCTTTGTGTTATCGTAAATAAAAATTCTAACATTGTTTTTGTGGCAGTATGCTTTTAATTGTTCTTCTTCGTCGTTGGATTCAGATCGCAAATGATAGTTCACATGAGCGACAGCAAAGTCGATTTGGCTCTTCTTGAGCACATCAAATAAAGCCATAGAATCAGGCCCAAAAGAACAAGCTAACAAATATTTTTTTCGTTTGTCTAAAACATCGTTAATCATAGTTTTTTTCAATAAAAGTCGGCAATTCTTTGTTATTTTTTATCGTAATAATAGCTTGAAAATTTCTAATTCGATCATTAATTTTAATACTTATTTCATCTAAATTTTTAACAATTGATGATGGTTTAGCAACTTTACCATTAATGAAAACTTTTCCACTTTCTACCAATTGTTTGGCAATGACGCGCCTTTTAACAATCATTGTCTTTTTTAAAAATAAATCGAGCCTCATACTATACTATATCCTTATCCATATTATAAATATTAGACAAACTTTTTAATATGGCAATAACATCGTCTGTCCAACTTTTTCTTTTGTGAATGTAAAGTTTAAATTTTTTGTCACTATAGTTAATTTTTATAAATCCAAGATAAGGCACTAGCGTTTCAAATAGAAGGTTGCCAATACCCTTAATTGAAAGATACGAATCAGATAAAATTAGTTCTATCATTTTATCAGTTTCTTTAAGCTTATCAACATGGGCTTGGGAAGAACATAAATCTATCTGCTTTTTTAAGAACAAAAGATCAACTGACTGTGGAATCTTGCCATAAATATCTTCAATTTTTTGTCTAATTTCAGCTAATTGAGTTTCATTAGTTATAGATAAAATTTCTTGATACAACTCAATTTTATCAGCATTCTTAGCATATGAATCAGGAATATAAGCATCGACGGATAAATTCGCGTTTGCTTTGATTTCTTCTTCTATGCTTTCGTGGGTTAATTTATTATGTACAGATTCATTGAGCAATTTAAGATACATATCTAATCCGATAGAATCGATAAACCCCGCTTGTTCCGGCCCAAGAATATCACCAGCTCCTCGAATGAGCAAATCTCTTTGAGCAATGCGATAACCCGAACCAAACTCTGTAAATTCTTGCAAAGTTTTTAACCTTTTTTGAGCATTATCATTTAGTGTTTTAAATTCGTTATACATCAAATATGCATAAGCGATGCGATCGCTTCTACCAACTCGGCCTTTAATTTGATAGAGCTGCGATAATCCATATTTATCAGCGTTCTCCACTATTATCATGTTTGCATTAGGAATGTCGATGCCGTTTTCAATAATTGAAGTACATACCAAAATATCAATTTCACCATTATAAAACTTGTTCATAACATCTTCGATATCGTCTTTGTTCATTTGGCCATGCGCAACCCCAATTGATGCATTTGGAATCAATTTAGATAATTTAGTTGCCGTTTGATAAATGGTTGTTATTTCGTTGTGCAAATAAAATACTTGTCCGCCTCTTCCTAATTCTCTTTCAATCAATTCTTTGACGATATTTTGATTGTATGGCAACACAAAAGTTTGGATGGGCATTCTTTCATTTGGCGGCGTGTTGATTTGAGATAAAGAACGAACACCAAGCAAAGAAATTTGAAGTGTTCTTGGGATTGGTGTGGCGCTCAATGTCAGAACATCAATGTTATTTTTCATTTCTTTTATGATTTCTTTTTGCTCTACACCAAATCTTTGCTCCTCATCGATAATAAGAAGGCCTAAATTAGGAAAATGAATGTTCTTAGACAGTAATTTATGTGTGCCAATGATTAAATCAATTTTGCCATCATTAATTTCATCGACATACTTAGTAATCTGCGCTTGAGGAACTAATCTTGATAGATGGGCAATCTTTACACCATAAGGTTGAAATCTAGGCACTGCTCTTTCAAAATGCTGTCTAGCTAACAAAGTAGTGGGGCAAAGAAAAGCAACCTGTTTGCCACTGAGAATAGCTTTAAATGCTGCTCGAAAAGCAATTTCGGTTTTTCCAAAACCAACATCACCACAGAGCAGACGGTCCATTGGATACGGGCTTTCCATATCTTTTTTTACTTCAATTAAGGCGCGTTTTTGATCTGGTGTTAATTCATGTTCAAAATCGTTTTCAAATTGCAACTGAAACTCGCTGTCTTCTTCAAAAGCAAAGCCTTTAATGTTTGATCGTTGGGCATATAAATCAACTAACCGCTCCGCTAAATCGTTTATTTTTTCTTTAATTCGCTTTTTTTGTTTTTCCCAGTCATCCGTATGGAGCCGGCTCAGCCGTGGGCGATAGCCTTCCTTGCCCATGTATTTTCTAACGAGTTGAAACTGCGATAGTGGAACATAATAAATTTCACCATGATTAAAAATAAGTTTAATGAAATCTTTTTGTTGACCTTCGACTTCAAGAGTAACTAGGGAATCAAATTGGGCAATGCCTTGATATTCGTGAACAACATAATCACCAGGGCTTAAATCTTCGTAAGATTTTAATATTGTGCCTTCTTTAAATTTGTTGCTGTATCTCGAGCCAATATTCTTAGTGTTAAATAGCTCTTTGCTCGATAAATAAACAATCTTTTCATCGGCGGAAATAAAACCGCACGGAAGCAAAACAATTTGAATGCCAACTTGTTTGTTTGTGAAGCCGAAATCATACACTTGTTCGTAGGTTATATTTTTTGATGTTAAAATTTCTTCAATAATACGAACTTCACTTTGGGACGAGACAGCAAAATATAGTTTATATCCGTCATTGAGATATGATGAAATAATTGCTGGAATATCTGAGAGATTTCGAGCAGCAATATTAACATTTTTTATATCAAAGACAACATCGCTAGAGTTTTGTATAAACTCATATGTTTTCCATGCTTCACTCGATGAAATGGCTCGCCCTATATCATAAAACATTTCTAAACCAGGCGGTATTCTTAATCGGCTTATCTGTTCATATAGAAGTTCATATGATTCGTTAATTAAAATACCAATATTTTGTTCAAGCGCATCAACATTAGAATAGATTATTTCAAAGCCTTTACAATAGTCTAACAATGTGGTTTGTGATTGAGAAAATAAAGAATAATATTTATAGGTTTGAACCGTATAATTATGATTGATAATATCATCTATATCATTCGAGACATTAGCGAATAATTCATCATACTGTTCTTGTGTGTTTTTGCTTTTAAATTCGTCTAAAAATGGCTGAATTTGCGCAAAATACCAGTCTTTTGATTGATTTTCAAAGATATAATCGTTTCCTGGAAGAATGGAAATAAGATCGATTGATTTAGTTGATCTTTGCGTGGCAATATCAAAGTAGCGTATTGATTCAATCTCATCATCAAAAAACTCAATACGAACAGGATTATCGAAGTTAACAGAATAAATATCTATGATGTCGCCCCGACATGCAAATTGCATCGTTTGATCAATTTTATTAACGAGTAAATATCCATTTTCAATTAATGTTCTTTTAATGCTGTCAAAATTATATTTTTCCCCTACTTTAAAATTCAAACAATGGGACTTAAACAAATCGGGGGTTGGTAAAAAACGCATCGCACTGGCAAGATTAGCTATCACAATATCGACACGGTTATTGACTAATTCATTCATTACGAAAATACGGTTAGCAACAAACTCTTTTGACCTCGAGACAATTTCAGCGTGAACCAACTCATCGTTCAAGAATAAATGGATGCGCTTCTCAGGCAATAGAGCGGCTAAAAAACTATATATTTTTTGTGCCTTATATAGGTTAGAAACTACAATTAAAATTGGGGATGATTGTTTTAATGATAAATGGGTAATAAAAAGAGGTAAGCCAATAGTTTCGTCCACGACAAAACGACCTCTTTTGGATGGGAGAGGGGGTGTCGTTAACTTTTTATTAATCAAGGAAAATAAATCCTTCAATATGCCCTCCTTTAATTATATTTTGACATAACTTTTTCAAATGAACCAATTTTAAGAATATCAAGAATCGCTTTTGCAGAACGCTCAATTGCATCATCAAGCAACAACCATTCTTCTTTTGATGGCGTGCCTAATACATAATCCTTTGCATCACCGTATGGTGGTTCGCCTATCCCAATTCTAATTCTTTGCAAGTTTTCTGTTTTTAAATTATCGATAATATTTTGCATACCTTTGTGCGAACCAGATGAGCCTTTAAGTCGAAGTCTAATTTGTCCAACCGGTAATGCCATATCGTCATAAATAACTATTACATCATCAGGCTTAATTTTGAAATAATTGGAAATTTCACGAACCGCCTCTCCACTTAGATTCATGAATGTGGTAGGCTTAAAAATCATGACATCTTCATCAAAAATTTGGCCTCGACCTAAAAGACCGCGAAAAACTTCGCGGTCGACATCAATCTTGGATATGTCCGCTAAATGATCGGCGACTAAATATCCAAGATTGTGACGAGTTTTTTCGTATTTTTTACCAGGATTTCCCAAACCAACAATCAGTTTCATGCCTATAATTATACATTATTCTAGTTCGAAAGCACCTGTGTAGAGTTGATAGTAAACACCTTTTTCAGCGATTAATGTATCGTGGTTGCCACGCTCAATAATTCTACCATGGTCCAAAACCATGATGGCGTCTGAATCTTGAACGGTCGATAGACGGTGTGCGATAACAAAGACTGTGCGCCCTTGCATCAATTTATCCATACCACTTTGAACTAACTGTTCAGTTCTAGTATCGATGGAACTAGTCGCTTCATCCAGAATCATAACAGGAGCGTCAGCACAAGCTGCTCTTGCAATGCTGAGCAACTGTCTTTGACCTTGAGATAAATTAGCGCCATCGGCGGTAAGCATCGTATTAAACCCTTCTGGCAAACGAGTAATAAAATCATAAGCATTGGCAATCTTTGCGGCGTTGTATACTTCTTCATCAGTCGCATCTAAACGTCCGTAACGGATGTTTTCCATGACAGTGCCAGTAAACAAATTAGTATCTTGTAAAACAATGCCTAAAGACCTTCGTAAATCGGCTTTTTTGATTTTATTGATGTTAATTCCGTCATAACGGATTTTGCCATCTTGGATGTCGTAAAAACGATTAATTAAGTTAGTAATAGTGGTTTTGCCTGCGCCTGTCGCGCCAACAAGAGCAATCCTTTGCCCTGGATGAGCATAAATATAAACATCATGCAAAACAATTTTGTCGGGTGTATATCCAAAATCGACATAGTCGAGCAAAATATCGCCTTTGAGTTCTGTGTATGTCAATGTGCCATCATGATGAGGATGTTTCCAAGCCCAAAGATTTGTTCTTTCGTTTGTTTCAATCAAACTGCCATCTTCAGCTCTTTTAGCGTTGACTAATGTAACATATCCATCATCTGCTTCAGGCTCTTGATCAAGCAAATCCAAAATACGCTTGGTGCCCGCTAAAGCCATAGCAGCCATTGAGAACTGTTGAGAAATTTGACTGACATTGAATGAGAATTGTCGCGTCATCATCAAGAACGAGACAAGAATAGCACTTGTCATTGTCGGTAATTCATAACTAGCAGTTCCAAGTCCTGGAGCAGTTAAACAAACAAGACCGATATTTGGGACTCTGAAGTACCAAAGCAAGGCGCCAACGCCAGCGACTAAAACATACATGACATTACCAATATTACCTAAAATCGGCATCATGATATTACCGAAAATATTAGCCCGTGTAGAGTTGTGGCATAATTCGTTATTAATGACATCAAAATCTTCTTTTGATCTTTCTTCATGGGTGAAGACTTTGACAACTTTTAACCCATTCATCATTTCTTCAATAAAGCCTTCGGTTTTACTGACTGATTTTTGCTGTTTGAAGAAATATGTGGCACTTTTGCCGGATAATTTCTTAGTTACAAAGAACATGACAGTAACGCCAAGAGCGACAATGAGGAGCAAATATAGAGAAGAATAGACCATGTAGGCGAATGCGAAAATGAGAATCAAACCAGTGGCAAAAAATTGAACTAGAGACTGTGATAAAAATTGATAAAGAGTATCAACATCATTCGTGTAATAAGACATAATTTCGCCGTGAGAATTTTGATCGAAAAATTTAATAGGCAAGGATTCCATCTTATTAAACATGTCAATCCTAATTTGATTCATGATTTTTTGCGAAGTAATAGCAAGCAATTGCGTGTAGACGATGGAAGCAATTATGCCCAATACATAAATACCAATCATCAGACCGATGATAGCCCAAAGTTTACCTAAATATGGGGTTATGCCTTCAGGATCTGTTAGTGCTGGGTTGATAACAATTGTGAGCAATTGTTGAATGAACATAGAACTCGATGAGTGAGCGAGTGAATAGAAGAAAACCATGATGGCGATAACAATGACTTCTTTTTTATAATTTTTGAAAATCATGGAAAGCAATCTTTTCATTGTTCCATCTTTAGTCAATGCTTTGACAGAAAAAGATGTAGCGCCTCTAGGACCACGGCCACCTTGCTGTATTGTTTTAGCCATATTATTTACCTCCTCCTATTCTGTTTTGGATAGTGTAAATTTCGCGATAGATTGCATTATTTTTTAGCAATTCTTCGCTGGTACCCATACCATTGATTTTGCCATTATCCATAACAATGATGACATCAGCATCTTCTACAGAAGATGCGCGTTGAGTAATAATAATTTTAGTTACTGATGGGATGTATTCTTTAAATGACTTACGAATGAGGGCATCAGTTTTAGTATCAACAGCGGAAGTGGAGTCGTCCAAAATCAAAATTTTTGGATTTTTCAAAAGAGCTCGTGCGATACAAAGTCTTTGTTTTTGACCGCCGGAAACATTTGTTCCACCTTGTTCAATATAGGTATTGTATTTGTCGGGGAAAGATTGAACAAAGCTGTCAGCTTGAGCTAGTTTTGCTGCTGCAATAACTTCTTCTTCGGTAGCATCTTCTTTACCCCATCGCAGGTTTTCTAAAATTGTTCCTGAGAACAAAACGTTTTTCTGTAAAACGACCGCAACATTGTTTCGCAAAGTGTCTAAGTCGTAATCTTTGACATTAACACCACCAACTTTTACTTCACCTGCAGTTGTATCATACAAACGACAAATAAGATTTACGAGTGTCGTTTTTGAAGAACCTGTTGAACCAATAATTCCAACAGTCATCCCAGATTTGATGTGGAGATTAATATTGCTCAAAGCATATTTTTCTGCATTTGCAGAATATTTAAAACTCACATCATTAAAATCGATTGAGCCATCTTTAATCTCATAAACTGGCTCTAGCGGATTGTGAAGCGAAGGTTTTTCGTTTAAAACTTCACAAATTCTTCTAGCTGATGCAGCCGACATAACAATCATGACCAATATCATAGAAAGCATCATCAGCGATGACAAAATTTGAATTCCGTAAGTGATAAGAGAGGAAAGATTACCAGTTTTGAGCGGACCATAGGTAAAGTCGCCATTATTGGTAGCAACAATAGCATAAGCGCCAAAAATGCCAATCAATATGTAAGCGATATACATCGTGCCTTGCATCGATGGATTGGTAAGCGCAACCAAGCGTTCAGCTTTGGTAAAACGATCTTTTAAGTCGTTAGAAGCAACTGCAAATTTGGCTTTTTCGTAATCCTCACGAACATATGTCTTAACAACGCGGATGCCTTTCACATTTTCTTGAATTGAAGCATTTAAATTATCGTATTTCTTAAACACGACAGTAAATAGTTTGAAAGCGCGTGTGACAACGAGAATTAAAATAGTGCCAAGTAGTGGAATCAAACAGACGAAAATCCAACTTAATTTATGGTTGATTGAGAACGCCATAACGACTGCAAAAATCATCATCAGCGGCACCCTAAACGCAACTCGAATAATCATCTGAAACGCTTGCTGGACATAGTTGATATCCGTCGTCATTCGCGTTACTAACGACGAAGTAGAAAATTTATCAATATTAGAGAAAGAAAAACTTTGAATTTTGGCAAATAAGTCATGTCGTAAATTTTTCGCAAAGCCTGTCGAGGCAATAGCAGCAATTTTGCCGCCTAAAAAGCCAAATATCAAAGAAGCGACCGCAAGAGCGAGAAGAATTCCTCCATATTTTGCAATTTCGAGCAATTCATTGGTACCACCAATTTCGGTGGTTTGTAAAACATTGATTAGCTCACCAATAACAAAAGGAATTGTACATTCACACGCCACTTCACCAACCATAAAAAATGGATTAGCAATTGCGTAGCCTTTATATTCTCTAATCGACTTTGAAATGGTTCTAACAACTCCCATATAAACCCTCCTTTATTTTTTATCTTCTATATTCTTAATAGCGCGTTTGAGAAACTCGATGAATTGTGTTCTCTCTTCGCTAGTAAAATCTTTTGTAACGGCGGTATCTATTTCCGCTATTTCGTCTTGAATCGCGTTCACAACTTCAATAGCTTTTTGAGTTGGAACAATTTGTTTTTTTCTCTTGTCGTTACCGATTTCAATTCGAGAAATATACTCTTTTTGTTCTAGATTGCTTAATATCTTTGAAATAGTGCCTTTTGTGATACCAAATCTAGTTTTAATGTCATTTTGACAAATAGTTTGATTCTTATGATTGACTAGGTGGAGCAAAATAAAAGCATTTGTCCCGAGCTGTTCATTTAAACTTTTCAAACCATCTAAATTTTCAACTCTTCGGGAAAATATCGAACTCAATCTTTTAATTTGTAATCCAACGGTATTTTCTTTGTCAAAATCCATAGTTTAATAGTTTGATGTCAAACTAATATAAATTATAAAGAGCGAAAATAATTAGTCAAGACTTTAAAAAATAAAATATTTATTTATTAAAATATTAAACTTTTTTCCAAAACTAATTATTGGTATACTAAACACACAATGAAAATTAAAAACTTTTTTAAAACGCTTCTCGCTGGAATGGGAATTGGCGTAGCGAGTGCCATCCCCGGTGTGTCTGGCGGCACCATTTCTGTTATTTTGAAAGTCTATGACAAAATTGTTAATGCGGTCAGCGGTATTTTTAAGCATTTCAAAAGGTCATTTGTTGTACTTTTGCCTATTTTACTAGGTGTCGTGCTAGCAGTTGTTCCATGTATCTATATTTTTGATAAAGCTTTTCAAGGTTTTGTGTTTGGCATCGTAAGTTTGTTTGCTGGTTTTATCATTGGCAGTTTTCCAGGAATTACCGATGAAGTAAAAGGCGTAAAAATCAAACCTGTTTATATTGTTATTTGCGTTATCTCGTTTGCGATAGCGGTGGGGCTCGGAATTTCATCGGTTTTTCTTAGATTAGATGTTTCATCACATTTTGCTCACCCAGAATGGTGGTTTTACTTAATCCTTATTCCGATTGGAATGTTAGCGGCTATCTCGCTTGTTATTCCTGGCATTTCTGGCAGCATGGTATTGCTCGTTTTGGGTTTTTATACACCTTTGCTCGAATATGCAAATATATGGGTCAAAGAGATATTCAGCGGTAATTTCGCTAATTTTTGGATAATGTTTGGAATTCTAGGGTGTTTTGCTGTCGGAGTAATAGGTGGTATTTTTACTATTTCTAAAATCATGTCATTTTTACTCACTAAACACCGTAGCGCAATTTTCTATGGCATCATCGGTTTTGTTCTGGGTTCAACCATTACGCTCTATTTTAACTATGAGATTTATAATTACTATGTCGATTGGGCAAGTGGACATTATGTCTTTATGCCGATGTGGCTAGAAATAGTGTTGGGTATTGTCTTGCTAACAGGAGGCATTGCAGCGTCTTATATGCTTGTAAGATATGAGAGAAAACAAAAACTGCTCAATCAACAAGCGTCGGCAAACAGTGTAGCCAAACAAGAAGATGATAAAAAAGAATAATGGACTGGGAATTAAATTTTCTTTATGAACTATCACAACGAGGCGTCGGTGACGACTCCATGTCGTGGCTATCGTGGATTATGGCCATCTTCACTCACGCCGTTGAGGGAGGATTGATTTGGATTGTTTTAGGAGTGGTACTTATCTGTTTTAAAAAGACTAGAAAATGTGGAATTACTTTAGGAGTAGGCCTATTAGTATTTGCTCTGTTGTTTAATGATATCCTCATTAAATACACAGTTCAAAGAATTAGACCGTTATATAATCTCAATTATCCGATAGAGTCTTCTTACTTATTATTCAATTTAGAAAACACACCATACTTTATCAATGAAGGAAAAGGCTTCTTGGGCTTGTTTGAAATCCCAGGCAAAGATAGCTATTCATTTATGTCCGGCCATTCTTTTTCCTCTTTCCTGTGTGCGACAATCGTCTTCGCTTATTATAAAAAGTCAGGTATAGCTTGTTATATTTTTGCTATTATCGTTGCGTTTTCAAGGTTGTATTTCGGCGTGCATTATCCAAGCGATGTCATAGTAGGAGCAATTGCAGGTGTGATGCTTGGTATCGTTTGCTACTGTGCTACAAAAACGGTTTTAGATAAAGTTTATTCATCTTTATCGCAAAGAAAAAAACAGGCATAAACCTATTCTTTTTTTAAAATACTGCGCAAAAACTAGTATTTTTTATCAAATTTTTTCAAATCACGATAGACATCCTTAAATTGTGGATACATCTTTAAATAAACTTTTTTATATAGATAATCGTATTGTTCTTGATGATTTTTATTTGGAACAAAAGTTGTTGAAACATGAACCATGGCTTGTTTAGCTTGCTCATAATCGTCAAATTGTTTGGTTGCTAAAAAGACAGCAATCGCCGCCCCTAAAGTCGTTGCTTCAAATGTTTGAATTTTAGAAACAGGGAGCCCGAAAATATCGGCGGTGATTTGACAAATGGCCGTGCTTTGCGAACCACCTCCAGAAATCATAATTTGACTCACTTTATGCTTTTGTGATTTTTCAATTCCTTCTAGCCCTTCGCGTAGAGCGTAAGCAATGCCTTCAATAATCGCACGATACAAATGCTCACGCGTGTGAACATCGCTAAAACCGACTATAGATCCTTTAGCGAGAGGCCTTTTTAATCCAGCACCCCAATAGGGTTGAAGAACAAGTCCATCACAACCTGGTGGAATCTCTCCTAACTTTTTGTTGAGAACTTCCTCAACTGCCATTTTTTGAATTTTAGCTTCATTTATTTCTGAGCTAGCAAATTCTTTGCTGAACCAACCAAGCATCCAATAACCACGATAAATTTGAACTTCCATGTTATACCAACCTGGAATAGCCGAACCATAGGCTGGCAAAAATGTTTCTGGCTCGTGATATTTTCGATTCGATACTTCAACTGTACTAGCTGTTCCATACGAAACCGCGGCGATATTTTTACTCAAAGCTCCAAGGCCGACAATTTCACAGCCTTTATCAGTCCCAGAAGCATAAATCATTATACCTAGTGGAAGCCCACATTCCTCGGCGATGCTATCCAGTATGGTTCCAATTGGTTGCCCAGGATCGACTAAATCGCACAGAAGAGAATGGGGAATGCCAAATATTCTGGCTTTTAGTTCGTTGCCTTTATACCATTTTTTCTTTCGATAATTAATCGGATAATGGCCAGTCATACTTGCTGAACTATCAACTAACTTCCCTGTAAATTTATATGTTAAATACGACGAAATATTCACATATTTTTTTGTTTTTGCCCAATTTTTAGGCTCGTTTTCCTTGTACCAATGTGCCATTGTTCGCTTTCGGTTTAGTTCAACGGTGTCTTTCATTCCAACTAACCAAAACAAAAAGCGGTGCAATAGAGGTAATTTTTCTTTAGCCTCGGCGGTTCTTTGATCAAGCCATAAAATTAAATCGCGAACAGGAACGTTGTTTTCATCTAATAAAACAGCTGTATCGCGAAAAGTGGTAATAGTTGCACCAACAACCGCAGAAAGCAAATTTTTATGTTTTGACGATAATTCTTTTAAAGCTTCAATCGCACAGCGATAGTAGTAGTCAGGGTCTTGCTCAGCATATCCTTTCTGTTTTGAATAATACACAGGCTGATAAACATGTTTAGCAATAGCGACAATATTACCTTTTTTATCGACCAAAGAAGCACGAAGCGATTGCGTGCCAAAGTCGATTGTTAATGCTAACGGTCCATAATTTGTACTCATCTTAAACAAAATGTAGCACTCTTTTTTATTATTTTCACTATCATTTTTTTCTTGCACCAATCAAAATAAGCGTTAAAAATAAACTTCAACAAATATTTTTTGTTGATATTTCTTTACATATGTATGCGTGGGTGTGTTAAGATAATTAGCGGAAATGCAATAATGCATATAGCCAGCAGGAGGAAAATTAATGGCTGAAAAAAGGTATGTTTACGCCTTCAAAGATGCCTACGGATTAGGCAAAGAACTTCTTGGAGGCAAAGGTGCCGGTTTAGCGGAAATGACGCATATCAATATTCCTATTCCACAGGGATTTACCGTTACCACTGAAGCTTGCACACTCTATTATCAAAATGGTAAAAAATTACCAGATTATTTAGTGAAAGAAATTTTCGATAACATTCACTTAATCGAAAAAGATTCTGGAAAAGTTTTCGGAGGAGACAAAGACCCTCTTCTCGTCTCAGTTCGTTCTGGTGCACGTGTTAGTATGCCAGGCATGATGGACACGATTTTAAACTTAGGATTAAATGATTCAACTGTTGAAGCGTTAGTAAGAAAAACAGGTAATGAAAGATTTGCTTATGACTGCTACCGCCGCTTCATCTTGATGTTCACAAACATCGCCAAAGGACATCCACGCGATGACATGGATAAAATGCTTGATGAATTAAAAGAATCACATGGTTACAAATTAGATACTGAAGTCACCGCTGATCAATTAAAAGGATTAGTGAAAGACTACAAAGCCTACTATAAGAAAACATTTGGTGAAGAATTCCCAACTGATCCATATGAACAACTCATTGAAGCAGTGACCGCTGTCTTCCGCTCATGGGATAACCCAAGAGCCAATGTCTATCGTAAGATGAACAATATTCCTTACGAATGGGGTACCGCTGTCAATGTTCAATCGATGGTTTTCGGTAATATGGGCGAATCATCAGGTACTGGTGTTGCCTTCTCTCGTTCCCCATCGACTGGTGAATCGAAAGTTTTTGCTGAATATTTACCAAACGCTCAAGGCGAAGATGTTGTTGCTGGTATTCGTACTCCTCTTCACATTGAAGAACTTCAAAAGAGAATGCCAGAAGTCTATAAACAATTTATCGAAACAATCAAAGGTATGGAACACCATTATCGTGATATGCAAGATATGGAATTCACCGTTGAAGAAGGTAAATTGTATTTCTTACAAACCAGAAATGGTAAAAGAACTGCTGCTGCAGCTTTAAAAATTGCTTGTGATTTAGTCGATGAAGGTTTAATTACTCCACAAGAAGCCGTTTGCCGTGTTGAACCAAACGCTCTCGATAGTTTATTACACCCAAGTTTCGACCCACAAGAGTTGAAAAAATTGACACCTATTGGCGTTGGTTTACCTGCTTCACCAGGCGCTGGAACAGGTCATCTTTCATTCGATGCTGCCGATGCGAAAGCGCGCCATCAAGCTGGTGAAAAAGTCGTTCTTGTCCGTGCTGAAACTTCTCCAGAAGATATTGAAGGTATGGTCTCTAGCGAAGGCATTCTCACCAAACGCGGTGGTATGACATCTCACGCTGCTGTCGTTGCACGTGGTATGGGTAAATGCTGTGTTGCTGGGTGTAGCGATGCTATTATCAACGAAGAAAAGAAAACTCTCGAACTCGGCGGAAAAGTTTATCACGAAAACGATACTATTTCGCTCGATGGTTCTACAGGTATGGTCTATGCCGGTGCTGTCAAAACAGTTGATCCTGAATTAACTGGCTATTTTGGACGCATCATGAAGTGGGCTGATGAATACCGCGATTTACACGTTCGTGCTAACGCCGACACACCTAAAGATGCTATTCAAGCAGCTAAGTTTGGTGCTGAAGGTATTGGTCTATGCCGTACTGAACACATGTTCTTTGAAAAAGATCGTATTTTCCACATGAGAAAGATGATTCTTTCAGAAACAGTTGAAGGTCGTGAAGCTGCTCTTGAAGAACTCCTTCCATACCAAAGAGATGACTTCTATAAACTTTATATGGCTATGGATGGCAAGAGTGTTAATGTTCGTTTGCTCGATCCACCGCTCCACGAATTCCTCCCACAAGAAGAAGATAAGATTGAAGAATTGGCGGTGGCACTTAATATGAGCGCTCAACATGTCAAAGATCGTATCTCCTATCTCCATGAATTCAACCCAATGATGGGTCACCGTGGTTGCCGTCTTGATGTTTCTTATCCAGAAATTGGTAGAATGCAAGCTCGCGCCATTATTGAAGCGGCTTTAAAAGCTCAAAAAGATATGGGCAAACCAGTCGTTCCTGAAATTATGATTCCTTTAACACTTGATGTTAAAGAGTTCAGATATGTCAAAGAAATCATCACAACTGAGGCTGATCGAATTATCAAAGCTTCTGGTGAAAAGATGACTTATAAAGTCGGAACAATGATCGAAATTCCACGTGCTGCCTTGCTCTCGGGCGAAATTGGCAAAGAGGCTGAATTCTATTCATTTGGTACAAACGACTTAACACAAATGACATTTGGGTTCTCTCGTGATGATGCTGGTAAATTCTTACCAGATTATTACAGCAAGAAAATTTTGGAACAAGATCCATTTGCTACCATTGACCAAAAAGGCGTTGGCAAACTCATCAAAATGGCTGTTGCTGATGGCCGTGAAGTCAATTCTAACTTACACATCGGTGTCTGTGGTGAACACGGTGGCGAACCAGTGTCAGTCGAATTCTTCCACCGCGCTGGTCTCGATTATGTTTCTTGCTCACCATTCAGAGTTCCTGTTGCCCGTTTAGCCGCTGCTCAAGCCGCGATTAAATATCCACGCAACAAATAAAATTAATCAAACATTAATTTATAACTCCCCTCCGATGAACTGAACCCAATTTAGTTCACAGGAAAAGAAAAAGCCTTCTATCGTATACTTACGGTAGGAGGTTTTCTTTATGGCAAGTAAAGGACAAAAGTTTAAGAAATATCCATCTGAATTAAAGAATAAGATACTCAAAGA
>CASEYK010000010.1 GCA_949292105.1 uncultured bacterium
TGAGACTTCCCATTCGCAAGAAGTAAGACCCCTAGTAAGTGACTAGGTTGATAGGTCAGAAGTGTAAGTGTCGTGAGGCATTCAGCTGACTGATACTAATAGGTCGAGGACTTAATTTCTAAGATTTTTACTTCGAGTAAATCAAAAATAAAATTTAAGTTTTACCTTAACAAGAAAGAATACATATTAATATCCAGTTTTGAGAGAACAAATCAATCTCTCAACTAAAAAAGTCTGGTGGCGATGGCGCGGTGGACACACCTGTTCCCATCCCGAACACAGAAGTTAAGCACCGTAGTGGCGAAAATATCTAGTTTAGACAAGATAGCGAGCTGCCGGGCTTTTTTATTTTATTCACCTTTTGTCTAAACATTGGTAAAATAAATTAGTATGAAAGTAAAACTTATTAGACTTGGCAATTATTTAGCCAACGATGTCGAAAAAAAAGAAGCTGCTGATAACTTTATCAGCGATGTTAATTCGTTTCTCTTAAACGAAGATATTGAATTAGATGAAAATGTTGATTCTAAAGAATTAGGCGTAGTCGCCGTTTTTGTTGAATCTGGTGGTGCCGAACAAAAATTTATTAAAATTTTTGATCAACTGGAAGATTATATTTTGCTCTTAACTCATCAAAAGAATAATTCTCTTCCTGCTGCCTTTGAAATTAAAACCTATATTCTTGATCACGGAAAGCGAACAAACGTTGTTTTAGGGGCCAACGAAGAAGAAATTGCTTCTTTGATATCTATGCTCCTTTCAACTAATATCGCTAAAAAATCGATGGATAATGCTAATCTAGGTGTTATAGGTCACCCGAGCGATTGGCTTATCGCTTCACAAGTCGATTATAACGAAGTTAAAGAAAAATTTAATTTTAATTTAATTGATATCCCGTATGAAGAATTAAAAAATGAAATTGCTCTCCATCAAATTGATACCATTCCCCATGTTCATCAACTCGAGAATAAATGGAAAGGAAAACACGAGGATTTAATTGGTGCTTTTGAAATATATAGTGCGATAAAACGCTTAATTTTAAAGTACGATTTGCAGGGTTTAACGATTCGCTGCTTTGATTTATTGTCTGATTTTTCAAATACTGCATGCCTAGCTTTAGCCCTTTTAAACGAAGAAGGAATTGTTTCAACTTGTGAAGGAGATATTCCGACTCTTATTACAATGTTCATCGTTCATCATCTCAATCAATCGAGTTCTTTCCAAGCCAATGTTTCAAAAATTGATTTAGAAGAAAAAACTATTTTAGTCGCTCACTGCACCGTACCGATGAACATGCTTTCTAAATATGAATTAGATACGCATTTTGAAAGCGGATTAGGCGTCGCTGTGAAAGGCGAATTGTCATTGAGTGAATGTTCAGTTATAAAAATCTCACCTAAATTAGATTCGTTTTATGCTGTTTATGGCGAGATTAAATCTAATCCAAATTTGAGTGAATGCTGCCGAACGCAAGTTGTCATTAAGCTTGAAGATGAAGATTTATATGAACTAATCAAAACAAATAAGGCCAATCATGTTGTCATCGCATATGGCAACATCATTTACCAATTTTATGATTTATTCCAAACATACATGTATGAATACGAACACAAGCACAAAATAGATTAAAATATCAAATATTCTCTTCTAGAGAAAATGTGGGTGGCTTGACAATTAACATTTTACTTTGTAAAATACAAGCACTCGTAAGGAGTAATTATGAGCGAGACTATATCGAATAGAGCTAAACGGAAAAATCTTAGCAGTATAAACACCACTGATATACAACAGCTTGTCGCGGATACCGCCCTTAATTGTTATGGCGTTGTTTCTTTATGCAAGAAAAGCGTTGCGTTTGGTATCGTCTCTATTAAGACACTTAAAAATCAAAAAGCGCACGAAGGCGTCGATGTTAAACGATATTTAAACGGTACCATTGAAGTTACTATTTATATCAACATCGCTGTCGGCGTAAAAATTAGTGAAGTATTGTCTGAATGCCAAAAAGTCATTCTTTTTATTCTCAATAAAAAATATGGTAATTCGTTTTGCAAAACCGTGAACATTTATGCTGAAGGCATTTGTGTTAACGAGGAAGTTAGGAACTAGACATGAAAGTTATTGATGGTCAAACATTGAAAGGAATGCTGATATCAGCATCAAATAATTTATATAACCATTATCCAGAAGTTGATGCGTTAAATGTTTTCCCTGTCCCTGATGGCGACACTGGTATGAATATGAATTTAACGATGACAAGCGGCGCGAAAGAAATTCAAAACCGCGGTGAAAATAGTTGTAGTGAAATCGCTAAATCATTCTCTCGCGGACTTTTGATGGGGGCACGCGGTAATTCCGGTGTCATTACCTCTCAAATTTTTAGAGGTTTTTATCAAGGTCTTGATGGCAAGGCTGAAATTAGTGCGAAAGATTTCGCTGCTGCGATGCAAAAAGGTGTCGAAGTCGCTTACAAAGCTGTTATAAAACCAGTTGAAGGCACAATTTTAACAGTCGTCAGAGAAGCGAGCCAATATCTCTTTGATCATGTTCAAGATGGTATGAGTTTATCCAAAGCTATTCGATTGTTTCTCGATGAAGCTTATGATTCTTTAAATCGAACTCCTGAACTGCTTCCAATATTGAAAGAAGTTGGCGTTGTCGATTCTGGTGGTGCTGGACTTATCAAAATCTTTGAAGGGATGGAATCGGCTTTAACTGGTAATCCCGTTGAAAGAAATCAAGCCACCGCCACAGAAGATAATCCTCTTATTGCCGCTGGCTCTAAGATGGAAAATGAAGAATTTGGCTACTGCACTGAATTTATCATGTCTCTTGGTCCTGATACAGTTAAAAAACCATTTGATGAAAAGCGCTTCACAAATCATCTATTAGCGCGCGGCAATTCGCTTGTTGTGGTCCGCGATGAAGATATCGTAAAAGTACATGTTCATACATTAAATCCCGGCAATGTTTTGAATTATGGCCAACAATTTGGCGAATTTCTCAAAATTAAGATTGAGAATATGACTGAGCAGCATCACGCCTTAGAAACCGGTGCTCTTAAACAAGAAGATGTTACACCTGATTTAGTCGAGGAAGAAGATAATGCTCCTCTTAATCCGTTTGCTCTTATCGCTGTTTCTTCTGGCCCCGGCATTGAAAAACATTTCAAAGAACTTGGTGTTGATGAAATTGTTAAAGGGGGGCAAACGATGAATCCTTCAGCTGAAGACTTTGTTGAAGCGATTAAAAAAGTGCACGCTCAAACTGTTTATATTTTCCCAAACAATTCAAATATTTTAATGGCAGCCGCGCAAGCCGCTGATGTCATTGAAGATAAAAGTATCAACGTATATGTCATACCGACTAAGACCATTCCTCAAGGCATGACCGCCGTGATGACTTTTAACCCTGAAGAAAGTGCCGAAGATAACTTTAAAGCGATGAAAAGCGCCCTTAAAAATGTCAAATCAGGCGAAGTGACATTTGCTATTCGCGACACTGAAATGAATGGCGTATCGGTCAAAAAAGACGATTACATCGCAATCAGCGGTAAGCAAATCATTTCAGCGCACAGCAATAAGTTTGATGCATTAATGTCGCTACTTGAAACGATGGTAAGCGATGAAAACTATCTCATTAGCATTTTAGTTGGTGCTGATGTCGATGAAAAAGAAAAAGAACAACTCAAGGCAAAAATTAATGAATTATACGGCGATTTAGACTGCGAAATTATTGATGGCGGGCAACCAGTATACTCATTCATTGTTGGAATTGAATAAAATTATCTTTATTTTTTACTCTTAAAGAAGATGCTCCCGCATCTTTTTTTATCTTCGTATCTTTTCATTCTATTATGTATAATAATAAGAGAATAGTTGTGCATAGGGGGTGCGCAGAATGAAAAAAAGATATGTCATCGGCTTGATATGCGATATTTTAATTATTTGCTTATCGATTGTCGGAGTTACTTTTGCCCTTGTCAATCAAGTTATTGAAGCCGAAAATTTAATTTATTTCTTAACGACCATTGGTGCTATTTTTGCGGGAGCGGTATCGCTCTTATCAATTGTCTTACATTTATGTACTTTAAAACATAAAAACGATCGAGTTGCTAAGAGTGTAGAAACAATCGAATATATTTTAAAACTCATTGCGACGACTACCATGATGTTTGCGTTTGTCATCGTTGTTGGATATATGCAGTGGTTTGAACAATCATTTATCCTGATTGACGACTTATGGATTAATGTTCTTCTTCATTATGTTTTGCCGCTCGTCATGCTCGTCGGTTTTGTTTTTGGAACTGGAGATAGAAAACATCGTTTTGCTCTTACGCTTTTAGGACCAATTCTTACCATCGCTTTTTATATTTATATTCCGATTTTAGTCGTCTTAGACAATGTAAGTGTAAATGCGTTTCATGAATATATTGCTCAGTACTATTGGAAAGGTGAGACATATGTCATGGCGATTCTTGTTGTCGCCTTTGCAATTGTAGCTTATTTGATGTCTATCGCGCTTTACTTTTTGAACGCCTTAAGTTTAAAAGGCCATAAGCAAGATATTGCATTAAATATAGAAAAGAATATGGATCAAGTGGCTGAGGTGCCATCAACTGAGATGATTAAGGTTGAAGACAAAGAATCTGTCGAAGAGAAGCCAAATCAGCCTGAAGAGAATGATGACATAAATAATGATAATGCTGTAAAAAATGAAAGTGACACACAAGAAAATTCAAAACAAAGCGAGGTGAAAAAAATGAATAAAACAACAGCCAAAAAAACACAAGAAAAGAAAGCGGCTAAACCAGCAACCACCAAAGAAAAAGCTGCTCCAAAAGCCAAAGACAAAGAATCTGTCGATTATCGTATCTATCACATTTCTTATCGTGAGAAAGATCGCGCTTGGGCTGTAAAATATCAAAAAGGTCAAAGAGCTATTAAATTATTTGCTACCCAAGCTGAAGCTATTGAATATGCTAAAGCGTTAGCTAAAAATCAAGATGGTTCTATTCGCGTCCATTCCACCAAAGGCCGCATTCGCAAAGCTTAATTAATTCTTAACATTGCAATGAAATTATCTAGTTCCTCAAGGATCAACTTTTTGTTATATCAAATGGGCATTCATAATTACTATGATGTTATTTATCATTTGCCTAGAAGATATGAGGACTATACACCAAGTGATGAAAATCATCTTGTAGATGGCAAAAAAATCTCGATTGAAGGAACAATAATATCAAGTCCAAAACTCGTAAAAACAGCTCGAACAAGCATTACCACTTTTGACTTTTATTCGAGCAAAAAGAAATATTATCGCGTTGTTGCTTTCAACCGTGAATATTTGTCTAAAATTGTAAAAATCAATGATACTTATACGGTTTATGGGGTCTATGATAAAAAGCGAAATGAAATCGATATGATTAACCTTCAAAAAGGAATTATTGTTCCTGAAGAATACATAAAACCAATCTATTCATTGCCTCAAGAACTAAAAAATCATGAATTTGTTCGATTGGTCAAAAAAGCTTTCAAAGAAGTTGAATCAAAATTTATCTCTTTTGTGCCGTTTTATTTTGCTAATAAATATGGTTTAGTTGACAAAAAAACCGCACTTTTTAACGCTCATTTCCCCTCAAACCGCGATAATTTAAAAAAATCTTTATTGTTTTTGAAATATGAAGAAGCGTTGAAGTTTGCTTTGAATAACCGCCTTATTAAAGAAGAAAATTATTCCATTGAAAAATATAAATCAGATTACATCGAACAAGAGATGCTTGCGCCGATGATATCTCAACTTCCATTTCAATTAACTCACGATCAATTAACCTCTATTGATGAAATTCTTAAAGATTTAAATGATGAACATTTAATGTATAGGTTACTGCAAGGTGATGTGGGAAGTGGCAAAACTGTTGTTAGTTTTGTAGCGATGTACGCCAATTATTTGCGGGGCCGACAGTCGGCTTTAATGTGTCCAACCGAAGTTTTAGCCCGCCAGCATTATGAGAATGCTAAGCGACTTTTTGCATTTTCTAAAGTTAACATTCGTCTATTGGTTGGCTCTATTCCAAACGATGAAAAGAAATCGATTCTCAATGATCTACAAGATGGTGTAATTGATATTATCATCGGAACGCATTCACTTTTTTCAAAAAATGTTATTTACAATTCACTTGGACTTGTTGTTATCGATGAACAACATCGTTTTGGTGTTAATCAGCGATTAGCGCTTCTTGGCAAAGATGATCATGCTGATTTATTGATGATGTCGGCCACCCCTATTCCAAGAAGTCTTGCTTTAAGCCTTTATGGTGATTTGGATATTTCGACAATAGTTTCGGCGCCTCAACAAACGCGAGACATAAAGACGATTGTTTGTGAAAAAGAGAGTGAACAATTTTTTTCTTACATCGACGAAGCTTTAAAATCAGGACATAAAGTTTATGTTGTTCTTCCGCTGATTGAATTTGGTGAAAAATGTGAGGATTCAATTGAAACTGTATATCCAATATTCGAAGAACGTTATCCAAAGGAAGTGCAAATGCTTCACGGCAAAATGAAAAGTGAGGAAAAAGAAAAAGCCATTGCTCAATTTGCTAGCGGAGAAAAGCCATTGCTTGTCAGCACGCAAGTGATTGAGGTTGGTATCGATGTACGCGATGCAACATTAATGATAATTTATGGTGCTAATAATTTTGGTCTTGCCAGTTTGCACCAGTTGCGTGGGCGCATTGGAAGAGACGGACAGCCCAGTTTATGTGTTTGTTTAATTGATTCCATGATTGATGATGAAGGCAAAGAGCGTTTAAAAGTTTTCTGTAATACCAATGATGGTTTTGAATTGGCTGAATTAGATTTAAAAAGCCGTGGTCCAGGCGAACTTGTTGGACTAAAGCAATCTGGTTTGCCTGATTTTCATTTTCTCAATGTCGTTAATGATGTAAAAATTTTTAAAATTGCTAGAGAAGACGCGAAATACATTTTTGACAATCAAATGTCGAATCAAAACTTTTTAAATTTGATTGAATTGTTGAAAAAAAGTGGAAATATCAAGAAGATAAGTAAAGGGTAATAAGACATTTTGTAAAACAATTTCCAACATTAGCGTGCGTATGGTAAGATGAAAGGCAGAGGTTATAACTATGAAAATTGTTGTAGACGCAATGGGTGGCGATAACGGAAGCGGTATTGTTGTCCAAGCAGTAAAAGATTTCTTAAAAGAGAATAAAAATGTTGAGATAGCAGTCGTTGGCAGACAAGACGAACTCAAAGATTTAGATGGTATTTGTCGGGTTGTCCATGCCGATGATGTTATTCCGATGGAAGCCGGTGCGCTCGAAGCTATGCGCATGAAGAATTCATCGATGATGGTAGCTATTCGCTTGATGAAAGACGAAGGTTTTGACGGAATTGTTTCTTGCGGATCGACTGGTGGATTTTTAAGCGCGTCCGCTATTGTTTTGAAAATGATTGAAGGAGTAAAACGCGCAGCGTTAGTTGCTCCATTTCCCACTCAAATCAAAGGCAAAAAAGTTGTCATTCTCGATATTGGTGCCAACAATGAAAATTCAAGTGAAGAATTGCTCCAATTCGGCAAGATGGGAAGACTATATTCTCAAGCCGTGTATGGAGTTGAACAACCTAATGTTTATCTTCTTTCGAATGGTACCGAGAGTGAGAAAGGTTCTCCTGTCGTGAAAAAAGCTCATCAATTGTTTGTTGAAACGAACTTTCCTGGCTTTATGGGGAATGTCGAAGCAAGAAATGTATTAAATGGTTTAGCTGATGTTGTAGTTTGCGATGGCTTTAGTGGAAATGTTTTTCTAAAAGGTTGTGAAGGGTTAGCTAAATTTTTCTCTAAATCGATTAAAGATATTTTTAAAAAGAATTTGTGGACAAAACTCGGGTATCTTCATGTTCGCAAAGGTGTTAAAGAATTTTCCCAAGTTATGGATTATAAATCGACCGGTGGCGCTATGTTATTAGGCGTTAATGGTGCAGTCGTTAAAGCGCATGGCAATAGTGACCCATATTCTTTTAAATGTGCATTAAATGTTTGTTTGAAACTTATTGAAGGCCATGTTGTTGAGAAAATCAAAGAAGGTATGAAATCGGATGGAGAACCGATGCAATAATTTTCTTTCCAATATCAATATCGAGCCAAATGATAGTCAACTCTATGAATTAGCTTTGACTCATTCTTCTTTTAATGCTGACGCAAATACAAAGCATCACGATTATGAAAGGCTCGAGTATATCGGAGATGCAGTTATTGGTTTTGTTGTGGCGGATTTAATTTATAAAATTCATAAAACAATGGAACCTGGGCTAATGTCGAAAATGCGCAGCTATCTCGTTAAGTCATCTTCATTGGCAAGTTATGCAAGAAAAATTAAATTATATGATTTTATAAAAGCTGGACATTCGCTCTCACAAAAACAAATTGAAAAGAGCGATAAGATTTTAGAAGATGTTTTTGAAGCTCTAATTGGAGCCATTTATTTAGATCAAGGTTTGAATTCTGCCTATCATTTCATCGATAAATTTGTTCACGATGAAATCAAAAACATCGATTTAGATGTGCTGACTGATTATAAAACAAAATTGCAAGAAGCCATGCAAGCTGAATATCGTAATAGCGTTCAATACAGCGTTGAAAAAGTAGAAGGCCCAGCACACGACCGAACTTTTACAGTTATCGTTGAATTTAATGGATTGTTCTTAGCTCGTGGAGTTGGCAAATCAAAGAAAAGTGCAGAAGAAAATGCTGCGAAAAATGCTTTATTGAAAGGAAATGTTCATTAAGTATGGGTTTGATTTCTTTTTTAAAAAATAAATTTTCCAAAAAGTCCAAAGTTGACGATAAATATGTCAATGGAATGAGCAAGTCTCGCAAAAACTTTTCGTCCAAACTGACCAATTTATCGCGCCGATACAAGTCTGTTAATCAAGCGTATTTTGATGAATTAGAAGAAATTTTAATTGAATCAGATGTTGGCGTTTCGCTCTCAATTAAAATTATTGAAGAAGTCTTAGAAGAAGCCAAAAAAGAAAAAATTGACGACCCAGTTAAAATAAATGAAATCTTAGTCGATAAAATGTTTTTAGGTTATGCATCGAAAGGTGATATTACTAACGAGATTGAGTTTAAAGAAGGAATCCCAACTGTAGTTTTAGTTGTAGGGGTCAATGGAGTTGGTAAAACGACGAGTATCGCTAAACTGGCTTATCATTATTTGAAACAAAATAAAAAAGTTATGCTTGTTGCTGCTGATACATTTAGAGCTGGAGCTATTGAGCAGTTGTCTATTTGGGGCGAAAGACTTCATATTCCTGTCATCGTGGGTAAGCCAGAATCCGATCCAGCATCTGTCAGTTATGACGGTGCAAAGGCTGCGTTAAAAGAAAAAGTTGATTTATTAATTGTCGATACGGCTGGTAGGCTTCAAACAAAAGTAAATTTGATGAATGAGCTAGCCAAAATTAAAAGAGTGCTTGGTAAAGAAATTGAAGGCGCTCCTCATGAAACATTCTTAATCATTGATGCGACAACGGGTCAAAATGGTGTTATTCAAGCCAAACAATTTAATGATGTCACAGATTTGAGCGGTGTCATTATTACTAAGATGGATGGCACGAGCAAAGGCGGTATCATTCTTTCAATTAGAGAAGAACTAGGAATCCCAGTTCGCTTTATTGGTTTAGGTGAAAAACTTGATGATTTAGAGGAGTTTGACCTCGATCAATATTTATACGGATTATGTGTTGAACAAGATGAAAAATGATGTTGAAAATAAATTAAAATTTATTAACCTACTTGATATTTATATCAAACTTTTGTCTAACACTCAGCAAAAGATTCTTTCAGATTACTATTATTTTGATTTATCGCTTTCAGAAATTGCGAGCAACAATAATATAACTCGTAGCGCAGTCATGGACGCCATTCATAAAGGGCAAAATAAATTGATGTCTTTAGAAGAAACCTTAAATTTATTAAAAAAAAGAGAACAAATTTTGAATATTGTCGCAAAACTGCGTAAAAATATTACAAATGATGAAAAAAATTCATTGTTAGATCAATTGGAAAGGAAATTATAAAATGGCATTTGAATCCTTAACTGATAAATTATCACAAATTTTCAAGAAACTTCGTGGCCAAGCTCGTTTAACCGAGTCAAACATGGATGAAATGCTGAAAGAAATTCGCATTGCTTTGCTTGAAGCTGATGTAAACTACAAAGTCGTAAAAGAATTTGTTAATAATGTTCGTGAAAAAGCTCTTGGACAAGATGTATTAAAAACTTTAAATCCTTCGCAGATGGTCGTGAAGATTGTCCGCGATGAATTAGTCGATTTATTAGGCAGCGAGGATAGTGAAATTCACTATCAAAGCAATAAACCAACTATTATTATGCTTGTCGGTCTTCAAGGTTCTGGCAAGACGACAACTGCTGGCAAACTTGCCTATTTAATGAAAAACAAATTAAACAAAAAAGTTCTTTTAGCGGCTGGTGATGTTTATCGACCTGCCGCTATTGAACAATTAGATCAAATAGCCAAGAAAGTTGGTGTGCCTCTACTGAACATGGGTACTAACATTTCCCCAGTAACTATTGCAAAAAAAGCAAAAGAAATGGCCTTTAATGAGCATTATGATGTTTTAATTATCGATACTGCTGGCCGCTTACAAATTGATGAACAGTTAATGGAAGAACTCAATCAGATTAAAGACGAAGTAAATCCAGATGAAATTTTGCTCTTAGTCGATGCAATGGCTGGCCAAGATGCAGTTAATGTCGCCAATACTTTCAATTCGCGTTTAGCCTTAAGTGGTGTCATTATGTCCAAGTTGGATGGAGATGCTCGAGGTGGTGCCGCATTATCTATTCGACATATGACCGGGGTTCCAATCAAATTTATGGGTACCGGCGAGAAACTGACCGATTTAGATATTTTTCATCCTGATAGAATGGCTGAAAGAATTCTTGGCATGGGTGATATTTTGACACTTGTTGAAAAAGCCCAAGAGGAACTCGATGAAAAAGAGATGAAAAAGGGCGTTGGCAAAATGCTCAGCGGTAAGTTTGATCTCGACGATATGTTGATGTATATGAAAAAAGTTCAAAAACTAGGCTCACTTGGTGGTATCCTTAAATTCTTACCAGGGATGCCAAAAATTAATCCTGAACAAATGGCGGTTGCTGAGAAAGAAATGTCAAATTTTGAGATTATAATCAACTCTATGACTCTAGAAGAAAGACGCCACCCCGAGATATTAAAATATTCACGAAAAATTAGAATTGCTAAAGGCTGCGGAAAAAATGTTAATGAGATTAATCGTGTGCTTAAAAAATATGAGCAAGCCAAAGAGAGTATGAAACAAGTTGAATCATATCGTAAATCTGGGCGTTTTCCACCTGGAGGATTAGGTGGCTTCGGCGGTATTCATTAATTTTTCTTAATAAATTTTTGTCCTTTATTTATCGCATCGACGAGCCATTTAGGTTCGTCGATATTATTTTCTATTTCTTTTAATAATTTTGTATCTTCTTTTGTTAACTGATGTTTAGCAAATAAATCTGGACGATATTTTTGCGTTAATTTAAGGCTTTCTTTTCGTCGATATTTTTTAATTGCCGTATGGTTTCCACAATAAAGAATGTCGGGAATTTTTGCTCCTCGATAATCATATGGTTCAGTGTATTGCGGATATTCTAATAATCCAGCTTCAAATGTTTCCTCTTCGAGTGATGGGGCACTGATGGCTCCGTCTAAAAGACGAATAATTGCATCTGAAATGGCCATTGCGCCTATTTCTCCACCTGTCAAAATAAAATCACCGATAGAGACTAATTCATCAACATACTCATTGACTCTTTCGTCTACTCCTTCATAGTGTCCACAAACAAGCAACATTTCATCATTTTCTCGAGCGTATTCACTGGCGCGCTTTTGATTGAACTGTTTTCCTCGAGGAGATAGTAAAATTTTATGAGTTTTTGAAGTGGCATTATGCTCAATGGCATCAACGATGGGCTGGCATTTCATGATGAGACCCGCCCCTCCGCCAACAGGAGGAGTATCAACTCTCCCATATTTATCAATTGTATAATCGCGGATATTGACGATTTTAATTTCAACCGCTTTCTTTTCAATTGCTCTTTTAATAATTGAATTAGATACAAAACCATCAAACATTTGAGGAAACAATGTCAGAATTGTAATCTTCATAGCATACCCTCGATTATTCTAACTAATATAGTTTTAGTTTTGATATTGATTGAAACAATAAAATCTTTGACGAACGGAATAAAAAAATCTTTACCGTCATTCTTTCTTACACGCAGCGTAATTTGTGCTGGAAATTCTTCAACTTTAACCACTTTGCCGAGTACTTGGTCGTTGCTGTCATCTTTAACTTCACATCCAATTAAATCAGAAAAATAATAGAGTCCTTTTTCTTGGAGCGATTCATCTTTTTCACAAAATAAATCTTTTTTAATATATTGTTTGGCGGTTGGTTCATCTTTAATTTCTTCGAGCCCAATAACATCAATTTTGCCGATACTGTTATAACTCGATACTGTCAAAGCAAGAAAATTTTCATCTATTTTAACATAGACTAAATTTCCGGTTTTATAGCGGAGCGAAGCAAAATAAGTAGTGGAAAATATTTTTAATTTCCCATCTAATCCGTGTGTCCCAATTATTGTTCCTATTTTGACATATTCCATACTTATATTTTATGTGCGTAAGAGCACTTAAAAAAAGAAGAAGATTATTCGTCTTCTTCAAATGACTCAAATTGTAAATGAATGTGTTTGTCGGTGCTTTTGCCTGCTACACTAACAACTTCGCGAATAGCGTTGGCAATAGTGCCTTTTTTTCCAATTAATCTAGCTGTGTCAATTTTGTTAGCAGCAATGATAATTTTAATGTCTTTACCATTGTCTTCTTCGATTTGACGAATAAGGATGCTTTCTTTCTCTTCAACTAGCGGATCGATTATGGCATGAATAACTTTCTCGTAATCCATGAGTTATTTCTCGCCTTTTTTTGAATCATTAAATTTTTTCAAAAGACCCTTGCGATTAAAAATGGCGCGAACTGTATCGCTTGGGGTAGCACCCAATTTTAACCATTTTAATGCAAGTTCTTCATTAACAACGGCATTTTCAACGCCTTTATCTGGATCGATGTAACCAATTTGTTCAATAATTCTGCCGTCTCTTGCGTATCTGCTATCAGCTGCGACGATGCGATAGAATGGATCGCTGTGACGGCCAATGCGTGTTAATCTAATTTTTACTGCCATGATTGTTTCCTCCTGTTCAGCTTGTTAAAGTCTAATCTATTTCACATAATGTGTCAAGCATTATTGCTTTACATCTTTTATTATTTTTCTTTTTTAGCATTCGTGGTAGAATATTTTTGCGTTTAGGAGATATTATATGAATGTTTTAGAAAAAGTTTTCCATATTAAGGAAAGACAAAGTAGTTTAAAAATGGAGATTATTGGTGGCCTTTGTACTTTTGTTGCGATGTGCTATATTTTACCTATTAATTCTTCAATCATGAGTGATGCGGGAATGAACTCGAGTGGCGTGTTCATTATCACGGCATTACTTAGCTGTTTGGTAACTATTATTATGGGTCTAGTTGCTAACTATCCAGTTGTACTTTCAGCTGGGATGGGATTGAATGCTTTTTTAGCCTATACAATCATCGTTGAACAGGGTCTTTCATGGCAAGATGGAATGATTCTTTTAACAGTCTCTGGCATTATCTTTTTCGTTATCTCTTTGACTCCGATTCGCCGAAAAATAATCGATGCTATTCCGATGGATATTAAACTCATTATCAGTGCATCTCTCGGCGCTTTTATTTGTTTTGTTGGTTTAAAGAACTCGATGGTCATCACTTCAAGTTCTTCAACTTATGTCACTTTAAACTCTTTTTTGGATCCAGCTGTTTTGATTAGTGTCATAGGAATTTTAATCTGTTTTGGACTAATGTTTGTCGGCAATAAAACAGTCAAAACATTAGCTATTCCTATCACAATTGCTGGCGTGGCGATTGTCGGTCTTATTATTTCAACAATTATGATTGAAAATAATTCTATCATCAATGTCGATGGCCAATGGGTTTATAACATGGGAGAAGTTTTAAACGGACCATGTAAATTACCGATTTGGCCTGCATATGATTCATCAGTTAAATTCGCTGATTTTTCTGGTGTAAAAGATGTCTTTTTGTATGGTATTTTTTCTGATCAAGAATATGACTTTGCTCAAGGGCTTGTCGATGTTTTTACTAATCCTGTTTCTTACATTGGTATTTTCTCACTGATCATCGTTAATATGTTTGACACGACCGCAACTTTGTTAGCGGTTGGGCGCGATATCAACTTAATTGATAAAGATGGAAAGATGAAAAATTTTCAGCGGGCTGTTATCGCTGATGCTACTGGAGCTTTAATCTGTGGTCCTTTAGGAACATCAGCCGTGACATCATTTGCTGAAAGCAGTGTTGGTGTGTCTCTTGGAGCTCGAACTGGTCTTGCTGCTATTGTCGCTGCGTTGATGTTTTTCTTATCAGTGTTTATCTACCCCGTCTTCTTTATTTTTACCGCTGGAAGCGTTACTGCTCCTGCGCTAGTGTGCGTCGGCGCTCTAATTTTTGTCAATAATATGAAAGAGATAAAATGGTCTTCTTTAATCATTGGCATTACCGCTTTCATTATGGTTATTTTCTCTGTTCTTTCTTATTCTATTTCAAGCGGTATTGGTTTGGGCTTAATTGCCTATTGTCTGATGATGCTTTTCTCTAAGAAAGGAAAAGAAGTTGGATGGCCCATCTATATGACTGCTTCTCTGTTCTTGATTTCGTTTGCCGCGACTGCGGTAATTAAATTGGTAAATTAAGTATTGCAATACTTTTTACCTATTGGTAATATTTATAAAGCGTCAGCCGACGATATAGGTGTTCCGCTATTTGATTAAATATGAACACCTGAAGCATTTTAATGAGGAGGACATTATCGTGAATAATCGTTTAGTCGATGAAATTACAAAGTCCCAGATTCGTACTGATTTACCTGAATTTTCTTCCGGTGATGAAGTAAAAGTGTCAGTGAAAATTATCGAAAACAACAAAAAGAGAATTCAAGTTTTCCAAGGTGTTGTTATCAGTGTTAGAGGTTCACAAGTCTCTAAAACATTCACTGTTCGCAAGATGTCTTATGGCATTGGTGTTGAAAGAACATTTAATTTAAATTCTCCATCCATCGATAGCATTGCCGTTGTGAGAAGAGGAAAAGTTCGCCGCAATAAGATTCATTATCTTCGTGAACGTTCTGGAAAATCTGCAAGAATTAAAGCAAAAATCTAAAATTGCAGTTAATGAAAAGTTAAGGATTTCGTTGAAATCCTTTTTTTCTTCTCAATATTGAATGTGGACGAATTGGAAAGTATAATACAGCATATGAGTGAAACAGCAAGAAACCATAAGCAAAAATTTTCAGTGACAACGCAAAAAATCTTTTGGTCTAGCCTTTATTTTTTGTTAATCATCGGCGTTTGCCTATGCTCTATTACAGTTTTTGACCGCTTTTATTTTTCGTCTATCTATGTATCGGGTGAATCTATGAGTCCAACGCTCAATCACCACGCTGATGGGCGTGTAGATTTTGGCATCATCGATACCCATTTGTCAGCGAGAAAAAATATTGAAAGATTTAATATAGTAACAACTTATTATCCTTGGTCTGACTACACAAGCGACGGAAGTGGAAACGATACGCTTAAAGTCAATGCTACTTACAAGATTAAACGCATTATTGCCTTGCCAGGTGAAACCTTTCGAATTGTTGACAACAATTTACAAATTTTGAATTTATCAACTAATACATTTGAAAATATTGAAATTAAGTTTTCACGCACAATCGAAAATTTACATAATTATTCTGAAACAACGCTTGGTGAAAATGAATATTGGGTCATGGGTGATAATTGGGATAATTCTCAAGACTGTATCGATTCAGGCGAACCAGTACGTTTTGAAGACATTGTTGGGGTTTTAGTTTCAATTAATGGCACCTGTCAAATTCAAGGCAGTGGAGCGGACGAGAAATGTGTGAACCGCCAATACACTTTTCCGAGGTACTTTTAATGAGCAATATTCATTGGTTTCCTGGCCATATGAAAAAAGCTACTAACAAGATTAACGATAATATTCGTTTGGTCGATGTTGTTATTATTCTTTTAGATGCGCGCGCACCATTCTCTTTTATTAATGATGAACTTGATCGAATGTGCACTAATAAATTAAAACTCATCGTTCTATCAAAAGTTGATTTAGCAGATAAAAGTGTATTGGAAAAACAAATTCTTATGCTCCGAGAGCAATATAACAATGTTATATCGATTAATAATAACGATGTAAATTCGAAAAAAATTATTTGCCAAGCAATTACTCAAATGGGAGAAGCTAAAAGACAAAAAGAGCTAAAAAAAGGGATGAAGCCTCAGCCGATTAGAGCGATGGTAATCGGTGTTCCTAATGTTGGTAAATCATCACTAATTAATCGCATTACAAATAAATCTTCAACCGCAGTAGCCAATAAACCAGCCCTCACCAGAGGAGCCATTTGGATTAAGGTTAATAATGAATTTGAATTATTAGATACTCCAGGAGTGCTTCCAACATCCTACCAAAATGAACAAAAAGCAATGAATCTTGCTTTGCTTGGTTCAATTGATGATAATGTTTTGCCGACCACTGAAATGGTAATATATTTGATTAATTATTTAAAAGATAATTATCCTCATTCATTGAGTGCTAGATTTGGAATTGAAGAAATAAGCCAATATGAATTTGTAATGGAAACCATTTGCAAAAAAAGAGGTCTTATGCGCAGTGGAAATTATGATTTTGAGCGAGCTGAAACTTTGTTTTTAAAAGAATTTAGGCAAGGACTATTTGGACCAATTTCTCTAGAAAAAAATGCTAAATTTTGAAAATCAATATTATTCAAAAGATATTCATTATATTGCCGGAGTTGATGAAGCCGGGCGGGGATGTTGGCTCGGGCCTGTTGTTGCTGCCGCTGTTATTTTTCCACCTGATTATATTAATCCATTAATTGATGATTCAAAGAAATTATCTGCAAAGAAAAGAGCAGATCTTTATGATGCAATTATCAGAGATGCTTTAGCGGTTGGTATAGGAATAGTGGACGCGGAAGAAATCGATAAAATAAACATATTGCAAGCAAGCAAAAAAGCGATGAAAATCGCTATTGATAATTTAAACTACTCATATCAGTTAATTATTTCTGATGCGACAGCGCTAGACACCAAGGTTAAAACCATTCCAATTGTGAAAGCTGATGCCAAATGTCTGAATGTTGCGGCAGCTAGTATCATTGCAAAGGTAACACGCGACCGCATTTGTGATCAACTTGACGAACAATTTCCCGAGTATCACATCAAAAATCATAAAGGCTACGGAACGAAGGAGCACATTGAAGTGCTGAAGAAGTTTGGGCCAATTGAAGGTGTACACCGTTTTTCTTATCGACCAATTAAGCAATTGTTGACGCAAAAAATAAGCTTGTTTTAAAGACTTTTTCAATTAAATACTTAAAAAATTACTAATTTATATCAGACGTACCTATTTAATAATAGGAGGTTTTTTATTATGGTTAGAGGAAGAGACATCATAATTTATTTATCGATTAAATACAATGGTGAATGGGATGCAATTTATAACGCCATTAAGACAAAAGAAGAGATAGATTTTTCTACTGTGGAAAAAACTATATCAACTAATAAAGCAAATGTAGTAACGATTATCGATGAGAACTACCCACAATGTTTAAAAAATATTTTTCATCCACCATTTGTTTTATACTACTATGGAGATATTAGTCTCATTGCAAACGATCGTCAAAATCTTTCGGTCATCGGCTCCCGAAGTTGTTCACGATACGGCGAAAAAATTACAAAAGATTTAGTATCTTCAATTTGCTCGAAATTTAATATTGTTTCTGGCATGGCTAAAGGTATTGATAGTGTTGCGCACAATCAAGCGATTGTTTCAGGCGGAAGAACTATCGCTGTGCTTGGCAGCGGCATTGAATATTGTTATCCAAAATCAAATTTAGATTTGTATGAAAAAATAAAACAGTCTCATTTACTTATCTCAGAATATCCGAATCAATGCGTACCAACTCCTACTAATTTTATCAGTCGCAATCGCATCATCGCGGCTTTATCCAAAGCTATTTTAATTACTGAAGCAAAAGAAAAATCCGGTACTCTTACCACCGTTTCATTTGGACTACAATTTGGAAAAGATGTTTTTTGTGTTCCATACCCAGCAGGAGAAAAATCGGTTTGCAATCGTTTGATTAGAGACGGCGCTTCACTAATTGAAAACGCTGATGATTTATCGCAAGAACTAGAATGAAAATTTAAATAAAATGGCTTTTTTATTTAATATTTAAGATGATATAGAGAATGATTGACAAACAACAATTTTATTTCGATAATGAGTAGACTATGAAACTAGTAATTGTTGAGTCACCCGCTAAATGTACAACGATCAAAAGATATCTTGGCGATGAATATGAAGTCGTCGCTTCTAAAGGCCACATCAGAGATTTAGCCACTTCAGGCAAGGGCGGTCTTGGAGTTGATATCGAGCATAATTTTGCCCCTACTTATGTTATCAACAAAGATAAATTATCCATTGTTAAAGAATTAAAAAATGATGCGAAGAAGTGTAGTGAAGTTATTTTAGCTACTGACCCAGACCGTGAAGGTGAAGCTATAGCTTGGCATTTAGCACAGGTATTAAATTTAGATGTTGAAAAGACAAAGAGACTTGAATTTCATGAAATAACTCGAGTCTCAATTCAAGAAGCGATGGAAAAACCGCGCATTATCAACAAAGATTTAGTATCTTCCCAAGAAACAAGAAGGATATTGGATCGAATTATTGGTTTTAAATTGTCTACGTTAATCAACCGAAAAATACATTCAAAAAGTGCAGGTCGTGTTCAAACGGCAACATTGAAAATGATTTGTGATCACGACATCGACATCACCAAATTTGTTCCTGAAGAATATTGGACTATTGATGTTAAGGCTGAAATTTTTGGGAAAACATATGATTTGGTTTATGACAGTGTAAATGGCGAAAACAAAAAAGTTGTTGATGGTGCAACCGCACAACAAATTATCGACCGAATTCCGAACGATTTATTTGTTACAAATGTTTCAAAAACAATTAAATCGCGCGAATCTAGAGAACCGTTTACAACTTCAACTTTACAACAAGAAGCGTTTTCTCGTTTAAAGTTTAAAACATCAAAAACTCAGCGTATCGCTCAAGAATTATATGAAGGCATCAATGTCGGCGGCGAGCATGTTGGTTTAATTTCATACATGCGTACTGACTCTACGCGTTTGTCTCCAACTTTTGTCGATAGAGCGACAAAGTACATCACTGAAACATTCGGAAAAGAATATTTAGGTCATCCTAAACATTTGAAAAAAATTGGTTTGATGCAAGATGCGCACGAAGCTATTCGACCAACGAGTAATCATCGTACTCCTGAATCGGTTAGAGAATATTTAACTCCTGAGCAATTCGAATTATATCGTTTAATTTATAATCGTTGTCTTGCTTCATTAATGAAACCAAAACAAGAAGAAATAATGGAGATTGATCTCGATGGCAATGGTGTTAAGTTTCATACTCAATTAAGCAAAACTATTTTTAAAGGATATGAAATTTTGCTTAAAGAAAAAAATAGCGATGATTGCCAAGAATTTCCTGATATTCAGCAAGGATATATTTTCCATTTAATAGAGAAAAAATGTGAACAAAAATTCACACAACCGCCCGCTCATTATTCGGAAGCTAAACTAGTCAAGATGATGGAAGAAGTAGGCATTGGTAGGCCTTCTACTTACGCTTCAACTATCGATATTTTGCGAAAGAGAAAATATATCGAAAACGTTGGTGGAATTTTAACATCGACTGATCAAGGCAAAAAAACTGCTCACGTCTTAGAAAAATATTTTCCTGAGATTATCAACACTAAATACACCGCAGCGATGGAAAAGAAACTCGATAACATTGAAACAGGCTCTATTTCCTCTCTCGAAGTACTCAATGATTTTTATCAACCCTTCATTAAACAATTGGATAATGCGTATGAATTGATGTATAAAGACGAAGAAAAAGAAGTGGGAGAACAGTGCCCTTTATGTGGTGCGCCGCTAGTTCATAAGCATGGCAAAAACGGCACATTTATTGGCTGTAGTAATTATCCAACTTGTCGTTATCGACGCGATGAGCCTGTAAAAAAATGTCCGAACTGCGAAACTGGTTATCTTGTTAAGAAAAAAGGTAAATTCGGTTATTTCCTAGGCTGTACTAATTATCCGCAATGCAATCATATGGAAAAAATATATACAAAAAGAAAGAGAAAATAATTTCTCTTTTTTTGTTTTATTGTAGAATAGAAGCATGAATAAAATTACTAAGGATTACTTGAATTACCTCAAATATGAAAGAAATTATACTGACCAGACTATCGATTCATACAAACGCGATATCGAGAAATTTTTTAAGTTCTTGTTAGAAGAAGATGTCCTTTTTGATGAAGTAGATGCAACTGTGATTCGTAATTTTTTGTCTAATGAATTAAATGAAGGCATAAGCAAAAAATCTTGCAAGAGGAGAATATCATCGCTTAAAGGTTTTTATTTGTTTCTGCAAGAAAAGCATTTAGTGAAAAATAATCCTTTTGTTTTTATGTCAACATTGAAAACCGATCAGAAATTTCCGCATGTTCTTTACAAAGAACAAATTGAAGAATTATTTAAACAAAATCGAAGTCGAAATGACTCTTTAATGCTGCGCGATCAAGCGATTATTGAAACGCTTTATTACACAGGTATTCGAGCGAGCGAACTAATTCAAATCGATATCCAAGATGTCAATTTTAAAAGCCGAGTGATAAGAATTTTTGGCAAAGGTCGAAAGGAAAGACTGGTTCCATTTTCTCAAGAATGTTTAAACACAATTGAACAATATGTAAAAGAGTGCCGACCAAAATTGCTATACAAAGATTTAACGAACGCTTTATTTCTAAATAACAACGGGCAAAGATTATCGCGCCGAGGACTCGAGTATATCCTTTCTTCAATTGAGGAAAAAACAGGCGTTTTCGTCCATTTGCATCCACATGTTTTGCGTCACTCATTTGCCACACATTTACTCGAAAACGGTGCAGATCTCAGGGTAATTCAAGAATTATTGGGTCATAAAAGCATTAACGCGACTCAAATTTATACGCATGTTTCTCAGCAAGCGATGAAGACAATTTATGAAGGTACTCACCCAAGAGCTAAGCATCATAACGACGAAGATAAAGATTAATATTAACTTGTATAGTTAATTATTTTTGGTATAATAAATTGGCTTTACTCAAGTAAAGACTACACACACTGTGAATTCAATGCCCATGTCCCTTTAGGGTGGTAATTGTTCGAAACAGTGGAGGAAAAACATGAAGGAGGTCTTCTAATGGAAGAAGAAAAAATGACGACTCCAGAAGCAAGTGAATCAACAGAAGAAACAAAAGTTGAAGAAACGATGGAGTCATTAATGCATGATCCTGATGCCCCAGTCATTACAATGAAAAAATTGTTGGAAGCTGGTGCTCATTTCGGTCATCAAACACGCCGATGGAACCCAAAGATGAAAAAATACATCTACGGCGCTAGAAATGGGGTTTACATTATCGATTTAGCTAAAACAGTTTCTCATATTGAAGAAGCTTATAAAGCGATGAAAGAAATTGTCGATAATGGTGGCAAAGTCCTCTTTGTGGGTACAAAGAAACAATGTCAAGAAGCAGTTGAAGCTGAAGCTTTAAGATCTGGTAGCTTCTACATTACCAATCGTTGGTTGGGCGGTATTCTCACCAATTTCCGTACCATCCAAAGCCGTACTCGTTATTTAAAAGAACTCGAGAGACGTGAAGAAGAAGGAGAACTTGATATCCTTCCAAAGCAAGAAGCTGCTGCACTTCGTAAAGAAAAAGAAAAATTATCTAAAAACCTTGCTGGTATTAAAGAAATGCGCAAGATTCCAAACGCTATCTTTGTGGTTGATCCAAATATTGAACACAATGCTGTTATGGAAGCTCGCAAATTGAAAATTCCTGTCTTTGGAATTATCGATACAAATAGCAACCCTGATGATGTTGATTACATTATCCCAGCTAATGATGATGCAATTCGTTCTGTCTCGTTGATTCTTGCTGTTATGGCTGATGCAATCGTCGAGAGCAAAGGCGGTATTCCCGTTGTTGCTTATGTTAAAGACGAAGGCGAAAGCGTGACCATGAAAGATGTCATTCGTCAAACCGATAAAGAAAATGCTGAAAAATTAGCCAAAATTAGAGCCGAAAGACAAGCTCGTCAAGAACAATATGAAAAAGAACAAGCTCTCCGCGCTCAATCTGGCGATAAAGCTTCTGCGGTTGTAGAAGAAGAAAAAGCTCTCAAGAAAAAAGCACCTCGCAAAACCACAGCCAAGAAGGCTGAAACCGAAACATCTGACAAACCGGTAGCAGAAGATGCTGGAGAATAATTATGGCCGACAATAATCTCATTGAATTAATTAAAGTCTTAAGAGAAAGAACCGGAGCAGGACTGATGGACTGTAAAGGTGCTTTGCTTGCCAATGACTTAGATGTTGATAAAGCTTGTGACTGGTTAAGAGAAAAAGGCTTAGCTAAAGCTGCTAAAAAAGCTGAAAGAATTGCTGCTGAGGGATTAGCCATCACAAAGACTTGTGAATCATGTGGTAAAACCGTCATTCTTGAAGTCAACTGCGAAACCGATTTTGTGGCTAAAAGTGACGCATTCAAATCGTTCGTTGATGAAATCGCTTCTCGCATTCTTTCTAAAAATTTAAAAGATGTTGTTTCAGCTACTGAAGCTTGCGAAGATTTATTTTCAGAAGCGACTGTGAAAATGGGAGAAAAATTCTCACTACGACGCTTTGAAGTAGTGGACAAAAAAAGTGAAGAAGGAATTGGAACCTATATCCATATGGGTGGCAAGATTGCTGTTGTTGTTGTTTTGGAAAAAGCCAATCCAGAACTTGAAAAACAACTAGCTATGCATATCGCTGCCAACAATCCTCAATATATCAATATGTCCGATGTTCCAGCTGATGTCTTAGAGCATGAAAGAAATGTACAAATTGAAGCGGCTAAAAATGATGAAAAATTGAAGTCAAAGCCTCTTCCTGTTCTTGAAAAAATTGTCGATGGTAAAGTTCATAAGACTTTCCAAGAGATGACTCTTTCCGAACAACCATTCCTTATGGATGATTCAAAGACCATTGCTCAAGTCTTAACTGAAAAAAACAATCGCGTTCTTCGCTTCATCCGTTACCAAGTAGGTGAAGGAATTGAAAAAAGAAAAGATGACTTTGCTAGTGAAGTCATGAAAGAAATTGGAAAATAAAGAAACACTTTTGTGTTTCTTTTTTTATATTTAATTTCTATGTAAGAAAAGGAGGAAAAAATGTATAAACGCGTTTTACTCAAATTGAGCGGTGAAGCTCTTCATCCAGCCAAAGGCAATTCTATTTTGAATGTTGATTATTTGAAAAATATCGCCCAAATTATTAAAGATATTTATGACAATCATATCGAAGTAGCAGTTGTTATTGGCGCCGGAAATATTTGGCGCGGAAAATTAGCCGATGCAATTGGAATTGAAAGAGTTCCAGCTGATTATATGGGAATGCTAGGAACGGTCATCAATGCCGTTGCTGTTTCTTCAGCACTGAAAAATATTGGAGTTGATAGTGTGGTTTATTCTTCAATTCCTCCTATCCCTGATGTGACGGTTGCATACTCGAAACCCGAAGCGATAAAATCGTTAAAAGAGGGTAAAGTTATCTTTTTATCAGGAGGAACTGGCAAACCATTTTTTACGACTGATACTGCCGCTACTATCTTAGCGCTCGATATCGACGCTGATGCCATTTTGATGGCTAAAAACGGAGTTGATGGTGTGTACAATGATGATCCAACCATTAACAAGAATGCCAAATTATTGAAAACCATTACTTATCGTGAGATGCTCGATAAAGATTTAAAAGTTATGGATAATTCGGCGGTTGAATTATTGCTCGATAAAGACATAGAAATTCGCGTATTTAACATGTCTGATCCCAAAAATTTTATGCGAGTAATTAACGATGAAGATATTGGCACAATTTGCCGAAAGGAATAATTTATATGGACGAATTAGCAATTGAAGCACAAACAAAAATGGACAAAAGCGTCGATTCTTTGAAATCAGCGCTTTCAACTTTGCGAACAGGAAGAGCCTCAGCGGCTATGCTCGAAGGTGTTCTTGTCGATTACTATGGTTCGATGACACCAATCAATCAAATCTCATCGATTTCCATTCCAGAACCACGACAACTTTTGATTAAACCTTATGACAAAAACGATGTCAAATCAATTGTTGCGGCTATTTCGGCAAGCGACTTAGGTCTTAATCCTATTAATGAGGGCAATGTTGTGCGTTTGATTATCCCTGTCTTAACAGAAGATCGCCGTCGCGATATTGTCAAACAAGCCAAAAAATATGGTGAAGAAACTAAAATCGCAATACGAAATATTCGCCGCGACTATATGGATTTTGTAAAAAGCGACGATGAAATGAGCGATGATCTCAAAAAGCGTATCGAAGGCGATATTCAAAAAGTTACTGACGAGGTGACAAAAAAAGTGGATGTTATTATCGCTGAAAAAGAAAAAGAAATCATGGCGATTTAAAGTGCCAAGGATAGCAATTATTTAAATAAAGGCGAAATTCGCCTTTTTTATTTTGTATAGTAAAATTAAATGCTATTTTTTCATAATGCATACAAGTATAAAAATATGTATACTTGTAATATGAGCAAAAATTCTGTTCCACAACACATCGCCTTTATTATGGATGGAAATGGCCGATGGGCAAAAGCCAAAGGTTTGCCACGCCATCTAGGCCATAAAGAGGGATGTGAACGCGTTATTGATATTTATGAACAGTGCCTTGAAGAAGGCGTGAAGATTATGTCTTTGTATGCTTTTTCAACTGAAAATTGGAATCGCCCAAAGGCTGAAATTAAGCACCTCTTTAATTATCTTGAGAAGTTTTTTCTCCGCGAAAGAGAAAGAATGATTCGAGATGGTTGCAAAATTATTGTCAGCGGTGATATTACACCTCTTCCATCTTCAACTAAAAAGGTTATTTTGGATTCGATTGAGTTGACCAAAAACGGTACTAATTTTACTTTTAACATTTGTTTGAATTATGGCGGAAAAGCTGAACTCGTCAGGGCAGCAAAATTGTTTGCTCAAGATGTTTTAGACAAAAAAGCATCAATCGATGAATTAGATGAAAATACTTTCAATAATTATCTCTACACGAAAGGTTTACCACCTGTCGATCTTTTAATTAGGACAAGTGGTGAACAAAGAACATCAAATTTTCTTCCTTATCAGCTCGCATATGCTGAATTTCTTTTCCCTCATACGCCGTGGCCTGATTTTACTAAAGAAGAATTTAAAAAAGCGTTATCTGAGTACTATACTCGAGACCGACGTTTTGGGAGTATAAAAGATGAGTAAATCACGAGGCGAAATTAAACATAATGAATTGAGCAAAGATGCTAAAAAAAGTATGCTTGTCAGATGCGTTACAGCAGCGGTGGCACTCATTGTTATTTTGCCTTGTGTCTTTTTAGGCGATTGGCTTTATCTAGGTTTAGTCTGTATTATTGGTATTTTATCGTCGATTGAAATTATCCGCTGTGCCAAACGCCGTTATTCACCTATTTTGTATATTGTTAGTGCTATTTTAGTCATCGCTTTGGCATATTGGCCAATATTGAGAGGCTTTTTCGAAGAAAATTCATTTGAAGAAGGCTATCGGCTTTTTACTGATTTTGATACCCTTTATCTCTCTATCTTTGTACTGGTTGTTGGTTTTTGCCTCGTTTTGTCAATGGTTTTAATCGACAGCAATTTTACCGTTCGCGATGCTTGCTTTATTTTTGTATTTCTTCTTATTTTAGCTTTGGGCATGCAAAGCGCAATTTTTCTAAGAAATTTTCCGTTGTATGTATACTATCAAGTCGATGGTAACGATTATACCTCTTATTTTAATTTTTATGATTCGTTCCTTTCTTCAATGTTATTCATTTATGTCGCGATTGGAACATTTGTGACTGATGCTGGGGCATATTTCATCGGCATCTTTTTTGGAAAAAATAAAATGAATGAAAGAATTTCACCGAAGAAAACATGGGAAGGTTTTGTCGGTGGTATCTTCTTCTCATTTGCCATCTCTTTTTCCTTTGGAATGATTCTTGCTGCTACAGGTCATCCTTTATTGAATAATGTATTAGACTTAGAACATTGGTATTATATTTTAATTTTGTCTTTGTTAATGCCTTTAATCGCCACCTTTGGTGATTTTGTCTTTTCGAGCGCTAAACGATACTACGATATTAAAGATTATGGTTCTTTCTTCCCGGGCCATGGTGGCGTTCTCGATCGCATTGACTCTTTATTATTTACTATGATTGTCACAGCGATTTTTACAAACATTGTCGCCAATGCTACAGGTATTGGTAATCTTCTTATTTAATAGCATTGCTTATGGATCTTTTATTATTAGGTGCTTCAGGCAGTATTGGCCGTCAAACAATAGATATTTTAAAAAACAACCGTCAAACCTTCAGTTTGATGGGCTTTTCGGTCGGGCATAAAACGCGCTATATATCAAAACTTATCCGCCTTTTTCCAGAAGCAAAGCATATTTATATGCAATCAGCCCAAAGCTATCGTTGGTATAAGGATAAGTATCCTTCTATCAACTTTTATTTTGGAAAAGAAGGGTTACAACAATTGCTCAACAATGCATCCTACGATATGTTGGTTAATGCTTTAGTTGGCTTTGTCGGTTTGGAACCTACTCTAATCGCACTTGAAAATAATAAAAAAGTTGCTTTAGCAAATAAAGAATCACTAGTTGTCGGTGGCGACTTGATATTAAAGTTGCTCGATAGTGGTAAAGGAACTATTTATCCGATTGATTCAGAACATAGTGCTGTTTATAAATGTTTAAAAGTCCAAGATAAGAATGTTGACAAGATAATTTTAACGGCATCCGGTGGTGCATTTCGTAATCTTTCTCTTTCTGAATTGAATAATGTGACGTCAGCCGATGCTCTTAGACATCCAACTTGGAAAATGGGACCAAAGATTACAATTGACTGTGCAACGATGATGAATAAATGTTTTGAAGTGGTTGAAGCTTTTTACTTATTTCGATATCCCTATAGAAAAATAGGTGTAATTTTACACGATGAGTCATATGTTCATTCTATGGTTCGCTACAAGGACGGATATTATAGGGCTGAAATCAATCGTCCCGATATGCATAATCCTATCGAATTTGCTCTATTTGAAGGCGAGATTCCATTTACAACTTATTCGTTTCAATCGCTTGAAGAATTAGATAAATTTCATTTTCATCAATTAGACTACAGCCGATACCCATTAATGAAGCACGCTGAAAAACTCTTAAAGCATCGCGGTAGTTATGGGACAGTGTTGAATGCCGCTAACGAAGTGGCGGTACATGCTTTTTTAAATTCACAAATTTCATTTCTCGATATTGAAAAAGTTATTGATTATGTTATTCGTCACACAAGAATTTTAAAAGATGTTAATTATGAGAAAATTTGTCAAATTGATAAAAAAACAAGGCAAAAAGCCAATAAAATTATTAAATTATGGAGTAAAATGTCATGACAACTATTCTTAATATTTTGCTTTTCATACTCAGCTTTTCGATTTTGATTGTTGTCCATGAATTAGGACACTTAACTGCTGCCAAAATTTTTAAAGTGTATTGCTTTGATTTTTCTATTGGCTTCGGGCCAGCATTTGTTCATGTGAAGCGTAAAAAAGGCGAAACTTATTTTTCTCTTCGTGCAATTCCATTTGGCGGCTATGTATCAATGTATGGAGAAGAAAGCGAAACACCAGAAGGAATTGATGTCCCAATTGAAAGAAGCGTCGAAGGCGTTAAGAAATGGAAAAAAGCTATTATTATGGGTGCTGGCATTTTCATGAATGCGCTCTTAGCTATTATTTTGTTCTATACCTCCGCTCAATTTTTTCCAAACCAGACAATTTATATCAATGTCATTGAAGTGAGTGAAAACTCGATTGCCGGGCGTGCTGGGCTTCAATCTCATGATATTATTTCATATGTAGATTTGAGTGAGATAATGGATGAAGATCAACTTAAATTAGAAACGGAGTCATTATATTATTTTGATGTTGAAGGTACTGCTGTTTTCGCAAGTGGGGGAACCCAAACGATTCGCGTTGGAATGACAACTAACAATATTACTCCGACTAGCCTTGATCTCAATAGTTTTATCAAAGCGTATCAAGTTACTTATGAAGACAATAAAATTACTTATTCGAATGTTTTAAATTATCCTGATATTGCTTCGATAAATTTCAACATCAACACGATTGAGAAAGATACTAATGATGAAATTATTTTAATAGCGCACAGTGTTACGCTTAATGTTATTGAGAAAGAAAAAACTAAAACATTCGAACCATTAGGTATATCTTTTTATCTTGACTCTCATTCAAACTCTTTTCCTGAAGCCGTTAAACAAACTTTTGTCGATTTTGGCGAATCATCAATATTAATTTTCCAAAGTGTTGGAAATTTATTAGCCGGAAAAGGTTGGGCTGATGTTGGTGGCCCAGTTGCAATTTATGGCGTTACTACTTCTGTTTTACAAAATTATGGTGTTGGTACTTTCATTTACATGTGGGGCGTTATATCCGTCAATCTTGCCATTATAAATCTTTTGCCTTTCCCCGGCCTAGACGGTTGGCATCTACTTGTCGTTATAATTGAAGGTATTACTCGTAAGAAAATTCCAAACAAAGTCAAAAATATCGTTTCTTTTATTGGAATTGTTCTCCTATTCGCGCTTATGATTATTATATTGCTAAAGGATATTATTGGGTTATTTTGATGAATGAAAAAATGATTCGTTTTCTAAAAAGCATTCATATCGAAAATTTTGATGATTTCGATATTGATTTTGAAATGCTCGGAAAGAATCGTTTTAATCCAAATCAGTGGGATATGATTATAGTCAAAGAAACGCCTTGGAAATATTCTTATTTACATGAATTTATTGATCATTTGCAGTTTATCAACTACAAGTACACGCTTCAATTCTCCTATTTATCACGTCCCACAGAAAATGATGTGCTCGATATTTTTCGAGACTGGTATTTAACGATTTATCGCATGCCCCTGGAACTTGATGTCAGTGTTGAAGATGATGTCATAAAAGTCGTCTACAAAAATGAAGAAGAGGCTAATAAAGCAAAACCAATTATCAAAGATTTTGGCGATTTTCTTAATTTTATTAGTTATGAGTTTGTCATTGTTGAAGAAACTAAGAAAGATGATGATATCAAGCTTTCAAAAAAAGAGATGAAACAAATCACGAAAGAAGCCGAAGCTGAAGCGAAAGATGCGATTAAAGAAAGTGTCGAAGAAACACCAGATGTTTCATATTATGAGAGAAGCCCAATTGATCAAATTGAGCAAGACCGTCAAACTATCACGGCACAAGTGGAAGACGCGATGCTTAAGCAAATGAAAAGAAATGCTCGTGAAATGGCTAAAGAAAGGGAAAGAATTCGGTTGAATAAACGCGGCAATTATATGCCTTATGATTTAATTGACGCAATCGACACTAATTCCGGAAATGTTGATATAAATGGAACTATTTTTTCAATCGAACAAAACGAATATGGCGGAAAAGTAAGTTTAACTATCGGCGTCAATGATGCGCACGGTGGTGCCATTTATGCAAGAGCCTACGAGGGCGGAACGCTTTCGTCTGAGCAAATAAAAGAGTTAAAAAAAGGCGTCAATGTTCGCGTTAGAGGTGCTGTTTACTACGATGAATTTGGCAAATCACTAACTATCCGAGTTCATTACATTGATTTATTACCGCCTGATGAGATTGAGGAAGAAAAAGTAGAGACGAAACGGGTTGAACTCCATCTTCATACTCTCATGTCTACTCAGGATGGTGTTTGTTCTATTACTAATTACTGTCAGTATGCGAAGGCGCTTGGCCACAAAGCGATTGCTGTTACCGATCATGGTGTTGTTCAATCTTTTCCAGAAGCGCATAAGGCTGCTAAACAGACTGGACTCAAAATGATTTATGGCTGTGAACTTTATATGGTCGATGACCAGCTGAAATATGTTTTTAATCCAGCAGATATCGAATTGAATAAAGCAACTTTCGTCGTCCTCGATTTAGAAACAACTGGCTTATCAACTAGACACGACCGCATTATTCAGTTTGGGGCGGTTAAAGTTGAAAAAGGAGTGCAGATTGGCAAAAAAGATATTCTTATCAATCCAGAAAAGAAGTTAGATCAAAAGATTATCGATATTACTGATATCACCAATGAAATGTTGGAAGGGAAACCAACAATTGAAGAGGTGTTACCAGAAATTGTTGAATTTGTTAAAGGCGCAATTCTTGTTACGCATAATGCTTCATTCGACTTTGGATTTTTAAATGAAGAATTAAAGCGATGCCATATGCCCATTTTAACTAATCCTGTTATTGACACGCTCGCTTTATCTCGTTACTTATTTCCGAATAACCGCAATCACCGACTTGGGACTTTGTGTCGCAACATGGAAGTTAAATATGACGAGAATGAAGCTCACCGCGCTGATTACGACGCTATTGTTTTGAATGAAGTTTGGCAACCGATGCTTGCTGTTTTGTGCAAAGATAATTTGCATTTAAAACATTCTGATTTAGCGAATTTGAAAACACCGACCGAACTATTGAAACACATATATCCTTTACATGTGACAGCTTTGGTCAAAAACAAAAAAGGATTAAAAGATCTATATAAAATCGTTTCTAAATCACATATTGAATATTTTTCAAATGTTCCTAAAATTCCTCGTCGTGAATTAGAAACTTTACGCTCTGATTTACTACTCGGTTCAAGTTGTTTTAATGGAGAAATATTTAGAACAGCCAGGACTGAAAACAAAGAAAAATTGAAAGAATTGATGGAGTTTTACGACTTTATTGAAATTCAACCACTAGAAAATTATTCATATTTAGTCAACATGGGCGAGCTTGATGAAGAACAATTAAAGCGTGTCATTAACGATATTATTGAAGCGGCTGATGAACTCCATAAACCCATTGTTGCTACTGGCGATGTTCACTATTTAAGAAGAGAAGATAAAGTCTTTCGCGATGTGTATATTTATGCTCTTGCTGTTGGAAAAGTGAGTCACCCGCTCAATCCAATCAGCCGAAAAGACAAGCCACATTTTGAAAACCCCGATCAGCATTTTCGCTCGACTCCAGAAATGCTGGAATGCTTTTCTTATTTAGGTGAAGATAGAGCCTATGAATTTGTCGTGACCAACACAAATAAGATTGCTGACCAAATTGAAGAAATTGAACCTATCCCATCTGATAAACTCTATACTCCAAAGATTGATAACTGCGAAAACATGCTCACGGAAATTTGTTATAAGAAAGCTCATGAAATATATGGTGATCTTTTACCTGAATTCATTGAAAATCGTTTAAAGGCCGAACTTGATGGAATTATTAAAAATGGTTTCTCGGTTATTTATTACATCGCTCACAAGATTGTGAAGAAGGCATATGAAGATGGTTTCTTGGTTGGCTCGCGAGGATCGGTTGGTTCATCTTTTGTTGCCACGATGGCGGGTATTACCGAGGTGAATCCTCTACCACCTCATTATATTTGTCCAAATTGCAAGCACCTCGAATGGACGAGCGAAACACAACCTGATGTCCGCTCTGGCTATGATCTCGAAGATAAACTCTGCCCAGTTTGCCACACTAAAATGATTCATGATGGGCAAAATATTCCATTTGAAACATTCCTTGGCTTTAAGGCTGAAAAAACACCTGATATCGACTTAAATTTCCCAGGTGATTACCAAGCACGCGCACACGAATATACAAAAGTGTTGCTCGGCGAATCAAATGTTTATCGAGCCGGCACGATTGAAACTGTCGCGGAAAAAACAGCTTTTGGTTTTGCTCGTGGATATTTAGAAAGAACAGGAGTGGATTTAACTAATTATCCAAAAAGTAAAATTGCCTATCTTGCCTCTGGTTGTGTCAATGTTAAGAGGACAACTGGTCAACATCCAGGTGGCATTGTTGTTATTCCGACCGGTTATGATGTTTATGATTTCACGCCTGCCCAATATCCTGCCGACGAAAAAGACGCCTCGTGGAAGACAACTCATTTTGATTTCCATTCTCTCCATGACACAATATTAAAACTTGATCTTTTAGGCCATGTTGATCCAGCGGCCCTCAAGATGATGTGCAATCTTACAAATATTAACATTAAAGATATTCCTCTTAATGATAAGGATGTTTTATCAATCTTTTCCTCAGCCGATGCTTTAAAAATGTCTCATAATTACTTAGCTCAAAGAACTGGTGCGATGGGTATTCCTGAATTCGGCACCGAAACTGGCCGAGGTATATTAGAGACTACCATGCCAAAAACTTTTTCCGACTTAGTTATTATTTCAGGTTTAGCCCATGGTGAAGGAGTATGGGCTGGCAACGCTGAAAAACTTATTCGTGAAGGCAAAGCAACATTAAGAGAAGTAATCGGATGTCGTGATGATATTATGACTTATTTGATTGGGAAAGGTCTCCCTTCTTCTGTTGCCTTTTCAATCATGGAAGATGTAAGAAAAGGTCGTGGTTTAAAGCCTGAATATGTCGAGATAATGCGCGCTAACAAGGTACCATCTTTTTACATTGATTCTTGCAATCTAATTAAGTATATGTTCCCAAAAGGACATGCAACTGCTTATGTGATGATGGCGATAAGAGTTGGCTATTTCAAGATTCATTATCCTCTCGAATTTTATGCGACTTTTTTCACATTGCGATCTAAACAATATGAAATCGCGACAATGATTAAAGGCGAACAAGCGATTATTGATCGGTTAGAAAAATTAAAAACTCGTGAGAGAAGCAAAACAGCTGAAGCCTTAAATCCAAAAGAAAAGGAAATTTTAAAAACTTTACAGATGTCGATTGAAATGGTTCAAAGAGGATTTAAATTTTCAAATCTAGATCTTTATAAATCCGATGCCGTTAATTTCGTTGTCGACCATGAAACTAATTCCATTATTCCTCCTTTTATCACTCTCGATGGTCTTGGCGAAAACGCTGCTATTTCTTTAGTTGAAGCGAGAAAACAAGGCAAATTTACTTCTAAAGACGATTTATTAAGAAGAACTAAACTTACTTCAACAAATGTCAAAGATTTAGAAGAATTGGGCGTCTTAAAAGGTTTGAATGATAACGACCAACTTTCTTTATTTGATTTCTAAATCATGAGAAATTAGAATATAGAGGACCGGGACGTAGCACAGCTTGGTAGTGCGCTTGGTTCGGGACCAAGAGGTCACGAGTTCGAATCTCGTCGTTCCGACCACTTGAAATGAATCATCCCCATAAATTTTGCCTAATGTTAGGCAAAATAACAGGGGATTTTTTATTAATAGTTTTAGTTTATCGATTAAATAGAGCGAGAATGTTTAATATTTTATGTCAAATGAATTTTAATAGATGAGATGTTATCGTCTAAACATAATACTCTCATTATTGAACATTTTGACAATAAGAAAGACGAATAAAATAGTGTATATGATGTTACTGAGTATTGTCATTGATAGGAAAAGAAAATCGACAGTGCCTTTTAAAATCATGCTTATTGCTGAACAAATATTCAAAACAGGAATAAAACTATACCAAATACCAGTAGTTGGGCTGATGGCTGGTATAAGGGCCAAAACAACGAATATTCCAGTAAATGGTCCGAGATAGGATAAAGCTTCTTTAACAGTTTTTGCAAAAGCTGAGACAACGCTAGCTAGTGCGACAAAAAAGACAACAGCGGTTAAAATCATCAAAAATAATAAGAAATAACTCGAAATCGAAATACTAATATCGCCTATCATAGAGGGTAAAGACGCGACAACGCCTGCTCCAGATACGGTTCCAGCTACAATTGAAACAATTGAAAGAGCTGCAATTTTGCCGAGCGCTAATTCACTTCTCTTAATCGGACTGATAAGAATTGAAGCAAGGGTGCCGCGCTCCTTTTCTCCCGCGATTGATTCAGTACAAGACGATAGTGTTGCGCTATAAAGAAGCGAAATAGTTATCATCGGCAAAATAAATGAGATGATTTGATTCATTGTGTAGGAAGAGTTTCCAAGCCCAGGATTTGGGTTGGTGATATTGATAGTAAAACTTTGATATGCTGTTTGGATAATTGAAACTGCAACTGTATATAGACTTTCGGATTCTCCGACTTCCTTGTTATACCAAATATTAGCGTTAGGCATAATAGTGGAACTAGGGTTTTCAATATAATTTTCAAAATCGTCGCTGAATTGAACGAGCAAGTCGATATCCTTATCGAGCAGCTTAGTTTTATATTCTTCTATTTCATCGGCTCCAATATACTCGAATTGAGCCGGCGGATAATTTTCAAACTCGAGGTATGCCGTTAAATAAATTTCAAATTTGGATTTTGGATTAGAAATGATATCATCACGATAATTATTAGTCATAACAACACGATATTCGTAGTCGGTGGAAGTACCGCTGAAGTCAATATTGTTCATGATGTTACCCATCAGTGTATAAAGACAAAAGATTAAAATGCCAGGTAAAAAGATAGCCCCTAACATACGCGGATTGGTAAAAAATTTCTTCAATTCTTTTTTAATAATCGCCCAAATTCTTTTCATCATTCATTTCCTCCTTTGATAGAGTAATAAAGATTAAAAAACACTTCTTCAAGCGATTGGGTGGCACACATATTTGCTTTTTCACCCTCATCAACTAGTTTTCCATCAATGATAATACCGATTCTGTCACATAGTTTTTCAACGAGAGAAAAAATATGTGTCGAAATAATTAATGTTTTTCCCTCACTTTTAAGTTGAAGTAGATAATCTTCAACAATTTTTGATGTGATAATATCTAAGCCATTAGTTGGCTCATCAAAAATAATTAAATCGGGATCGTGAACTAAAGAAATGGCAAGTGAGACTTTTTGTTTCATGCCTGTCGATAGTTCAGATATCTTTGTATGTGCAAATTCTGAAATTCCAAATTGTGAAAAGAGAAGTTGCTTTCTTTTTGCGATTTGTTGTTTGTCCATTGAATATAGTGAAGCAAAAAAATCAAAAGTATAATCGGGTGTAAAAAAATCATCTAATTTTAATTCACTAGTTAAAAATCCTAATTTGCTTCGGATAAATTCATTATCCTTTTTGTAATCTTTATCCAAAAAAGTTATCGTGCCACTCGTTGGAGAGATTAGTGTTGCGAGCATGCGGAGAGTGGTTGTTTTGCCGGCTCCATTTGGACCGAGCAAGCCATAAATTTCGCCTTTATAGAGTTGAAACGATAAATCATTGACCGCAACTAAAACAGGCTCACTTGTTTTTCTCTCTTTCATTTGTTTTTTGTTCAATGAAAATTTTTTGTAGAGGTTTTTTACAACTAGAACTGGCTCTTGTTTATTGACTGTCACTTTTTTTCTCCAATGTTAATAATATTTTTGTAGTAGCGATATTTTCATGAAAAAATATGGCTTTTACGCAGTTTTCACATATTTTATATTTAATTTTAATAGTTGAGCCAAAATTGATTTCATGTAAATAGTTAGCCTGAAATGAGATGATTTGGTAATTTTGATCCAATTGAATAGCGTTGCTTAATTCCTCTAGGTATTTAGTGTTGTTCATGTGCTTATTGTGGTCAAGGTGTGAAAAAGTTACTAAGAAGGAATATTCTTTGTCCAATTCGGTTTCATCGATGGGCAAGGCTAAGAGCGGTTCTTCAATAGCGACCTCTTCTGGATATTCAATGTCGTTTGAATAAAAATCTGAGAGAGACATTATTTTTCTTGTTTTGACATTGATTACTGCCCATTTGAATTTGGCTTTGATAATTAACTTACCAAGCCCATCATAAATATAGTAATTGCGGAAGCAGTGGAATTTATCGTATTGATTTGGCCAAGTACAAACTTCAAGATCTAAATTAGTATCGCTTGGCATAGCGACGACATCATATCTCGTGCGTGTCAAAACCCAAAGAGCATCTTTTTCGAGCATTTTTTCAAAACTCAAAGATGAATGGCCGACATCTTTAATAGAAATATCTTGCAATATATCCAAAATAGCTGTCGGTGTGATGCGGTCATATGCGTCAAACATATTGAGCGTTAATGGATAATGTTTCTTGAAAGATACATACTTCATCATAAGCATTATTATATCGACCTCTTCAATTTTAATTCAATATAATTGAACAAAATTGTTTTTGTTTGCTTAATATGTTATAACTAGAACGATGATAATAATTCGAGGGAACTTTTTATGAGAAAAACTAAAATTATTTGCACCATAGGTCCAGCTTGTGAAAGCGAAGAAATTCTCACCAAGATGTGCTTAGCGGGCATGAATGTTGCGCGTTTAAACTTTTCACACGGGACACATGAGCAACACTTACAAAAAATTGAAACAATTAAAAAAGTTCGTGAAAAATTAAATTTGCCTATCGCGATTATGCTGGACACCAAAGGGCCAGAATATCGTATTAAAAATTTTAAAAATGGTTCGATTGTTCTCAAAGAAAATGACATTTTTATTTTTACAACCGACGAAGTAGAAGGAGACGAAACTAGAGTTAGTGTCAATTATAAATATTTGCCAAATGATTTAGAGGTTGGTGACCGCATTACCGTCAACAACGGATTAGTCATTTTTGATGTTACAAAAATTGAAGGACATAATGTCATTTGTAAGGTTATTGTTGGTGGCGAACTTTCTAACCAAAAGAGCATGAATTTTCCAAATAAATTAATTAACAATGTCTACTTGAGCGATGCTGATAAGGATGATTTACTTTTCGGCATTAAGCATGGGGTAGACTTTGTTGCCGCTTCTTTTGTTTCAAGAAAACAAGATTTAGATGATTTGCGAAAATTCTTAAATGATCATGGTGGAGCCGATATTGATGTTATCGCTAAAATTGAAAATCGAAGCGGAGTAAATAACATTGATGAAATATGTCAAGTCGCTGATGGCGTCATGGTCGCTAGAGGAGATTTAGGAGTAGAAATTCCTTTTGTTGAAGTTCCTGCTGTTCAAAAATTGCTCATTAGAAAATGTCGAATGCTAGGCAAGAGAGTTATAACGGCAACCGAAATGCTCGAATCAATGATTCGCAATCCTCGCCCGACAAGAGCAGAAATTAACGATGTTGCTAACGCAGTGTATGATGGCAGCAGTGCTATTATGCTTTCAGGCGAAACGGCTTCAGGTAAGTATCCTGTAGAAACTGTTAAAGCCATGTCCGAAATTGCTGAATTTACAGAGCAAAATATCGACTATAATCGTTGGTTTAATACAACCGAATTTAAAATCACGAGCGTGACCGATGCTTTGTCGCACGCTACATGTGCAATGGCGATTGATGTTGATGCGAAATGTATTGTTGTCAGTACTCTTTCTGGGCGAACAGCTAGAATGGTTTCACGCTTTAGACCGCCAATCGATATTGTTGGAATGACTCTCGATGACAAAGTATTAAGAAAACTAAATTTGAGTTGGGGCGTAACACCTCTTAAGACAGAAAAAATGAATACGACAGATGAAATGTATCATCGTGCGCTCGATCAAGCTGCCCAATTTCTCCATTTAAATAAAGATGATAATGTCGTTTTAACTGGTGGAGAAGTCGATGGCAAAATTGGCAATACAAACACTATCAAAGTAATGAAAGTCTCATAAATAAATTCATTAATTTAATACGTTTTTGCCGCGAAATGCATTAATTTTAATGACTTTTTTGATGTGCTCGCTAAAAAAGTTTTGACATGCACGCACATATGTCATAAATTGTTCACATAATATTTTTTGGTGGTCTAGCGATGTGATTCGTCAGCAGCTCTCGCTAAAACCAAATATATTAAAAGTTTTTAAGGAGGGATTTTATGAAATTTAAAAACTTAAGCGCCTTAACGCTTTTAGCTGTTGCAGGTTTAGCTGGTTGCGGTGGATCTAAAACACTATCTGATGCTGATGTTCTAGCTAAGTTGCAAGGCGAAATTACTTTGAGTGGTGTTTTAACAACTACCCAAGCTTTGGCTGATGCCGATACTGGTGAAGCAACTGGCGAAACTGAAGTTTATGTATCTGATTTAGTTACTTATTGGTCTGCTGAAGAAGTGTATCTCAATGAAATCGATCAGAGCGATGACTATGTTTGGGCAGACTATCACTATTGGGCGAGTGCTGAAGGTAAAGTTGTTGGCTATGAACTTGGCATCGACAATACTGTTGAAACCATCAACTATGTTGATAGTTCTAATACACCTGCCGTTTATGCTGATAGCTTCCCATCACCATTTTCAGTGGTCAATCTCGAAGATATTACTCGCGATGAAACCGACAACACTAAAATCACAGTGACGCTTGCTGACGAAAGTGATCAATCCACTTTGGTAAGCTCATTGATAGGATATTCATCCCCTATTGCATCATTATCTTTGACAGTTACTTCGAAAGGTGTTACTGCTCTCTCATTTGATTCTGGAGTGTTTCTCGCTTCTGATTCTTGGGGAGATACTTATTTAGTTCAATACACATTCGAAGCTGTCGGTGTTGAAAAAGATAGTGTCGTTCCAGCGACTCCTACTCCAATTGAAACACGAGCGGAACACGCTGCTTTACAAGCCGCTATCGATTCATTAAATGAACAAAATTATTCTCTCAGTTATGAAGAAACACTTGATGGCAGTGTTGTTAGTTCATTCACAGCTATTATGACATCTGATGCTTTCTTTATGACAAACGAATACGGCACAAGTGGAACGATTGTTGCACCAGAGGGTGGCGTTGTTGGAGTCAATGTGGTTGAAGAAGATGGAAATGTTGAATTGCAAGCCATTTCGAGTCCAAATACTTCAGTTTCAATTGATGATTATCGCCCTGATTTCACCTACGCTGCTGAAATCTTCGATTTAGTTGAAGGAAGTAATAATTCATATGTTTTAAGAGACGATTTGAGTGATACTATTGCTGAATATGGTTATTATTCTCCAGACGCAATCTTTGGTGGTTCTACCTCTTACCATGATTTAGGTTCCTTAACTGTCACATTGAATGAAGATGGTTCTATGGAGTTTGCATGTACAACTCAAACAATCGATTGGGAAACATTTGAATATGTTACTTCAAACATTTCAGTTGTTATAAGTAACATCGGTACTACAGTTTTGCCATATAACATTGAAGAACAATATGTTGCCTTCACTGCACCAACATCTTGGGAAGAATTTGCCCCAGAATTAGCTGCTACATTTACAACTTTGTATGGCTCAAGCGAGGCAGTTCCATTTTTCTGGCCAACTGTAGGTTGGGATTACTATTCTGCTGATGTTGACTATTATGTAATGGTGTCAGCTACAGAAACTTCATTGGAAAATGCTCAAGCTGTTGTCGATGCTTACATTGAAGTATTAGAAGCAGCTGGTTTCACATATGCTGGTATTAATGATTATGATGAGGAAATATATGCCGATAGCGAAGAAAATGTCGTTATTGGTTTAAATGCATATGAATCATACTTCGGCGATGGTTTCAATGTTGATGTATATTTCTATGATGCTTCTGAAATTCCTGCATAAGTAGATTCTTATCAAATAGACTTTAAACTAGGTGCTTCGCGGCACCTAGTTTTTTGTTGAGCAAAATCAATGTAAGTGTATTAAAATATTCTTTATAGAAAAGGGAAAAAATATGAAAAAAAGTTATCTTAAAAATTATGCTAAATTAATCGTTCGACAAGGCATCAATATTCAAAAAGGGCAAAATGTTGTCATTGTTGCTGATTTAGATCAGCCAGAATTTATTAGTTATTTAGTTGAAGAATGCTACAAATGCCACGCTCGCTCAGTCGAGGTAAAATGGAATTATCAACCATTGACTAAACTTCATTACCGCTATAAAAGTATTGAAGCTTTAACAGAAGTTCCAAAATATGTACTCGAAAGAGAGGAATATTATGTTAAAACTAATCCAGCGATGATTTATATTCTCAGCGCTGATCCTGACGGTTTACAAGGCATTAATCATAAAAAATTAGCGGAAGTGAATCAAAAATTATATCCAATAATGAAACCTTATCGCGATGCTCGTGAAAATAAATATCAGTGGTGCATCGCGGGCGTTCCTTCTTATGGTTGGGCAAAAAAAGTTTTTCCACATTTAACAAAAAAGAAAGCTTATGAATCTCTGTGGGAAGCTATTTTAAAAACTTCGAGAGCATTGAATGATAATCCGATGAAAGCATGGGAAGAGCACAATCGAAATCTTAAACAAAAAATGGATTATCTTAACTCGCTGCAACTTGTTTCTCTTCACTATCAAAATAGTTTAGGAACGGATTTTACAGTTGGCTTACTCGATGGCGTGAAATGGGAAGCCGGCAGCGAAATTGCTCTTGGAACTAATATTGTTTATAATCCAAACATTCCTTCTGAAGAATGTTTTACATCGCCAAATAAAAATGAGATGAATGGTGTCGTTTATTCATCTAAGCCGTTATCCTACCAAAATCAGTTGATTGAAGATTTTTATCTCGTTTTTAAAGATGGAAAAGTAGTGGAAGTTCACGCTAAAAAGAACGAAGAACTGCTCAAACAAATGATTAGTATGGATGAAGGTGCTTCTCGACTTGGTGAAGTTGCTCTTGTTCCATTTGATTCACCAATTAACCAAAGCGGTATTTTGTTTTATAACACCTTGTATGATGAGAATGCTTCGTGCCACTTAGCACTTGGTGTTGGATTTACAAATTTGGTTGACAATTATGAAAACTATAAGTTAGAAGAACTATATGACAAAGGTATTAATAATTCAATGATACATGTCGATTTTATGATTGGCACAAAAGATCTATCGATTGTTGGAAAAACAAAAAATGGCAAGGAAATTACTATTTTTAAAGATGGAAATTGGGCTTTTTGATGAAAATGTTTGATCGTGAAATTTTTAATTTAATTGATGAAGAGTTTGCTCGTCAAGATGAGAATATCGAATTGATAGCTAGCGAAAATTTTGCTTCGCTAGAAGTGCGAAAAGCCCAAGGTTCTATTTTGACAAATAAATATGCAGAAGGTTATCCAAGTAAGCGTTATTATGGTGGATGCCGATATGTGGATAAAATTGAAAATATTGCCAAAGAGCGCGTACAGAAATTATTCTCGGTTCGCTTTTCTAATGTTCAACCACATTCAGGTAGTCAAGCCAATCAAGCTGTTTATCGCGCTTTATTAAAATCGGGTGATAAAATTCTTGGTATGAGTTTATCGGCCGGTGGTCATTTAACCCACGGTTACCCTTTATCTTTTTCTGGCCAAGATTATGAAGCATACTCATATGGTTTAAATGAAACGACGGAATTAATCGATTATGATGAGTTGGAAAAACTCGCTTTAGAGATTAAACCAAAGATGATTGTGGCTGGAGCATCTTCATATCCGCGCATTATCGACTGCCAGCGCATCCGAGAAATCGCCGATAAAGTCGGTGCATATTTCTTTTTTGATATGGCGCACATCGCTGGTCTTGTCGCTAGTGGACTCCATCCTAATCCTTGCTTATACGCTGATGTTGTCTCTTCAACGACACACAAGACATTAAGAGGGCCTCGCGGCGGGATTATTTTAACTAATAACGAAGACATTGCTAAAAAAATTGATAAAGCTGTTTTTCCCACCTCCCAGGGCGGTCCGTTAATGCATGTTATCGCCGCTAAAGCGGTATGCTTTTACGAGGCGATGAGCGATGATTTTATCAAATATCAAAAGCGAGTTGTAGCTAATGCTCGCACTCTTGCTGATAGTCTTGCGTCACTCGGGTATCGGATTATTACTGGCGGTACCGACAACCACATCGTTTTAGTTGATGTTTACAATTCAGTTGGTATCAGCGGTATCGAAGCACAGAATATGCTTGAAGAAGTAAATATCACTTGCAATAAAAACGCCATTATGAATGATACATTGCCTCCTTTTAAATCATCCGGTATCCGTCTAGGCACACCAGCGATGACAACGCGCGGATTTCAAGAAGATGATTTTGTTCTCGTTGCTCGTTTAATCGACGACAGACTCCGCAAAAAGCGAACAATTGGCGAAATTAAAAAAGATGTTGCTATTTTGACGAAAAAATATCCTCTCAAAGGTGGTAAATAAAAATGAAAGTTTTGTTTGTTTATAATTCTTCGAGTGGAAAACAATCCATTGTTCGCCAAATTCCTAAAATTCGAAAAAAATTGACTAAAATTTATGGTAGTGTCGATATTATTGCCTCGACATCAGCTGAACATTTTATCTCTCTTTGCCACCAGGCTTGTACAGAGTATGATTTATTTATTTTTTCTGGTGGCGATGGTACCTTTAATATGGTCGTCAATGAAATTGCTCATGAGCCTAAAAAACCGATTTTAGCACTTATTCCTTCGGGAACGATTAACGATGCTGGAAAAAATTTCGGTCTAAATAAAAATGTTAATCGCTGTCTTCGAATAATTAAAAAACAAAAAACGAAAGAAATTGATATTGTTCAAATCAATGATCGCTATTTCGCTTATGTCGCTGCTGCTGGTCTTTTTTCGGATATTCCTTTACAAACAAAACAAAGAAAGAAAAAAATCTTTGGTTTTCTAGCCTATTATTCCAAAGCGATTAAACAAGTCTTTCAACGAAAGACAATCAAAGGGCAAGTGACATTAGATAATGGCCGTATTATTCCTTTTGAGACACCATTTATCATGTTTTTGAACAGCAAAAGAGTAGGTGGATTTACTATCAATCCTAAAGCCAATCTCAGTGATGGAAAAATTGATTTTTTTATCACGAAACGCGGGCCTTTCAATGGTTTGCTTGCATATTTGTTTCAAAGCCCAAATATTGAAAGATATGAAGTCAAAGAAGCGAGAATACATCTTGAAAGTGAAGAGATTTGGGATATTGATGGTGAAAGAGGTCCAGTAGGAGATATTACCGTCACTGTTTTACCTCGTTTTTTAAAGATGATAGTTAAATAATCTCGCAACATTTTATAATTTTTCTTTCGTATTTACGAAAAATCTAACATAATAATTGTATACAACCCAATTAAATTTGGAGGTTTATCATGAAACAAAAAATCTTAGTTATAGGAGTCGCTGTTTTATCTGTATTCGCTCTAACTGGCTGCGAAGAAGAATTTAATCCATTTGATTTTAATAATTTGAATATTATTAGTTCGCAAGAATCTTTTTATATTGATAGCACCGCTACCAATAATTTACTTCATGTTTCTAATGTTGAAAAAAAAGAAATTAGCCGTCTCGATGAAACAAGTTTTTATAGCGGATCAGCGAGCAGCTATGCTTCATATCGCGAAAACATAACTGAATCATCTATTCAATTTTATTCTAATCGCGGCTATTCAAATAGCGAGCACAACAAAACAACGCTTGGCAATGGTTTAAGTGGCCGTTATTATTCAGAAACAATTGAAAATACTGATGAGTGGATTAGCAAAGATGCTTCTTCACCATCTGATTATTTACTCTATACCGTCAGCCAATATAACAATCCACAGTCGGATGCTAAACCGACAATTTCTTCATCATCAAGTCTTTTTGCTACAACAAATAATTACGATATTATGTGGACAAAAAAGTGTTTGGATTTGGTCTGCGATGGTTATTCATATTCTGATTTTAAGTTTGGTTCTCGCGATGGTAACATTTACGCCTTTGAACAAAGCATTGTCGAGAGCGTTGTGACTAACCCATTGGTGTCGGGCGAAAACATCATTACCTATGAAGAAAATATGCGCGTTCGACACTACATTAAACACGAAACGCTCGGTTGGGTTATATCCTATAGCGCTACTAAACAAAACCTTTATTATGCAACATCGATGACCGGTGAAGTATTTGATGATCCGCTCCTTGTTGAAGAGAATCAAGTTTTTTATCGTTACACTTATAACGAACTTACTTCCAACACCTTCGTTTTTCTTCAAAGCGATGTGCTATTAAATTACCAGCCATTGCTCTTTTCTTATACGCCAGTTGAAGGAGTGGCTTTAGATTACACCAATCCGACAGCTAGTGAGCAACTCGATATTAAATATTTGCCGCGTTCAGATAAAGATGCTGATTTATTTTATTGCTCTTGCATCGTGACATTAAGGCCGGAAAATTATTATCTTCTCGGCATGGAAATCGATAATAAGATATCTTATTATGATTATTCGTTTATTGACATCCAAGGCAATTTTACTCTTTCTGTTTTAGATGTCGATTCGGCTGAATTTTTTACATCGCATTTTCCTGTCAAACTCTACTTGGTTATCAGCTTGTTGGAAGATGGAAATATTCATACCGTCCAGGCCTATTATTGGTCGACAATTATTAAATAAAAGGAGGGACGAAAATTATGAAAAAGAATTTGTTCTTGCTCGGAATTATCTCGTGTGCATTGCTCGCTCTCTCTGGATGTGATTCTGGAAAAACTTTGTATGGTAACGATAATGTTCGTCTGGATGAAATGGAAATTGAAGAACTTAAGACTGATGTCTTACGCAACCGCCAATATGTCAGCAGTGTTTCTATCCAGACTAAATTAGAAGAGAAAGATGTTTCGTCGACTGTTCATTTGAGTCAGCAACTCCAAAATAGTGAGCAAAACATCGTTTTAACCGCCCATAAAAATCGCGCTTTATCATCTAAGACAACTATCCAAACTGAAATAACTTCAACTCTTACTAATTTCGTCTATCATGAGCAAGTCGAAAATAGTGGATGGACTTGGCTAGGCTTTAATTCTTCAGAAAATACTGGCGCAGAATCGGCCTATAATTTATACACTTATTCAGAAACATCGCACAACAATGGTAATGTATCCACATCATACGTAATGAAAGATAGCGACATAAATGTTGATATAGTCGATGAATTTTGGTCTAACTACATTCTTGCATCTTTCTTCCAAATTGGTGGTTCGCTCGGATTTTCTTCTACTGATTTAGTCGATATTTTTTCTCCTTCGAGCAACTATACATTTATTTCGAGACTTGATGGGATTGTCGCATTTGTGGATTACACTAGATTAGCAGAAATCGATAATCCTCTTCATAGCGGACAGACATTGACTGTTTTATATGAATATTCGATTGGAGTGCATTTTAAAAGCCATGAAAAGTTTGGCTATGTTTTCGACACTGTCTCTTCATTTGAGAGAAGAAAACTTTTGGAAAACTTTGAGAATAAATATTTAGATAACCCAAGAGTTTTCTATGAATTGAGTTACGAGACAGTTTATTCGTATTCTGATTCACTAACTATTCTAGAATTGCCCTATATCGACACTGGAATGAGTGCTACTTTCCAGCCATCGCTAAATGTGTTTGGTAGCAGTACTGCTTTATCGCCTATTTCTACTTATTCTGAAGCGATCAACTTAACAAATGTTTATCAGAGCGAAAATCTTGTGTTCAATGGTTATGTTTATGCTCTATCTATTTCTGTTGATTCCCTCGATTATACTTATGCTTTTTCAACCGTTGAAGATGTCGAGTCTTCAGATCCGATTTATAATCGCTGGGGTTTTGATGATCTAGATATCGTTGATTTGCCACAAAATTTGATTTATTTAGTTCAAGCAGAGAACCAAACTAACCATTTTGCTTTTTCACAAACTGGTGAATATTGTTTCATTCTTTCTTTTGATGACAATTACGAACTGACAAGCGCTGAAGTTTTAATTATTTCGCTTGGAGATTAATTTTCTTACTTTCTATTTGTGTAAATAGAAAACAATAACTATAATATTATCGGACAAAATAAAGGAGAAAATATATGCCAATTATTAGAGATGTCTATGCTCGCGAAGTGCTCGATTCTCGCGGAAATCCAACTGTTGAAGTCGAAGTGTTGACAGAAAGCGGTGCTTTCGGTCGTGCTTTAGTCCCATCAGGTGCTTCAACCGGAGAATATGAAGCTGTTGAATTAAGAGATGGTGATAAAACCAGATATGGCGGAAAAGGAACATTAACCGCCGTTAAGAATGTGAATGAAATCATTGCTCCGGCAGTTGTTGGAATGAGCGTGTTCAACCAAGTCGAACTCGATAAAATGATGATTGAACTCGATGGAACCCCCAACAAGTCAAAATTAGGCGCCAATGCTATTCTTGGTGTTTCGATGGCGGTTGCTCGCGCGGCTGCAAATTTATTAGGAGTCCCGCTTTACCGCTATTTGGGTGGAGTCAACGCTAAACAACTTCCTCTTCCAATGATGAATATTTTAAATGGTGGAGCTCATGCTGATTGGTGCATTGACTTCCAAGAAATCATGATTTTGCCTGTCGGCGCTAAGAGTTTTAGAGAAGCTCTCCGCATGGGCGCTGAAGTTTTTCATAGTTTAAAAACGATTTTGAAGAAAAATGGTTATACCACTTCGGTCGGTGATGAAGGTGGATATGCTCCTAAATTATCATGCAATACCGAGGCTTTCGAAAGAGTTATGGAAGCTATTAAAGCTGCTGGATATGAACCAGGTAAAGATGTTTGCTTAGGTATTGATGTCGCTGCCAGTGAATTTTATAATCCAGAAACCAAAAAATATGTTTTGAAAGCTGATAAAGGCGAATTTACATCCCACGAAATGGTCGATGAATACTATGCTAAATTAGTTGAAAAATTCCCAATCATTACCATCGAAGATGGTCTTGATGAAAACGACTGGGACGGCTGGAAATATTTAACTGAAAAATTAGGCAAGAAAATTCAACTCGTCGGTGATGATTTATTCGTTACTAATACCAAACGCCTTGCCAAAGGTATTGAACTAGGCGTTGCTAATGCTATTCTTATCAAAGTCAATCAAATCGGCACATTGACCGAAACATTTGATGCCATTGAAATGGCTAAACGCGCTGGATATACCGCTATCGTTTCACACCGCTCAGGCGAGACAGAAGATACAACCATCGCCGATATCGTTGTCGGTTTAAATGCTGGCCAAATCAAAACCGGTTCTGCTAGCCGAACTGATCGTATTGCCAAATACAATCAACTCCTCCGCATTGAAGATGAACTCAATGAAAGAGGCACTGTTGAAGTTTCGGTCTTCGATGGCAAAAAGTCAATTTATTGCATTAAATAATTGATTAATATAATAAGAATAAAAAACAAAAACAGGTTGAGAGGTACCCAAAATCCTAGACATTAGGAAAGGGGTACTTTTTCTATGAAATATTCATGGGAATACAAGCTTGAATGCGTCAACAAGCATAAAAATGGCGAATACATCGAATTTATAGGAACACCTAAACAGCGTCA
>CASEYK010000011.1 GCA_949292105.1 uncultured bacterium
CTCTTTGAGTATCTTATTCTTTAATTCAGATGGATATTTCTTAAACTTTTGTCCTTTACTTGCCATAAAGAAAACCTCCTACCGTAAGTATACGATAGAAGGCTTTTTCTTTTCCTGTGAACTAAATTGGGTTCAGTTCAAGCCGACTGCGTGCTTTTTAATTTAAGCAATACGAACAACCCTTGAATAAGTAATTATGATTGATTTAGAACTAACAGAAAATTCAATTAAGCGTTTATTCGGTTTTGAAACTGCCAGTACAATACTCGACTGACTACTTTTTAAATCAAAAAAAGAAGATGCCGCGGACAGCATCTTCTTTGATGTTCCAATAAATATCCGAAATAACTTATTTATTATCTAGCTGTTTTTCTTTTCATTGTTAATGGAATGATTCCAATTAAAGCAACGCCTAGAACAATAGCACAAATTATGACAGCGGATAGATAATCTTCTTTAAAAATGAAACGCGCGGTAGGAGCGAGTGTGTGATTATTGTATTGAGCTTCAAATTGATTTAATACTTCGTCTAATGTGAAAGTAGTAGTTCCACCATATTCGTTGCTCTCAACATTCACAGTATATCTTGTATCTTCTTCGTTTTCAGTAGCTTCTTCCCATCCAGCACTAGGTGTGATGAACAAATCTCTGTAAACTGGATACAGCGCATAATCATTACAGACATCGACATGGGCTGCACTAAATGTAGCAGCGGCCTGATAGACGCTTATTCCGACCCCTCCAAATGTAACTTCTCTTGGAGTGTCATCAGCCACCCATGCTTCAATTCCTGCAGCAACATAGTAGCCTTCGGAACCAACAAATTCTGTTAAGGCAATATCTCTTGCTTTATTTGAATTTTTCCAATCTTGTTGGCCGGAACTGAAAACAACATGCGTATAGTCTAAATCTGCTGGTATGTCATAATAATAAAGCCCTTGCCAATAATCTTCTAATACTCTTGTCATTTTGACGCCTGGCCAAGCAGCATTATAATTTTCGCCTTCCACGCCGCTAGCATATACGTATGCGTACATAGATCCATCACTATCCCAGCCACCCTTTAAGTATGCAAAAACTCTAGTGACTTCCATTGTCTCAGCTTTTGTTTCAAGCATTGGTGCCTCTTTCGCGCTCATTAAACCTAGCCCACCGCCAACTAGGAGCACTGCTAAAGAAGCACAAACAATTTTTTTCATTTTTGTTTCCTCCAAAAATCTAAAATCTAGTCTTAGTCTATTATCAATATAATATATATGCAATAACAAATATACTACACTATAAGTGTAAAACTATGACTTTGCAAACTTTTCAGCTACATCAATTGCCAGTTCAATCATTTTACCTAACCCAAGTTGTCTTTCTTCAGGTGTAGCTTTTTGATCTTTATTTATAAAGTGATCAGTAACAGTTAACATACATAAAGCTCTTTTTCTTAAGCGCTGCGCTGTTACATATAGAGCATATGATTCCATCTCAACGCCTAAGACATTAAGTTTTGCCCATTTTTTCCATGCATCTGGGTCTTCGTCATAAAATATATCTGCAGATAATATTGAGCCAGTATGCGCTTTTAATCCTTTTTCTTTTGCCTTGAGATAAGCTTCTATACTCAATTCAAAATCCGCCCCAGCAGAAAACTGTGGAACGTTGAATTGTGCTGCCCAGTTGCTATCAGTCGAGGCAGTGGTGCCAATAATAACATCAAATAAGTCGATGTTTTCTTGATAAGCGCCACAAGTTCCAACGCGAATAATAGTGTCTACTCCATAATGAGTATAAAGTTCGTGCGAATAAATACCGATTGATGGTTGGCCCATACCCGACGCCATAACTGATATTTTCTTACCATTTTTAGTGTAGCCGGTGAAAGCTAAGATGCCTCTTACCTGATTGACTAATTTATAATCCTTCAAATAAGTTTCAGCAATCCATTTTGCTCTTAATGGATCACCCGGCATTAAAACAACATTCGCAAAATCGCCTGGATTGGCATTAATATGTGGTGTTGACATATAAAATCTCCTTATATAAAATTGCACAACAAGTTTAACATTACAGGGTAAAAAAATAAACAATTAACATTTGTCCTATTAACCATGTATATAATAATTTATATGAGTGAGACAAACTTCGTATTAACGACTAGTTATTACAAAATTCTTCATACATTATCTTTATTCGATAGCGATAAAATTTATCCTTCGAAAGAACTAGTTTGTAAAATATTGAAAGGAGTGGACGATGAAAGTAGTTGCCCTTTTAAAGATTATGATACTTTTTCAACACTCGTCTCATATTCTAATAAGAAGATCTCGCGCATGATTCAAATGCTTGTCCGTTATAATTATGCGAAAAGAGTTTATTCTCGAGTGGAAAACGAATTTTATTTATCGCTGAGCAATTTGGGTAAAAATGCTCTTTCTGAATATTTTAAAAAACACCGCCAAAAATGGGTGAAGAAAAAACCAAAAATAAAGAAATTATTTGTGCATTTAGATGAAATTTAACAAAAAAACTGAAAAAAAGTTGAGTTTTGCACTGATTTTTTATCGTTTAAAAGGATTAATTTTTTTGCGTAAAATATAGCAAATCCAAAATTGAAATATATCGCTTATTTTGTTATGATGAATTAGTTAGTAAAAGGGGCTTGAATTTAAGGTTATGCATTTTGCTTGGGAAAACAACAACGAAGTTAGCTTTGTACTTACACTTATTTTCTTTGTTCTTCTCTTCTTACCTTTGCTTTTTATTTTAATCAAGGTTGTAAAACGACGCGCTCCATACATCTTCTTAACTATTAATTTTGTTTTCTTGCTTGTCTCCTACATTTTCACTCTTGATGCTGTTTTGATTTTAAGCGCTTGCGTTTTAACAGCTGGTTTAATGATTATCTTCTTTTCCAACATGGGAGACTTTAGAGCATTCTTAGCCAATCCATTTAAAAAACAACCTGCCAAAACGGTCCGCTTCGGTGTTGAAAGGATATTTGATCGCAAAGAACTCTATCATCAAATTGAGTTGACTGTCACTTCGCTTTCAAAGGCTAAAATTGGCGCGATTATGACTTTTGAAAAGAACACATCTTTAAAAGATATTATTAAGAATGGCGTTCCTATTAACGCTCCTGTTAGTTCAGAATTGTTAGCAACTATTTTTTATCCAGGAACAAGACTTCACGATGGAGCCGTTGTTATACACGGCAATGAAATTATTGCTGCTTCTGTCTTTTTTACGCCAACAACTAAACCTTTTGCTGGTAAATATGGTTCGAGGCACCGCGCTGCTATTGGTATTAGTGAAGTTTCTGATTCTGTGACGGTTGTTGTTTCAGAGGAAACTGGCCGCATCTCTTTAGCGGTTAATGGCCAATTAGAAAGCGTTAGTCCAGAAAACTTTTTACGCGTTTTTGAAAATTATATGTCTGATGCAGACGAGGAATAAACAATGGGAAAATATTTTGGCACTGATGGTGTAAGGGGAATTGCCAATATTCGCCTTACTTCACGCCTTGGATATCGCATTGGTCGCTTTTTGGGCCAGTATCCAAATGGGCGAAAAAATAAAATTTTAATTGGGAGAGATACGAGACTTTCAGGTGCGATGCTTGATGCTGCTCTTGTCAGCGGTATTACATCTAGTGGTGGCGATGTCTATGAACTAGGTATTACGACTACCCCTTCCATTTCTTATATCGTTGAACACAACGATTTTGACTATGGCATTATGATTTCTGCCTCACATAATCCTTTTTTCGACAATGGTATTAAGATTTTTGCCCCAAATGGTGAAAAAATCCCGCATGAGTTGGAACTATTGATTGAAGAATATATCGACCGCATTGTCGATGATTTACCACTTGTTCCCAATACTGGTTTGGGCCGTTTTAACAAAGCTGATCAATATATCGAGTCATATCTTGACTATTTGGCTAAACAAGCGACAGCTGATTTATCTTCTTTTAAGGTTTGTTTTGATTTAGCCAACGGTTCCGCTTCTGTCTTGGCTAGAGAATTATTTTCAAAACGCCTTGGCATCAAAGCGACTTATTTAAACGAGAATTACAACGGATTAAACATTAACGATAAATGTGGTTCTACCCATCCAGAAAAACTCATTCAAAAGATGAAAAAAGAACATTTTGATATCGGCTTTGCTTTCGATGGCGATGCTGATCGCATTATGGTGGTCGACTCACATGGCAATCTTATCAATGGGGACGGCATTTTATATCTAGCCGGAAAATATTTAAAAAAGAGAAATAAACTCAACGATAATAAAATTGTCATCACTGTCATGTCTAATTTTGGGTTGAAAAAAGTTTTAGAGAGCGAAGATATCGGGTATGAAGAAGTAGATGTCGGCGATAAAAATGTCCAAGCTTGTCTTAAAAACGATGGATTATCGCTCGGTGGCGAACAGAGCGGACACATTATTTTTAATGATGCGCTTAACACTGGCGATGGGATGATGACTGCGGTGAAAATTCTTTCGATTTTAGCTGAAGAAAAACAAGAAATTCAAGACTTGCTCAAAAACTTTGTCAGTTATCCGCAAGTGCTCCGCAATGTCGGCGTTTCAAATAAAGATATGATTATGGAAAACGAAGGTTTCAAAACTTTCTTAAAAGAGCAAGAAGATTTTCTTGATGGCGATGGGCGCATCTTGGTGAGGCCGAGTGGCACTGAACAGTTAATTCGTGTCATGGTCGAAGGTAAAGACCTGCAAAAATGTAAAGAGATTGCTCTTTCGCTTTGCGAATATGTCAACGAAATCGCTTATTAATTTATCCTATAAATTGTGATTAATAACTTCTTGAACAGAAATAAGCTTAACACCTATTTTTGTGTACTCTTCAGTTAAATATTCCAAAGTAATATCGCTTTTTGGACGCGTGATTTCGAGCAAATAGACATCAATCATTTTTCTTGAATAGTGGTACAGTTTTGCGTCTTCAATCTGATATGTAATTTTGATATATTTACCATTTTCTAAACGGATGGTTCGATACTGCGGCAAAAGCGAATAGAATGCAGCCCGGCGGTAGATAAGTGGTGGTAAGAAATACCATCCAGTATATAAAAGACGATTAAATTCGTTGTATTTTTCGATAATATAGACGCGGTTGGCTCTCACATGATAAACACCGCATAAAAGGAGAATGACCATTCCGACGACCAAGACTGAAGGAATGATAATAATGAGGGCGAGATCCAAAGTTGATAGAAGCGTTATTAACATATATGTTATTTTAAATCATCACCAAAGTTATTAAAATAAAATATAGTATTGTCGAGGAAAAAAAGATGGACGAAAGAGAAGTTTATGATTATATCTTAAAAATACAGTCAATTGCGAAAATTGGTCTTGTCCATAGCAAAGATCCATACGCTTTGACCAACTACCAACAAATCAACGATTTATCAGCTGATTTTTTAGAACATTTTCTCGAAGTGAAACTCGACCGGCCGAATTATTTTAAGCGCGATATCTATCCTACACCGAATGTTTCTGTGCGAACGGTTATCCTCGATCAATCGCGAAAGCGCTTATTGATGGTGCGCGAGAAAAATGAAGGTGCTTATTCTCTTCCTGGCGGTTGGGCCGATTTATATGATTCGCCATCCCAAACTGCGATTAATGAGAGCAAGCAAGAGGCAGGAGCAGATATTGAGATTGTTCGCCTCGTCGGCATTGCTAATCGCACCCCATTTAAAACGCCGGCTTCAATTCCTGAATATGTCATTGTTTTTGAAGGAAGACTTATCGGTGATTTAAAAGAGCATGAATACGAGACTGATGATGTCTCTTGGTTTGATATCAATCAGCTTCCTCAAATCAGCAAAAAGACGACAAAAGGTGAATTGATGCGCTTTATTAGCGCGACGGTTCAAGGCGAAACATTCTACGATTAATTAAGATTTTTAAAAAAGACACTTGTTTCTTTTTTCCACAATAAATTATGGTATAATTTTTACACTATGAACGATAAAAACGATTTAAAACTGATGCGAATTATTGCCAGCCTTATCGATGGGCTTTTTATCTATGTTTTATTTTTCGCTGTTATCTTTCCTTCTTCTGTTCTTCTTTACAATGAAGTTCACGCTGACAATCCGCAATTATTAAAGCCGATTTTAACCCTTATTTGTTCTATTTTGATGGGTGGAGTGCTCTCTATTATTTATTTAGTTGTTCCGACCATTGTTTTTAAGGGTTCAACCATCGGTATGAAGATGAGCGGAATTAAATTTGTTAATGTGATGGATGAGCGTTTCCCACTCAGTCATCTCATCATTCGCGAGAGCTTGGTTGTTTTTACACTAATTTTTACTTTTACCATTTCAGTGGTAGCCAATTTCTTTGCCATCCTTATCAATAAAGACGGCAAAACTTATTTTGATTACGCAACATACGCAAAGGTGGTGGTATGCCGATGATTTTGATGTCGACAAATGATATTTTACGCATTGTTTTTATTGTCGCGGTAGTCTTGATTGTCCTCATTATTCTCGCCTTATTTTTGTATGGCCCAATTAAGAGAAAAATATACGAGAAAAAGTTTAAAGAACTATATTATCGCAAAATATATAAGTTAGCCCTTTACAAAGACTACTACCTCATCAATGATTTTATTTTTCAATCCGATTCTTCAATCTCGTGCATCGATCACATTTTATTCGGCGAAAAATATATTTATTTCATCATTGATTTATATTTTGCTGGGGATATCATGGGTAAGGCTGATGATAAATCTCTGATTTATATTCCTCGCCGCGGTGAAAAATGTTATACCGACAACCCTTTGCTACGCATCGAGAAATATGTGAAGCGCGTTTCTATTTTGACCAATTTGGATAGCAGTTTACTCATCGGCATTGTGTTGGTCAATAATGAATGCCATACCGCCATTATGTCTGAATCAAAGCAGTATTATGTTATTCAAGCCAAACGACTTAAAGCTTTGGTTAAAGCGATTGAATCGAGAGAAGTGGGTAAACTCAACGAAGAACAACTCGATCGCGCGGTAAAAAGCATCGATAAAATGAATAGGAAAAGACGAAAATGAAAAAAACAAGAAATCCTTTATTAGAAGATTCGTTACAAACATATAAAAAACACCCAGGGACTTCTTGGGTGTTATCTTTGGCGTATGGCACTTTTGCCGCTTTGATTTTGCTGATTTGTTTTTGGATGATGGGTATTTCATTACTTCTTATACCGCTTGTAATTTTACCTGCTCTTTTTGCGACGATTGTTGCCCATTTTTTGTTAGAACAGAAACAAATGGTTACTTTCGGAGCCTATTCATCATATTTCTTTAATTATTTTAGGCGCAAATACCGCTCTTCATTTCGCTTTTTCTCATCTTTGTTGTGGTGCCTTTTATTTGGGCTATTGGCTTCTTTTATTTTCGGGTTTATTTCATATTTTATCGTGACAAATATTGATAAGGCGGGCTTTGAAGCAGCTCAACAAACGATTATTGAAGTAGCACAAGATGGTTCAATTTTTATTAATTATGGCTCTTTGAAAGATTTGCTTGGCGAGAATTATTATATCTTTTCTTTATACACCGCCCTTTCGTTTTTGCCACCAGTTTTCGTTATGTGGTTTGTTTTCTTTTATCATATTTCTCGTAATTCACTAAGCATTTATTTAAGACTTCATATTAAAAATGCTGATCCAATATATGTTCAAGCCCTTTATCGCTATACATACATGTCGCATAAAAGTCAAATGAACCGCGATTATTGGTATTTGAATTGGCTGCTTTATTTATTGATGTTTGTTGGATTTATCGCTGGTGTATTTTTATCTTCTTTAAAAACATTTGATGTCGATATTTTAATTATTGGCGGTTTAATCGGGGCCAATGTTTTGCCGGTGTTCTTTTATCCATTTTACTTTGCAAATATGGAAAGCATATTCAAGAAATGGAAGAAGGCTTTTCAAAATAGTTCTTTAATTATTGCTCAAAATCAACTTAAAGCTCTTCAAAAGAACATTGTTATTAGCGAAGAAGAAAAGAATGCATTAGAAGAAAAACTAAAAGAAATGACAAATAAAAACAATGAGGAAAATGGTGGTGATGATTCATCAGATCAGCCTCCTCAAGAGTAATAAGAAAACACGCCGAAGCGTGTATCAAACATCTGGAGCAGGTGACGAGAATCGAACTCGCATAACTACCTTGGCAAGGTAGTGTTCTGCCACTGAACTACACCTGCATTGAATAAATGCTCAATTATTATAACAAAAATGAATGATTATGCAATATAATTCTTAACGGAAAGAGGGAAGAACAATGATTTCTAATCAAGAATTAGCTGACTTAATATTTAAGGATGTCACCGACTCTATCGATGACTTAGAAAAAAGATATCCACCTAGGCAGTTACCAGAGGGGGCTGAAGTGACTAGATTTGCTCCATCTCCTACTGGGTTTTTACATACTGGCAGTTTGTTTACTTCGATGATTTGCAAAAAGGTTGCTGATCAATCTAATGGCGTTTTTTATCTTCGTCTTGAAGATACTGATACAAAAAGAGAAATTCAAGGTTCAAAATTTGAACTTCTTAAACAACTGCAAACCTTTGGTGTTGTCCCTCAAGAAGGTTATTTAGGCGATAAAGAAGTCGGAAATTATGGTCCTTATGTTCAATCCCAAAGGGCTGAAATATATAAAGTTGCTATTAAACATTTAATTGCTATCGGCAAAGCTTATCCTTGTTTTTGTTCGCAAGAAGAATTAAATGAGATTCGACAAAATCAAGAAGCGCATAAAATTATGCCTGGCTATTACGGGCAGTTTGCTAAATACCGCTTTTTGACAAATGAAGAAAGAGTCAAACTCATCAAAGAAGGCAAACCATTTGTCATTCGTTTTAAAAGCAGTGGTTCACACCTTCGCAAGATTAGAGTAAAAGATTTAATTCGAGGTGAATTTGATATCGCTCAAAACGATCAAGATATCGTCATTTATAAAAGTGATGGTTTACCGACATATCACTTCGCCCATGTCGTCGATGATCACTTTATGCGCACAACGACAGTTATTAGAGGCGAGGAGTGGATTGCTTCTCTTCCTATCCATGTCGAATTATTTGAAGCAATGGGTTGGCAAACTCCTAAATATGCTCATTTGCCAGTCATTATGAAACTCGATGAGAACGGGCATAAAAGAAAGTTGTCAAAACGCCTTGACAAAGAAGCTGCTGTTTCTTTTTTCCTTGAAGATGGATATTTACCCAATTCTTTAATCATGTATTTGATGACTATCGCCAATTCAAACTTTGAGGAATGGATATTTCAACACCATTTTCAAAATATGGAAGATTTTAGATTTAGTTTTGATAAAGTCTCTTTAGAAGGCGCTTTATTTGATATCGGTAAACTCAATTTCTTCTCTAAAGAATTATTAGCTCTAATGAATAAATGCGAGATTAGTGAAGCGGCTTATGAATATGCAAAACAATATTGTCCTGAATTAAAACAATTAATCGAAAGAGATAAAAATTATTTCATGGACATCATGAATATTGAAAGAGAGAAAGAAAATCCTCGTAAAGATTATTATCGCTTTTCTGATTTAGCTTCATCGATATCGTTTTTCTATGATGATTTATATCGCAAAACGCTTGATGAAGAACCTCTTCCTTTCAATTCTAAATTCAATAAAGGAACTATCATTGAAGTGCTTGGTGACTTAAAAGATAAACTACCTTATGATAATGTTGATGAGCAAACATGGTTCGCAGCATTAAAAGATATTGCGTTAGAACATAAATTTGCCCCAAATAACAAGACATTAAAAGCTAATCCTGAACAGTATATTGGACTTGTCGCCGATGTTGCTGAAATGTTAAGAATAACAATCACGACAAGAAAAAATTCTCCAAACTTGTTCTATGTTCTTCAAGTAATTGGTAAAGAAAGATCGAACAAGCGAATCGAACAAGTAATTTTATTATTACAAAAGTAATATTGAGTGGTATAATACCCTCATGGTCCCATGGTCAAGAGGTTAAGACGAGACCCTCTCAAGGTCTAATCTCGGGTTCGATTCCCGATGGGATCACCATTTCTGACGAACACCTATAATGTGTAAGCATTATAGGT
>CASEYK010000012.1 GCA_949292105.1 uncultured bacterium
ATATATGGGCGAGTTGTCGAGAATGACACAATTTAAAGATATTTCGTCTAAAATGAATCAAAATTCAGTCGGCTTAGGTATCTTTGCTTATCCTGTTTTAATGGCGGGCGATATTATTTTATATGATGTCGATGAAGTGCCCGTTGGTGAAGACCAAGTTCAACACGTTGAAATCACTCGCGATTTAGTCAAAAGAATGAATAATCGATATGGCGATATCTTTAAAATGCCCGAGGCTAAATTCAATCGAGTTGGTGCCCGCATTATGTCTTTATCAGACCCGACGAAAAAAATGTCAAAATCTGATCCCAAAGGCGATATCTTTTTAACTGATGATTTAAAGACAATACGAAAAAAAATCATGAGCGCCGTCACTGATTCAGGCGATAAAGTTGAGTATGATGAAGTCAATAAACCGGGTATTTCAAATCTTTTAACAATTTATGCATCAATAAAAGGTATTGATATTCCTACCGCTCAGTCACAATTTGCTTCAATGCGATATGGCGAATTTAAAAAGGCAGTTGCTGATGCGGTAGAAGAAGAATTAAAGCCTTTTCAGGAACGATATCTGCAAATCAAAACTAGTAAAGCATATGAAGAAATTTTAAAACAAGGTGCAATAAAGGCGAGCAAAAAAGCGAACGAAGTTTTGCAACGCGTCCAAAAAGCTGTTGGATTATTAAAAATATAATTTTATGGAAAATAATGAACGATATATGTTTGCCATCGATATGGATGGCACCCTTCTCAACAAAAAAAGCAAAATTCCAATGCAGACAGTCAAGTTTTTGCAAAAGCTAGAAAAACAAGGACATGTCGTCGTGTTGGCAAGCGGTCGACCTTTAAGAGCGCTCAAATCTTACTATGCGACTTTGAATCTCCACAGTCCGCTTGTCTGCTATAATGGAGCGTACTGCTATCATCCTTACGATCATACTTTTGAAGAAACGCATTTCATTTTTCCAAAAGAAATCGTCAAACAAATCTATCAAGACTGTAAAGATGTCATATTAAATGTTATGTGCGAGACAAATGATAAAATTTGGCTCATTAAAGAAGATAAAGATCTCGCCACTTTCTTTTGGCACGGCGGAATGAATGTTATTTATGGCGATATTTTAGAAACGCTTAATGAAGATCCATGGACTATGATTATGCAAGGCAAAGGTTCTAAATATGATCAAATCATTATCGATGCCGTTAGAAAACATCCGGGATTCGATGTGCGCTTCTGGTACAATTCTGCCTACAGCGAAATTTTTTACACCAAAACATCAAAAGCTCGTTGCTTAATGCAAATTGCAAAGCATTACGATATTCCTCTATCGCATTTAGTTTGCATCGGTGATGCCGATAACGACATCGAAATGGTTGAAGCAGCCGGTATTGGTATTGCGATGAAAAATGCTTCACAAAGCCTGCTTGAAAAAGCTGATATTATTACTGATAAAGATAATAACCACCAAGGTGTTATGGACGCCATCAAAAAGGTTTTAAAAATT
>CASEYK010000013.1 GCA_949292105.1 uncultured bacterium
TCGATTATTACAATAATCATAGAATTAAGAGCAAAACAAAATGGATGCCCCCTTCTAAATTTAGGGAAGCATCCATGTTAGTCTTATGATATAATCCAGTTAACAAACAATTAGTGTCTAGAAAACTGGGTACCAATCACACTTGTTTAAGGCTTTTTTTATTGTATTTTGCATAAAAATGTACATAATTATGTTGAGGGCAAAAGTATGAGCAAAATTATTCCGATTAAAGATTTAAGAGATACGAATTATATTAGCGAGTGGTGTCAAAATCACGACGCCCCATTATTCATCAGCAAAAATGGATATAGCCATTTGGTGATTATGTCTAATCAATATTATGAAAAACTTTTATCTTCGCCAAGCAATGAATTTATACCTTTAAATCTTTCTTCACATCAGTATGCTTCGTTATCAGAAGATGCTTTTGCACCCATTGACCAAACTTTCTTTGGCTTTGTAAAAGTTGGATCAGCTAATTTTATCGGTAAAATTGGCTGTGTTTTGTACAATGTTGCTCAAATTGAACAGATGATTGGTCAAGCCGATAAACAAGGGGTTAAAGTACTTGTTTTTCCAGAACTGTGTTTAACATCATATTCATGTCGAGATTTGTTTTACCAAAATCAGTTGTTAGCGGATGTCATTCTCGGATTAGAACGTTTAAAAGAAGTATCAAGGCGTTATGAGATGCTTTTTGTTGTTGGCGCACCTCTCGCCCATAAAAACGGTATATTTAACTGCGCGGTCGTTTACTGCGGTGGAGATATACTCGCAGTGTACGCCAAACAGTATTTGCCGACGAGCAACGAATTTTATGAGGGTCGTCAATTTACGCCCTGCCCAGCAAGCAACGATAAGATTGTTATTGGTGAGAAAGCCTATCCTTTTGGCAATAAATTTATTTTAGTTAATAAAGAATACTATCCTTTGAAGATCGGAGTGGAGATTTGTGAAGATTTATGGGCGCCTCTTACTCCATCGACAAAATTAGCAACGCAAGGTGCCAATCTCATCTTAAATCTTTCGGCTTCTAATGAGGTGATTGGTAAGGAAGAATATCGTCGTTCTCTTATTAGTTCAACTTCTGCTCGATTGATGTGTGGGTATGTTTATTCATCAAGCGGTGAGGGTGAAAGCACCACCGATGTTGTTTATTCTGGCTATCGCTCAATTTGTGAAAATGGAAATTTGCTTGTTGAAGGCGAATTGTTTGATAGTGGATTAATTATTAGCGAGATTGATATTGAAAAACTTAACAATGAAAGGCGAAGAACAACTTCTTTCATTAAAGAAAAACAAGAATATGATGAAATTTGCTTTTCATTGCCATTAAAAAATCCAACTTTAACAAGAAAAATCAAGCAAAACCCATTTGTAATTAACGAAAATAGTTCAAATAAACAAAGATACCAAAAGATTATTAAAATGCAGGCATTGGGCCTTAAACAGCGTTTGACAGCCATTTCGTGTAAAAAGGTTGTCGTCGGTTTAAGCGGTGGCCTTGATTCAACATTAGCCTTACTTGTCGCCAAAGAGGCATTCGTTCTTCTCGGATATGATTTAAAAGATGTTTATGCCATTACTCTCCCGTGCTTTGGCACGAGCAAAAGAACACATGACAATGCGGTTGTTTTAGCGGAAAAACTAGGAGTTAGTTTTAAAGAAATTAATATCAATAAAAGCGTCGTCACGCATTTTGAAGATATTGGACATGATATCAATATTCAAAACGCTACTTATGAGAACGCACAAGCGAGAGAAAGAACGCAAGTTCTATTGGATTATAGCAATGACATCAACGCCTTGATGGTTGGTACTGGCGATTTAAGCGAACTCTGCCTAGGCTGGACGACATATAATGGCGATCACATGTCTAGTTATAGTGTGAATTCTTCTATTCCTAAAACCCTTGTACAAGACTTGGTAAAAACATATGCATTGGAACACGAAGAAGTCAAAGATGTACTTTTAGATATCTTGCACACTCCAATTTCGCCTGAATTACTACCGCAAAAAGAAGGAGAAATAGCGCAAAAAACCGAAGAGTCAATTGGGCCTTATGAATTGCATGACTTCTTTATTTACTATTTTTTGCGCTTTAATTTCTCACCGCTAAAAATTTTGTATTTAGCCATTTATGCTTATCACAGTAAATATAGCGATGAAGAGATAAGAAAATGGTTAATTTTGTTTTTAAAAAGATTTTATGCCAATCAATTTAAAAGAAGTTGTTTACCGGATGGAGTAAAAGTTGGAACTGTATCTATTTCGCCACGCGGTGATTGGCGCATGCCTTCAGATGCTTCTTCTGAAGCAATGATTAGTTCATTAATCAGTGATAATAAATGATAAATAACTTGCATTTATCTCATTCTTTTAATATTATAAATAAGCATTCAGTTGCCGACTTAGCTCAATCTGGTAGAGCAACTGAATCGTAATCAGTAGGTTGTAGGTTCAATTCCTATAGTCGGCACCAGCTTGGATATTTAGCTCAGCTGGGAGAGCATCTGTTTGACGTACAGAAGGTCGGGGGTTCGATCCCCTCAGTATCCACCATATTGTTTATAATAATGCGCTCGTCGCATTTTTATTTATCCCGCATTCGTAGTTCAATGGCAGAACGTTAGCTTCCCAAGCTGAATACGCGGGTTCGATTCCCGTCGAGTGCTCCATGCGTCCATAATTCAACTGGATAGAATGTCAGACTTCGAATCTGAAGGTTGCGAGTTCGAGTCTTGCTGGGCGCGCCACAAAAAATAAAGAGACAATTGTCTCTTTTTTCTTTATATTTGTCGTTTTTTAGTAAACGTCGTTAATTAACACCCCTATATGAAAAGTGCCACCCATATAGGCGGCAGGCTCATTCCCCAAGGGCAGCAAAAGACAGCTTTTAAGCTAATTTAGACATTTCTTTTGAATATGGAAGTAAGTCATCAATCGACT
>CASEYK010000014.1 GCA_949292105.1 uncultured bacterium
ATCGTGATTAAATTTAATTTATTTTGTGGAGTTTAACACACCTAAATGATAAAATATTTAAGAGGTGTTAAACATGCTCCAACAAGTATTTGGAAACAAAGTAAGAGAACTAAGGCTTCAGCAAGGCTTGTCGCAAGACGAACTGGCGTTTTATTGCGGAATGGATCGCCCACAGATTACCAAAATCGAGCAGGGCAAGGTCAACGTCACGCTTGAGACAATTGAAAGACTTAGCCAGGCTCTTCAAATTAAAACATCTTTATTGTTGGAAGAGACAAAAGCCCTCAGGCCTTTCGTCAAATGGGCAGGAGGAAAAACGCAACTTTTGGATAGGCTCCATGCCTATATGCCAGAGACATACAACAATTACTTTGAGCCTTTCATAGGAGGTGGTTCTTTCTTTTTGAACATCGCTCCTAAGAAGGCGACCATAAACGACTTTAATTCTGAACTCATATGTGCCTATAAATGTTTTCAAAACGATGAACTATTTGAATCATTGAAAAACGAACTCAAGAAACACGAATCCAACCATTCTGAAGAATACTATTACCAAATTAGATCAATGGACAAAGAGGATGAATTCTTTAATCTACCAATTTATGTTCACGCGGCAAGGATGATTTATCTAAACAAATCATGCTTTAATGGTTTATATAGAGTTAATTCCAAAGGCTATTTCAATGTTCCGTCAGGCAGGAAGAAAAAGGTCATAACCTTCGATGAAGATAACTTTGATTCCTTGAGAGAATATTTTAGAAACAACGATATAACGATATTGAATGGTGATTTCGAGGACGCGGTGAAGAACGCAAAGGCAGGAGATTTTGTTTATTTCGATCCGCCATATGATGTTATAGAAAACAAGAACTCGTTCACTTCATACGCAAAAAACGACTTCGGAAAGGAAGAACAGATAAGACTCGCAAAGCTTTATAAGAAGTTAAGCGATAGAGGCGTTATGGTCATGCTTTCTAACCACAATACAGCTTTCATAAACGAGCTTTATAAGGATTTCAATATACATGTGGTGAACGCCAAGAGGATGATCAACTCTAAAGCCGATGGGAGAGGCGACGTAGAGGAAGTCATCATCACCAATTATTAAAAGGAAATAGATAAATAATGATAGGTAAGTCTAAGTGTTTTTATAGTAGTGAAAACTGTTCCTTGTATTTAGGGGACTCTTTTCAATTACTGAAGAAGATAGAAGAAAAATCCATAGACATGATATTCGCCGATCCGCCTTACTTTCTTTCTAGCGGTGGGATAAGCTGCCACTCGGGAAAACAGGTGTGCGTCGATAAAGGCGATTGGGATACGACACTGACTATAGAAGAGAAGATCAAGTACAACAGGAAATGGATAAGGCTCTGTAGAAAAGCGCTAAAAGACGATGGAACCATATGGATAAGTGGGACGTTCCATAACATCTATAGCATCGGAGTTGCTCTCGAGTTCGAGGGCTTTTCTCTTATAAACAACATCACCTGGGTTAAGCCCAATCCCGCTCCTAACCTTGCCTGTAGGTGTTTTACCAATAGCACCGAGACCATCCTTTGGGCTAGGAAACAGCTAACACCAAAGAAAAAGGGAAAACATACATTCAATTATTCCTCGATGAAGGAAATAAACGAAGGCAAGCAGATGAAGGATGTTTGGAAAATCAATCTTCCTTCTAAAATAGAAAAAGAGTTTGGTAAACATTCCGTTCAAAAACCGGAAGCATTGTTGGAAAGAATAATCCTTGCTTCGACAAATGAAGGAGACTTGATTCTAGATCCGTTCAATGGAAGTGGGACGACTGGTGTAGCCGCTATTAAATTAAAAAGAAAATACATCGGAATAGACAATCATTTAGAATATTTAGAGATATCAAAGAAAAGAATTCAGAAACTGGAGGAAAGCAATAATGGAAATTAGACATGGGCAAAAACTCATAAGCAACGGCGAAAAGAAGGCAATCATCGAGTTTGTCTTACAGAACTACACGATATACGTTTTTCAAGGTACATTGAGCCAGTTTGATATCCTCGTGAAATACAATAAGGACAGCGGAAGGCTTAGGACCCCTAAACATATCCATTGGGTTGTTGATGCGTTGATGAAAATGCAGGCGAATGAAAAACTAACGAAAGAATTTTTAAAGGATATCAAGGAATGTTGGAACAGGGCCAAGCCGCTTGACAACAACGACTTTGAGACCATCAAAAGACTTATTGAAGATGGAGAAAGTTATATTTGCTTGGGTAAGTACTCCGAGTTGGACGATTACGGGGAATATGACGTCGAGTTCCTTTATGTCCTAATGGAGCTACTTTCCGCTCAAGAAAAGACAAATAGACAAGATGCATACATGTTCGGAAGCATAATCGATGAGTTGCTTGAAGAGGATTTCGACATCTTTAAGATAGTCTCGACGGCCGGCTTCAATGGGAGGAGATGAGCAAATGAGAGATTTTAACAAATGGCTAAAGACTATGCGCGATAGCATCGCGACTTACGATTATTACACTGATTTCAATAAGGTTTATAGGAATACCGACTCTATAAAAGTAGAGCTCAATATTCTTAATAGTTTGATTGGCTCGAAGAACATTAGAAATGATTTCTTAGATTTATACAAGAAATTCCCAGAGATATTGAAAGCCGTTCCTATCCTACTTGCCAAAAGGGAAAGTGAGATAAAAGTCACTGATATCGGAAGTGAAAAGATTTTTAGTTTTGCTAATCCTAATTATTCTGCGGATGAATACGCTGATTTCATGGAAAAAACAGGTCTTTTCGATTTGATTTCAAATCACCTCATAAACAATCTTGTTGATTACGTTATGGGCGTGGAAGTAGGAATGGATACTAATGCTAGGAAAAATAGGACAGGCGATGTAATGGAAGATATCGTCGAGTCATATCTTGTGAAGGCTGGCTTCCAAAAGAACGTTACCTATTTCAAGGAAATGTATAAAAGTGAAATTGAGCAAAAGTTCGGATTGGATCTTTCTAGAATCAGTAACAATGGTAAGACCGAAAAACGTTTTGATTTCGTATTTGTTAAAGAACACCACGTTTATGCTTGCGAATGTAATTTCTATGGTGGAGGTGGCTCTAAATTAAATGAGACTGCAAGAAGCTATAAGACACTGGCATTAGAGGCTAAGGACATTCCTAACTTCACCTTCGTTTGGTTCACTGATGGGACGGGTTGGAACTCGGCAAAGCACAATCTCGAAGAAACATTTGATATGTTGGATACAATTTATAATTTGAACGATTTAGATAAATGTGGACTCGAAATAGTTGTCGGAGGAAACACTCATGACTGAATTCGAGATTGCTTCGATAGTTATTAGTTCAATAAGCGCTACAGCAACCTTCTGCGCCGTTCTTGTAGCGTTATGGCAATCTCATGTGCCATACAAAAAGAAATTAAAGCTTAAATCAACCACAATTAATGAGTTTGGAATAGATGCGTTTGGCCATCAGGTCACTAATGCTATTCAAAAAATACAAATCAAAGTTTTGAATGTTGGACATCAAGATTTAGAAATAACGTCATGGGGAATTTATGTAAGTAAAAATCTTCAACTTAACATTCTTAATCTTAATAATGCTAGTTCATCTTATTTAGTTGCTACTGGGAAATCAATTAATCTTTGTGTTCCCTTAAGCACTTTGGCTAACAATGTTATTGGGTATAAAGACCAAATTAATGATGCTGCTAAAATTAGGTTTTTTGTTCAAACAAATTATGGAAAAACTTATTTAACTAAAACAAATTATCGTTTTTCAGATTTTTTAAATTAAATGGTTAATTGACTTTGAGACTAGGTGCTAAAAATCAATTAAATTTAATTAATAAAAGAAATTAGGTGGTTCACAATGGAAATTACATTAAAAAATTGCTACGGCATCAAAGAATTGAACAATCTAAAGATTGACTTTTGCGGTTGTAACAAAGCGTTGATTTATGCACCAAATGGAGTCATGAAAAGCTCTTTGGCTAAAGTTTTTGAAGATATTTCTTGCGGATTAAAAACAACAGACCGCATTTTTGATAACTTGAAAACTTCATATTTTTTGAATTTCGGCTTAAAGAATTTCACATACGATTCTCAAAACGCGACAAATATACCTAAAAGTGCAAATATATATGTTGTTAATTCATTTACTGATACATTTGAGTTTACGCGCGAATCTGTTGCTACGTTACTAGCAGATGAAGAAACCAGGAAACAATACGATACTATTGTTAATTCGTTTAGCACTGATATCAAGACCATAGAAGAAAGACTAAGAGAATTATCAGGATTAGCAAAAAACCAAATAAAGCAAAAAATAATAGAAGATTTAGAACTTTCAAATACTAATGACTGGCCCGATATAATTGAAAAAATAAAAGATTTGTCTGCTACAAATATGAATTATACATTTTGGGGCGATTGTAAATATTCGATTTTATTTTCTGATAAAGCTATATCGTTGTATTCGAACGAGAAATTTAAAAAAGTTATTGTGAACTATACGGATAAATTGAAACAACTTCTTAAAAACAACCCAGTTTTATCAGAAGCCTTTACCGATAATAAGGCAGAGCAATTTACAAAAGATTTGCAAAACAGCGAATTATTTTCCGCAAAACATACGATTCATTTAAAGGACGGTAAAACAATTATACGTTCTTTTGAGGACTGGGACAAAGCGATCAAAGACCAAATGAACTTAATTTACTCTGATGAGACGTTAGGTAAATCTTTCAAAGAAATTAGCTCTATTCTGTCTAAGAATAAAGATGTTCTGCAAGTTAAAGATACTTTGATGCGTCATCGTGAAATAATTGGACTTTTATCCGACATTGGTAAACTCAAAATTCAGTTTTGGCTATTTGCATTTAATTCTTTGCCACAAGATTTTGATGCTTATTATCAAAATATTCACCAATATTCAGAACAAATACGAGATTTATATGACGCAGCTTCGAAACAGTCTGAAAAATGGAGAAAAGTAGTTGATGAATTCAATCGTAGATTTAAAGTACCTTTCAAAATAAGAATTGAAAACAAAGCAAATTTTCTTCTCAAAGACGAAGCTCCAAATTTTGATTTTGTATATTCCCGAGGAATAGGAGAGACTGAAGAAAGAAAGAAATTGTGTAAACAAGATTTAATGGTATCGTTAAGTACAGGCGAGAAAAGAGCGCTTTATTTATTATACATATTGTTCGAAATTGAAAGAATAAAGGCAGAGGCAGAACAAAACAACCAACAATATTTGATTGTCATTGATGATATCGCTGATTCATTCGATTATAAAAATAAATATGCAATTATCGAATATCTTAATGATATATCAAACATTGAACACCTTAATTTATTGATTCTTACTCATAATTTTGATTTTTATAGAACTGTGAAGCTAAGGTTAAATGTAAGACGCAAAAATTGTTTGATTGCTCAGCGAGATCAAGAGGGAATTATTACAGTTACTGAATTTAAGTATCAAAAAGATTTTTTTAAGAATGTAGTGATACAAAATATTGCCGATGGACAAATTGTTGACGATGATAAGAAAAAGTCACTAATTTCCAGCATTCCTTTTTATCGTAATTTGTGTGAGTATAGTGGAAGGGGAGACGATTTTAAGAAACTTACATGTTTTCTTCATTTTAAATGTACACCCCTAGAAACATCTTCCTTAAAGCTGTCAGATTTATGGGGTATTATTAAACAATTTCTAAATAATGTATCTTGGAGCGGGACGGATGAAAATTACTGTGAAGTGGTCGAAAGACTTGCAAACGAATGTGTTACAAGTGACAGTAACGAAGTTCTCTTAGAAAATAAATTAGTTGTTGCTATAGCAATACGATTGAAGGCTGAAATATTCTTAAAGGAAAAAATAAAGGATGCAGGAGAAGATTGTTTAGATAGCGAATCAAACCAAACTCGCGACTGGTTTAATAGAGCCAAGAACCATTTAACGCAAGATCAAATCGATGTAATCGATGAAGTTAACCTAATAACACCAGAAAATATTCATTTAAACGCTTTTATGTATGAGCCTTTGATTGACGTATCAGATTGGACATTAAAAGATTTATACAAAAAAGTTAGTGCGTTATAAATATAAATTCCGTCATTTCTGCTCTTAGAGTCGTTATTTTGACGCATTTAAGGCGTTCGCTTTCCAATTTTGAGGGCATTTAAGGCGTTTTCCAATCACATATTAAAAGCAATGGTTTGATACAGTCAAAACGGCTGGCCAAACCTTTTTTATTTACAAACAAAATATTATTGAAGTGTGGTTCTAAGGTAAACGTCGTTAATTAACACCCCTATATGAAAAGTGCCACCCATATAGGCGGCAGGCTCATTCCCCAAGGGCAGCAAAAGACAGCTTTTAAGCTAATTTAGACATTTCTTTTGAATATGGAAGTAAGTCATCAATCGACT
>CASEYK010000015.1 GCA_949292105.1 uncultured bacterium
TAAGTTTAATAAACATTACAATAAAATCAAACGTCTTTTAGAAGATGAAGAGACTATTGTTTGTGGTTTTAGCGTAAAAGACGACGTTGGCTACATATTAGATGAGTGTGAAAGATATAAATTAGAGCCTATAAAAATTAGATTCTTCGATATACAAAGGTTGGAAGCGAAAATATCGGGTTCAGATAATAAAGGATTAGGCGAGGCCTATATATTTTGGTGCAAGCAGTTGCCATTAGGAGCGCATAGAAGCAACGTTGATGCAAAATTCACTTTAGATTTAGCAAAAGAGATATGTAAAAAACAAAAGAAAACACTTCAAGAATTTATACTGGAAGATGAATCGTTAAGCGGCAAAACAGATGGTTTTAAGTATGGGTTTAATGATGAGCAACTTGAGACTAGAGATGAAAGATATGAAAGGAAACAGGCTGAAAGGTTATTGCGATTTACGGATAGAAAAGACAAATCTGGGTTTAGAGAACTAAAAGAAGAGTATAAAGATTACATATTGAAAGGTAGTAAAAACAATCTTTTGTTTTTAAGGCATATGGAAAACGTTAAGCCGAAAACTGATAGAGAACAAACTTTATTAGGTAAAAGGATTTCTATAAGTTTAAATTACGAAGCCTACAACTTCACTAATATGATGAAAATAGTACAACTGGTTTGCGATTGCGGTGGAGAATATGTTAAAAAGGCTTCAACGGCAGATATATTTGTTAAATACCATTTAATTGAGGATGGTGTAGAAAGACGCTGTTCAAAGTATGAATATGTACAATTAGAAATTCAAAATGGCAAAGACATAAATATTGTGGAGTTTGATGAATTTTTATCGATGTTAGGCATTACAGAAAAACAATTAAACGAATTACCTGTTGAAGACTATGAATATTTGATGGATGACAAATATAAAAGAGAAAAGAGTATAAAGGAGAATAAATAAAAAAAATGAAAATTGTATTTAGCGACCTTCCTATGAAGAAGGAATTACACAGTTTTAAGTATAAAGTAGACGGCAACGCTACTATCGAGTATGACGGTGAAACTATTTTTCCCGTTAACTCGGTGCTTGCAAAAACAATGAAGAAAGGGGAAAAGGTAAAAGTTGTTCTCCTTTCAAAAGTAGATATTGAAGGCAATAGCGCAATCAATGCAGGCAAGTTTCAAAAAGAACTTAACGATATTAACCGTGCTATCGGCGCAGATATTGAATATATCACGCTTGCAACGCCGTTTGAAGAAACGCGTGACGTTCACGAAACGTTGCTTCGTGATATGGTGGCAAAACTTGAAGATAATGCGGAAATTATCGGCGACGTAACTTACGGACCTAAACCACTTCCTATCATTATGTTTGCAGTTATGAACTTTGCAGAAAAGTTCTTTAAGGCAAAAATTAAAAACATTGTTTATGGTAAAGTAGATTTCGTTGACGACGGTAGCGGTACGGGTAAAACAAAGCCCGTTAATCCCGTTTTATACGATTTAACTCCGCTTTACTACCTTAACAACGTAACGAACTCTATGGAGTATAAATCTTCCGAAGACGCAGTAAAAGCATTAGACACCTTGCTTGATTTATAAGAGGTGCCACATGTTTACGAGGGAAGAATACGAAAAATTAATAAATAATTCTCCTCTCTTTGAAATTGACAAGGAGAGTTCACCTGCACTCTACAAAACGGAAAGATATAGCTTTTTAACAATTCTTACGGATTATTATCGCTTGTACATCTATCCAAATAAACCGCTTGATTCTTACAGTATGACTTTAATGGAAACAGCAAATGAGTGCATAAAGTATTACGATAAAGAAAAAGGCGAGTTTTTGCATTTGTTTAACAGTTCTATGAAACGTGATTTACATATTGCAAAGGCGAAAGAAACTATCGAAGAAAAGCGTCATGGTATAAGGGTTTCAAATGAGGAGGACAAATTAATTCGTAAAATCATAGCACTCGCTAATAGTAAGGGCTTAGATATTTATGATTTAACTGTTCAACAAAAAATTTCAAAGGCTTTGAATTTAGAGCCGCCAAGATTGCAAGAGTTGCTTCGGATAAACGACGACGCTGTTGCTGTATCAAGTACTGTAACAAACGACGACGGCGATGAAGTGGAATTATTTGATTTACAATCAAGTCGCGAAAAAACTGCTGAAGATAAAATGGCGGATGAATCAGCGCTCATCACGCTTGTTGAAGAAATTAACGGCGTGTTTACAATTGTTCAAGATAGGCAAAAGAGATTACTTTCAATGCTTTTAACGCTAGAAATTATCAAAGCGTGCGATGAAGATTTAGATAAAGCAAAGAACGTTTTAACTGGCAAAGAATTGTTTAATAAAGAAGTGTTAGATTATTATGAAAAACACGGCGAATTGCCAACGGCAAAACAAATAGGCGAAATTTTAGGAGTGTCTGAACAAAGCCTAAGTAGAACTTACAAGAATTTTAAGGAGAAGTTAAAAAATTAATGCAAATTATTATAGGCAATAAAAAAAGAAACAAAAAGATTGTGGCTGGCGATGGCGCATATCCAAAGATTCTCGCAAGTGTTGGGGTTAGTAGTAAGGAAGACTCTATAAGAACCGAAGTAGAGAAGGCAAAAATTGCGCAAAAATATGGTGCGGATATTGTTATAGACCATACATTAACACTTGAAAACTATGAAGTTCAAAAGCGTATAATAGAAGAAACAGATATACCTATATCATCCATTGCAGTTTACGATATGGCGGCTAAAAGTCGTTATGGGTCGAGGGGCTTTTACGACGCTAAAGAGGTGTTGGGTGGTGTTGAAAAAAAAGCAAAACTTGGTTTGGACTTAATGACCGTCCATGCAAGTGTTCAAAAAAAAGATTTAAAATTTTTTGAAAGCAATCAAAGGGTAATACCGTGTACGTCACGAGGTGGTACTATGGTGTTGGAGAATATAAAGAAAACGAGTGAAGAAAACTTTTATTATACACATTTTGACGATATATTGGACATAGCTAAAGAATACGGAGTGGGTATAAGTTTGGGCGCTATATTTAGACCGGCAAACATATACGACGCTATAAACGAAAACTCTATGTATTGGGAAGAAATCATTAGAAATGCGGAACTTGTGGAAAGGGCAAAAGCAAAAGGTGTTACTTGCATGGTGGAAGGGATAGGACATTGTCCTATAAGTTTAATTCCCGAAATTGTTAAAAAATCTAAAGAAATTTGCAAAGCACCGTATCGCGTTTTAACAGTTGCAACGGATAGTGCACTCGGGTTTGATCACGTTTCGTCTGCAATTGCCGCTTCAACGGCTGTAATGGCGGGCGCGGATTTTGTGACTGCAGTATCTCGTTCTGAGCATTTGGGGCTTCCGAAGATTGAGGATTTAAAAGAAGCTGTTATAAGTGCCAAAATAGCAGCACATTGCGGATATATTGCAAGAACAGGGGATATATCGCTTGATTATTCAATGGCTAAAAAAAGAAGTGAAGTAGGATGTAGGGGTTCTATTAAAGCAGCAATAGTTCCAGAAATGACTAAAGAAGCTTTAGAAAGACATAAAAGGTGCGAAGACAAAAAGTGTACTATGTGCGGAGATTTTTGTGCCTTGTTTTCAAGCGATAAAATAAGAGGGAATAATTAATGAGAGAAGTTGTTACAACGAAAGAACAAAGTAAAAATAAAATAATCAAATTAAACCTAAATAGAGTTCCAGAAATTTTTATAGATAAATCAGATAAAGAACATATGGAAAAGTTTTTCGCAGAGAACGTCGAAGAATTATATATAGTAAGAGATGCAGAAAAGTCAAGTAGCAAATATTATTATGTTAAAACAGTTGAGGAGTGTTTTAAACAGTCGCAAAATTTTTCGGGAAAAGTAATAGTTGCCGTTTCAATAAATACTTACAGAAATAAGATCTTATTAGGCGCGGTTGAAATAAATAGAGAAGTTGTTAGAATTTGTGCAACTACAAATGAAAATTTAGACCACCGAACAATGTATAACGGACAGGCGGAGTTTAATTTTCAAACGGATATATTTGATAAAAAATTGTCCTATATACCAGAGTTTGACTTTTTATATGAATATGTTATGAAAAACAAATTAGATGGATATACGGTAGAATTTACAATTTATGATAAACCCGTAGGGTTAAATAAAGAAAAAATTATTATAAACGAAGTAAGAAATTATTAAAAACTGTTAAGTTTAGAAAAAATGATTTCTATATAATATCAAGAACGAAACGTTTCAAAAAAAGTATTGGAGAAAAAATGATACAAATAGGTACGCAAGTAATATATCAAGGTGAAGTATATACAATTTCAAACGCTAGAGAATTTCTCGCTGGTCAGTATATATATACCTTAAAATCAGATCAAGGAAAGATTATTAATTCATACGAAAGTAATTTTAAGGTGATTCAAAGTAAGGCATTAATAGAGAAGGTGGCAAATAAGTTGGTTAGTCAACCAAGTTCGTTTTTAACGACAACGTCTAAAGAACTTTTTGAATTAAAATTAACGAAAGCAAATTATTTTGATGAAGCCGAAAGAGAATTTGAAAAAGAACTTTTAAGCATAATTGATGACGGAAAAAGACATTTTGTAAAACTAACAACGAATATTTTAGATATACGATATGATAGGAAAGACCAAAGGCAAATCGTATCTATTAACGGTGTGAAAATAGTATATGAAATTCCTGATGGTGGCTGTATTATTTTAATGGGTAATCTTGGTTGTTCTTTTAGGGCACCATTTGGTGGGGAATTCTATGTAAAAAAAGTCGTTCATGAGGCAAGCTCTAATTTTAAGGATATAAACGGAGTAGATGCGGAAATCCTATTTACAAATTACCCTATGTCGATAGAACGCATGCAACTTACTCTTTCTGCGCTATCTCAAAGTCCTAATCTTGTATTCAATTTATCACAATTTGATGAATTTATGGAAATTTTCGAATTCTATAAATCCTTGTCGAGCGAATTAAATAACAATACGCATTATTTCATCGAAAGCATTTCAAGACCGTATTATTTTGTTCCAATCGACCAAAAAGAAATAGAGGTTGAAGAAGAATATGCAATAAAGAACCAAAACGGTATCGTAATTGGTTATAAATTAGAAGATTATAAATTTGGTGATTTATCTAATGAATTACAAGATTGTGTATTAAGACTTATTGACGTAAAAATTAAAGCTGGTGTTAAAGATATTAAGAAAATTAAGGGTTTTTCCGATAACTTATACTTAAGCGATGAAAGTGAAATTAACGAGAAAAACGATAGGAATCTTAACAGTTTTGATTTGAAAAATATTTATACCGAAGAAGATAGTTTAGTGCTTTCGGGCGAAGCAAAATCAATTATAGATAGCGCTAGATATTTACACCTTTACGATATGGGGCAAAAGGTAAAATTAGAGTCCATTGATAACTCTCTTCGTTTGATTAATCAAGGTGCATCAGGTGCTGCGGCGGAACTTTTAGAATACATAATCGGCGATAAACAAATGCCGTCTAATTATTCGAGAAGAACGCTTAACGATAAGAAAGATAAGTACATAGTGCATTTGGACGAATCACAAAAACAAGCATTTTTGATGGCAACTGATGGTTCACCCGTAAGTCTTATTAAGGGACCTCCGGGAACGGGGAAAACTTACGTTATCAACGCAATCGTTCAATATATTACGAAAGAATTAAAGCAAAAAGTGGTAATTTCTTCTCAAACGCACGTTGCGATAGACAATGTTTTGGATGAAATTATGGAAAATCACGACCCGATTATTCCTAACCGTATTACCAATAGACGCAATAAGTATTCCGGTCAAGAAATCGATACGACTATTTATAAAACTTGGGCAAAGAGATTTAGCGAACATAACAAACTTGCAAGGAATCAAGGCTTAGCTGCGCAAATTTTGCAAGATATGGCAAACTTTAACGGAGAAAAGAAGTTTAGATTCTCTGAAAGTGTAGAGTTGTCTGATTATTCCGTAATAGGGGCAACGACTACCACAAGTGCAATCGGCGGTAAAAAGGGCTTGGAACTTTTCGAAGGGTACGATTGGCTTATTATTGACGAAGTTTCCAAATGCCCGATAACCGAGGTTTTAAGATATCTTCCTTACGTTAGCAAGATTATTATGGTCGGCGACGACTATCAGCTTGCACCTCTTCTTGAATTCCAAAAAGAAGAAGTTGAAAGTCTTACTGCTTATAACGAAGATATGTTTGAAAAGTTGAAGAAAACGTATGAAGAGTCCGTATTTGCTAAAACACTTGAAAAGGCGAAGAAAGTGGGTAGACTCGTTACTCTTAACGTGAACTATCGTTCAGTTGCGCCTGTGCTTAACGCATATAATATTTTCTATAATAGGGAACTTATCGGCATGCGTGAAACGGTAAAACCTAGCAAAGTGCAGTTTAGCGATAAATATCAGATGTTTAACGATAAAGACGTTTTCTTTGTAGACGTTAAAAATGGTAAAGAAGCAACGGAAGGTACTTCAAGATATAATGTGGAAGAATTAAGGGCGACAAGAGAAATCTTAGAAATACTTTTAGAAAATACGTTAAATCCTGAAAAGGTTTCCGTGTCGGCAATATTCCCTTACGGTGCACAAATAGATAAATTCCAAAGAGAAAATAAGGAACTTATCAACAAGGCAAGAAAAACGTTCAAGAGTTTTGAAATTGATACGGTTGACGCTTTCCAAGGCAGAGAAACAGATATCGTTTTAGTAAACACAGTAGTAACTGATATGTCAAGAGGCAACTTCTTAAACGATTTTAGACGAATTAACGTTTCTATGAGTAGGGCAAGGGACAAGCTATTTATATTTGGTAATCCTACAACTCTTTCTAATATCGATATGAAAGTTTCGTCTGGTGGAAAGAGAAGATATTTTGCCGATATTATTGACGATATCAAGAGATTTGGACAAAGTATAAAATTTGACGGAGGTATTGATTATGAGTTTACAAGTAAGCCTAAAATTAAAATTATCTAAACAAATTAAAAAAATCAAAGTCAAATATAATACTTTTGAAAAAGCAACGTATGATGAATATTTAATTTGCAGTCTTGTCTTAAGAACGCTTGATAATAGTAATCAAGACAGAGTAGCATTTGAGTATATTGACGACATAACGGGAGATGGTAGTCTTAATAAACATTTTAGAAATATTTATGCAAGAGTAAAAAATTTTTCCAAAGAGCAACTTTCTAAAATTATGGCAAACTCTATGATACCAACACTTAAAATCGATGAGAAAAACCGATATGAGTTTTATCCACAACTAAACGTGTCGGTGTTTAACAAGAAAATATATCAAGGAGATTTGAGTGAATATGATACTCTATCGCAACTCATAATGATTAATGAAGAAATCATTGATATGAGTGTCGAAACCGTTAAAGACGACACAAAGCCCGAGCAGTACTCGGTTACTTTTGATGAAGAAGAAAATATTAAGATTAGGATATTGAATGATTATTTGTTTATTAATAATGAGATTTTCGAAGAGTCCTTGTGTTTAGATTTAGGGAATATAAATTTGTATCAAGGAAAAATTCACGACAATGTGGACGGAAGCGGATGGAGAGTGCTTAATAATTCCGCACTTAAAAACCTTTTCGCTAACCGTAACTACTATTATGATAACGGAGACCATTTTTTCATAAGAAACGATAGCGCAAGAAAAACTATTATTTCTAAAGTCCATGGCTTGTACATTTATAGAGAAGAGATTATTCCTTATCAAAACAATGTTGTTCTTTGTAATAAAGTAATTGATTTTCTTTTAGAGAACAAAACCATTGGAGAATTAAAGCTAAAGTCAGTATTATTTTTGTTGAAATATGTATCGGATATAAAGGCGCAAGAAGTTATCAACTATATGCTTCTAAAAAAAGAGGAAAAAGAATTTGCACTTTACGGCTTGGATTTGATTGAACGCGGACTTATTGATGGGTGGGATGCGCCTGTTGCAGAAATCTTTTTAAAATATGCCAGTGGATATCAGTTAAACTTGATATATCAAGCAAATACGGAATTAAATTATAAGATAGAACAATTGATTAAAATAGATTTAGATTCATTGAAGTTAGAACATAAAATGCAAGTAATAAAATATAACGCAGATGTTGAAGCAAAAAGAAAAACAATTCGAGAGATTACCGGAGATATAACCACTAAAGGTTTGCGTGAAAAGGCAAAAGATCTTGAATCCGATGAAACGACTAAAAAGTTCTCTAAACTTTGCAATCGCTTAATAGGTCACGTAAATGAAGGATTGGATGATGTTTCTTTAACCACATTGGAACAATGGCACAGCGATGCGCTGGAACTTAAAGAGCTTAGTATATTAATACAAAGGAAATTAAAAAACGACTATAAAGCTTAATCTTAGAAAAGGCGTGGCTTTTATTGCCACGCCTAAACTTGGCAATTCAAAACCCTGCGGGTGATTATAAAAATTCCTATGACTATTTAGTTAATTCGGCAAGTAAGTATTTTTTAAATTAAGATATTTAAAAGTAAAATTTAAAGATAAAAAAGACGTTCAGATTTTTTTACACATTATAAGT
>CASEYK010000016.1 GCA_949292105.1 uncultured bacterium
TAATGAATATACCGGTGATATTCTCTATGCTTCTTTATATCATTCTTATGGATCTGGATGCTTGCCAGTATGCCGCAGCATTGCTGCCTTCTTTAGTTTTGCCCCCAATAATTTTTCAGTCGACGATATTTATTTTTAAAATTGTAAAAGTTGATTTTCGGATTTTAGAGTCAACGACTAAAATGTTTTCAAATTGTTCGAGCAATATTGTTGTAATGATATTTTTTTGTATTTATTTGAGCAATTAAAAGATTTAAAAAAATAAAAAAATGGTCGGAACGATGAGATTTGAACTCACGACCCCTACCACCCCAAGGTAGTGCACTACCAAGCTGTGCTACGTCCCGATGCCTTATAACATTATATATGATAATAATGGGCAAACAAGATATAAAACAAATATATTTTTTATTTCTTTTTTGAGTATTAAAGTTTTATTCTTTCGCTTGAGAGGTTATACTTTTATTTAGTCAAATAAACTAGTTTATGGAAAAGAAAATTATCGTTAAAGGCGCACGAGAAAACAATTTAAAAAATATTGACTTAGAGATACCGAAGGATTCATTAGTACTTTTTACTGGTCTTTCTGGAAGTGGCAAAACCACTTTGGCGTTCGACACAATCTTTGCCGAAGGACAAAGGCGCTATGTCGAATCTCTTTCGAGTTATGCTCGACAATTTTTAGGCAATTTCGAAAAGCCGGATGTTGATTCAATTGATGGTTTATCTCCTTCGATTTCTATCGATCAAAAAACCGTCTCACACAATCCTCGTTCAACCGTCGGAACAGTCACTGAAATTTATGATTATTTGAGGCTTTTATTTGGGCGAATAGGCATTCCTTATTGTCCAAATCATAACGAGCCAATTATTTCGCTGACTAAGAGCGAGATGTGCGATATTGTTCTTTCTTATGAAGAAGGAAGTAAAATACAAATTTTGTCCCCGGTTGTTCATCACGAAAAAGGCACGCATAAAGAAACATTAAATAAGATTCGCCAAGCTGGTTTTGTGCGCGTTCGTATCGATGGTGAAACTTATCATTTAGATGAAATTAATGAACTAGAAAAAAATAAAAAGCACGATATTGATATTATTGTTGACCGCATTGTTGTGCGCCCCAATATCCGCACTCGCGTGTATGAATCGATAGAAACCGCTCTTGATTGGTCCCACGGCTTGCTTTTAATCGTTATTGGAAAAGAAGAAAGAGTGCTTAGCCAAAGGCATACTTGTAAGCACTGCGGTTTCTCTGTTCCAAAGATTGAACCAAGATTATTTTCTTTTAATTCGCCACTCGGATATTGCCCAGATTGCAAAGGATTAGGTATTAAAAGAGAAGCTGATCCGTCTCTTCTTGTTCCAAATCCAAAACTTTCCATCAATGAAGGAGCAATCGAGTATTATAAGCATCAAGTTGGTACTCAAAATCTTGACTGGCAAGAGTTCAAACTGCTTTGTGATTTGTACCATATACCCCTTAATGTTCCTTTTGAAAAACTGACTAAAGAGCAAAAAGATATTGTTTTTAATGGTTCCAAAGAAGTCCATAAATATGTTTTAAAGTCTTCTTCTGGCAATACAAATAATAAATTTGGCTACATTGAAGGAATAAAGAAAAAGATTGAACGTTTATATTCTGAGACAACAAGTGATTGGATGAGAGATTATTACGAGAAATTTATGTCTGATCGCGAATGTCAGACTTGCCACGGAGCAAGACTGTCTCCCATTGCTCTATCGGTGAAAGTTGATGGCAAAAACATATATGAAGTGTCATGTATGCAAATTAAGGATTTATTGCAATTTGTTAGACAATTGCCTCAAAAACTGAGCAAAACTCAACTCGAAATTGCTAATTTAGTTTTAAAAGAAATTGAAAATCGCGCGAAATTTTTGGTCGATGTTGGTCTTGAATATTTAACTTTATCGCGTATGGCGATGACGCTTTCCGGAGGAGAATCACAAAGAATTAGGCTTTCAACGCAGATTGGCAGTAAGCTCTCTGGTGTACTTTATGTTTTGGATGAACCTTCAATCGGCTTGCATCAAAAAGATGGTGAAAAATTAATTACTACTTTGAAAGAAATGGTTGATTTGGGAAATACCTTAATTGTGGTTGAACATGACGAAGAGATTATTCGCTCCGCCGATTATATCGTTGATATTGGTCCTGGTGCTGGTGTGCATGGCGGACAAATCGTTGCACAAGGTAGTTTAGATGATATTATCAATTCTTCAAATAGCATCACTGGACAGTACTTATCAGGAAAGAAAGAAATTCTTGTTCCTAAAAAGAGAAGGAAAGGCAATGGCAAATATATCAAAATTAAAGGTGCCTGTTGCCATAATTTAAAGAAAATTAATGTTGATATACCACTTGGCAAATTTGTCGCGGTCACAGGTGTATCAGGATCCGGCAAATCAACCCTTATTAATCAAACTTTATACAATCATTTAAAAAAATACTTTACTGGTGTTGAAACATATCCTGGCGAAGTGAAGTTGATTGAAGGAATCGAAAATATTGATAAAGTTGTCAATGTTTCGCAAGAACCAATTGGTAGAACACCGAGGAGCAATCCTGCCACATATGTTAAAGTGTTTGATGATATCCGTGCTTTATTTGCTGAAACTATTGAAGCAAAAACAAGAGGATTTGATAAGGGCCGTTTTTCATTTAATGTCGTCGGTGGTCGATGTGAAACTTGCCAAGGCGCTGGTGTAACAAGAATTCCGATGAATTTTTTGCCAGATGTTTATATTAAATGTGAATCATGTGGAGGAAAACGCTACAACGACGAAACCCTTCAAGTCACTTACAAGGGCAAAAATATTTATGAAGTGTTAGAGATGACAGTCGAAGATGCCTTAAGCTTTTTTGCCAATCGTCCTTCTATTCAGAAAAAACTACAGACGCTTTACGATGTAGGCCTTGGCTATATAAAACTAGGGCAACCAGCGACAACTCTTTCGGGTGGAGAAGCACAGCGCGTCAAATTAGCTTACGAACTTCAAAAACGACCAACTGGTAAAACTTTATATATTCTTGATGAACCGACAACTGGTTTGCATCAAGATGATGTTAAAAAGTTATTGCAGGTTTTGGATCGACTTGTCGACCATCAAGATACTGTTTTAGTAATTGAACACAACTTGGATGTCATCAAAGTTGCTGATCATATCATTGATTTGGGTCCAGATGGTGGCGATGGTGGCGGTCAAGTAATTGCTGAGGGGACACCCGAAGAAGTTGCTCTTAATTCGCGCTCATATACTGGTTTATACTTGAAACGAGTATTAAATAAATAGTAGAGTTTTACGTCATATCTATAATATGATAAGTAAGTACCGCGAGGAGGCTTTATGAATACAATTTTGTTTTATATTAGTTTAGTAGCAACCATCGCTCTTTTTGTCACTTTTTTAGTTCTTAATATTCGTTTTGTTAAAAATAAAATTACGCAGAAAGATTATAAACATCATTTAATTAAAGTCTCTTGGATTGCTGGCGGGTTTGTCCTTGCTTTTTTAGTCATGATGTTATCGATTTATCTCGCTCAAAACATGAGCGGTGTTAAATGGTATCATTATCTTTGCTCTATTTTTGGCTCTTTGCTTTCTGGAGCTAGTTTTATTCTTTTCATCGGCACATTTATTTTGCATTATTATGATCCCGAAAAAGATCCGATATTAGATAAATGGTTATACCGCATTATGATTTGGTCTATTCCAGTCTTCTTTATCTTTTTATTTATCATGAGTGAAGGATATGCCGCCTATTTAAATTACCCGATTATTAATGGTATTTATATCGGTAAAGATGGTGTATTTTGGGTCACACCTAAATCATCTCATTCGCCGACCATTGCTTTTTACGCTATTGCAATTTTGTCTGGTGCGCTTTTTGTCTATTTTTTATGCGATCACAAGATGTATGTCCAATACGGCAAACATGGTTTACTCGAATCAACATTCCTTGTTGCTTTCCCTTCCGGTATTATTGGTGCGAGAGTTTTCTATGTAATTGGTAACTGGGAGTTGGAATTTGCTGGACAAGATTGGACAAAAGTCTTTGCCATTCACGAAGGCGGATTAACGATTCTTGGTGGCGCAATTGTTGGTATTGTTGTTGGTGTTCTTTGGTTCATGTGGCGCAAAAAAGGTTACAATATTTGGATAGCAGTCGATATTATTGTGCCAACGATTTTGCTCGCTCAAGCAATCGGCCGCTGGGGCAATTATTTCAATGTTGAAGTTCATGGAAATGCTGTCAGCGATGTTTATTGGCAGTGGTTACCAACTATCATTTTAGAAAATTTAAGGTATTCTTCTACGCACGCTGGAGTGTTAGTAAATCAAATTTATGTTCCATTATTTTTAATTGAGTGCGTTACGAATATTATCGGTTATTTTGTCCTTTCTTCGCTGTTTGGCAAGAAGTTAAGAAAATATACTCAATTTGGCGATTTGGCATTTGGCTATATTATTTGGTATGGTCTAACAAGAACAATTATGGAACCTCTTCGAGATTCTACATATAACATGGGTGTTGATGGATATTGGTCTTGGATGTGGTCTATTGTTTTTATTGCTTGTGGTTTTTTGCTCATTATGCTCAATCATCTTATCCGTTATTATCTTGCCAAGCGCCGCAAAAGCGAGGATGGTCAGCCAATTGTCATCAGACAAAATTTTAAAGGTTCACTTATCGGACTAATCGTTTTTGCTGTTTTAGCTCTTTCTTGTTTGATTAGCGGTATTTGCTTGATGACCTTGAATGTTCAACCGCTTGAGTTAGCGTTCAATGCTTATAACATTGGTTTAATTGTTCTTGTCTTTGGTTTATCTTTCCTTTTCATCGATATCATTTATATTCCACATTTTGTTGATGCCGTGCAGCAAAGAAAAAGCCATTTAATTTAATCGATGAATAGAAAATACGATGTCATCCTTTTTGATATGGATGGTACAACAGCTAATACAGATGAAATTGTTCTTCAAACTTATATTGAATTATTTTCTTTATATGGCAATGGTCGAAAAGTGAGTAAAGAAAAGATTTATACTTTTTCCGGTCCGCCATTATCTCAAACTTTAAAAAACGAATTCCCTCATTTAGACTATCAATTTATCTTTGATGAATACATTCGCATTTCTACTCCTAAATATTATCAACTATTGACTGCATATGAAGGAGAAGCGAAGACTCTTAAGTGGCTGAAATCCCAAGGCTTTAAACTTGGTATCGTGACTAACAAACGACATTATTTGAGTATCGAATGCTTAAAAATTTTGCATTTGGAAAATATTTTTGATGTTGTAATAGGTTTTGATGATGTTAACAACGCCAAACCAGATAAAGAAGGTATCATTATGGCATCAAAAATGCTTGGTTGCGATAATTTTGATAAAATACTTTATGTTGGGGACAACGATATCGATTATGAAACTGCACACAATGCTGGAGTGGATTGTTGTTTAGTTACTTGGGGTCCTAGACAAATCAATAAAGCCTTAAAAGTCCGTTATTTTATCGATTATTTTGCACAAATAAAGGAGATTGTTTATGAGTGAAAAGGATATTCAAAGATATAAAGTTGCTATTATTGGGCTGGGACCTGGTGGTATTGGTGCAGCTTTAAAACTTCATGAGCAAAACATCCCTTTTATTATTTTTGAAAAAAGTACACCTGGTGGTAAAGTAAACGTAGCTCCTCGAGTCGATAATTATCCCGGTTATAAAATGATTCCCGGTCCAGAGTTAGCCATGGAACTCTATCAAAGAATTGTTGATGCTCAAATCAAAGTGACATTTAAAGAAGTTACTTCCTTGACTAAAACCGATGACATTTTTACTCTTTTTACGCAAGATGGGCAAGCGTATGAAGCTGACTTTGTCATTATTGGCAGTGGCACAAAAGAGAAAAAGATAGGACTAGATAAAGAAGAAGAATTGTTAGGCAAAGGCATTTCATATTGTTCTATTTGCGATGGACATTTTTATAAAGATTTGCCTGTCGCTGTTATCGGCGGAGGGAATGCCGCTCTTAAAGAAGCGATTCATTTAAGCGAAATTGTTTCTCATTTATATCTTATTCACCGACGCAATGAATTTCGTGGACAAACCAATTTTGTTAATGAACTAAAAGCCAAAGAAAATGTTGAAATATTAACTCCTTATGTTCCAGTTGAGATTGAAGGCGATGACTTTGTTCAAGGCTTGAAAATTCAAAATCGCGAAACTGGTGAAATCAAGAATTTAAAAATCGATGGTTTATTTCCTCTTGTCGGCCAAGATCCCAACACATCATTTGTTAAAATCGATGGTGTGCTCGATGAATACAAAACCATTCCAGTCAATTTAAGGACTATGGAAACAAACTGTCATAACTTGTTTGCAATAGGTGATTGCCTGCCTCGGCTGATTCGACAAATTTATTTGGCGGAACATGACGGAATAGTCGCAGCAAATACGATTATTTCGCGAATGAAATAATTGTGATTTTTACACTTAAAAGTGTATAATAGTTACATGAATAATTTAGTGATTTTAACTGGGCCTTCGGGCAGTGGAAGAAGTAGCGCACGCTTCGTTTTTGAAGAACTTGGTTATTTTGTGTGTGAAAATGTTCCTTCGGATGTCACCGACTCTTTGATAGACTCTTTTTCAAAGCGCGTTAAATATTGTCAAAATTTTGCGCTCATTGTTAGTGTAAGGGACGCAAAAAAAGTTTTGGAATGCGCCCAGAAGCATGCTGATTTTCATGTTTCGCTCATCGTTTTGATTACCGATAAGAAGGAATTATTAAAAAGATTTACCCTCACTAGACATGTTCATCCGCGTACATTGATTGAAAAAACAACACTGCATAAAGCCATCGACGCTGATATCGCGAGCGTGAAAGAGCTCATCAACGATGCCGATTTATTTGTCGATACAACTAATTTGACTGTCAAAGATTTGCGGTTGCGATTATATGGTTATTTAGATGGAAGAGAAAATAGTGGCACGCATTTTCACATCGTTTCGTTTGGGCTCAAAAATGTAACGCCGAACGATATCGATCTTCTATTTGATGTTCGCATTATTCCTAATCCCTATTGGGTAGAGGAGTATCGCTCTTTGTCCGGTCTTGATCAGCCGGTTATCGATTATATGGAATCATTTCCTATTACCCAGCAAATCCGCGAGCACATTGTTTCTTATCTAGAATTTTATATGCCAAAAGTTATTGAGGCTGGCCGAGCTTCATACAGCATTGGCATTGCTTGCAGCGGCGGCCAGCATCGCTCTGTTTATATTGCTCAATATTTATACAATCATTTTGCTGATAAATATAAGGTAAGTGTTTCTCATCGCGATATCGATCGTATTGAAGAAAGGGATTTCAAGAGAAATGGATAAAAATCCATATTCATTTACACAAAAAGTTAAAGAAGAATTAACTGATTTAGAAGGGCAATCCGATGAAAGGATTATTGCCCTTCTTTCCGCATATATAAGGATTAATGGCAAATTAATTATTCGTAAAAACAAAACGATTGTTACATTAACTTCTAAGAATGGAAAAGTAGCAAAATTTATTTATACTCAACTGATGCGTATGTTTGACATCGAGTGTCATTTAAGTTATCAAAAGAAGGCGCAGCTCGACAAAAAAATATCTTATACAATTAGCATTATTGAAAATGCCGAAGAAGCCTTAGAGAAATTAAAGATTAGTTTTTTAGAAGGCAAAATTGATAAAACAATCGTGGCTAGTGATGATAGCATCGCTGGTTATTTAGCAGGCGCTTTTTTAGCCGCCGGTTCAATCAATTCGCCGACGACGAGTAATTATCATCTTGAAATATCAGTCAACTATGAGAATTATGCACATTGGCTCGCTAAACTTTTTCCTAAATCAAAAGCTAATCTCGATGAACCCAAAATAGCTAAAAGACGGCACAATTTTGTTATTTATTTCAAAAAAAGCAATCAAATCGCCTATTTTTTGATTGTTATTGGAGCGGTTAATTCATGCATGGAATTTGAAAATTTTAGAGCAGATAGAGACCTTTTTAATAGTTTAAACCGAGTCAGTAATTTTGATGTTGCCAATATGAGAAGAACTGTTGAATCAGCTGCTCGCCAAGTTGAAGAAATTAAAATAATCGATCAAAAATTGGGAATTGATAACATTAAAGACGAAAGAATTAGAATTGCTTGCAAAATACGCCTTGAGAATGAATCTGCTTCATATAAAGAGTTGGCAAAAGTATTTTCAGAATATTTTAACAAACCATATTCAAAATCGAGCATCAACCATATATATCGAGCAGTTCATGAATTATATGGGAGACTGGCAAATGGAAATTAATGTATTAAAACAACTTGGAATGCGCATTCGTTTCTTGCGAAAACAAAAGAATTATTCAATTGAAGATCTCGCTCTTGAATCAAATATCAACAAAAATTATTTATCAGATCTCGAAAGAGGAACAAGAAATCCAACAATTAAAATATTATCTCGGATATGTGTTGCTCTCGAATGCGATCTTTCATATCTTTGCCAAGGCATCACTACGAATTCGAAACAATAAGAGCAAATTTTATCGTTAAAATAGCCAATTCTACTCATGGTAGAGTGGCTTTTTTACTTTGTAGAGAATTTTTTATCTAATTAGGATTGATTTTTCCGTAATTTATTTAAAATAGGTATGCTCGGCATTTCGAGCGAGGAGGTCAAAATAATGAAAACCTATCAAATCATTAGCGATGGTTCTTGCGATTTAAGCCAAGACATCATTAAAGAAAATGGCATTGTTGTTATTCCTTTTTCTGTTAGTTTTGATAAAGAACATTCTCTTCGTGAAAATGTTGATATTAAAACAAATGATTTTTATCAAAAATTAATCGATGAACCTGATGTGTTTCCATATTCCGCTTGTCCATCGCCTACTGAATACTACGAAGCGTTTTTAAAAGCCGTTAAAAATAACCTGGCGGTAATTTGTATTTGTATAACCGCTAAATTTTCTGGATCTTATTCTTCGGCTGTTGTCGCGCGTTCTCAAATTTTAGAAGATTATCCTAACGCTAAAATTGAAGTCATTGATTGCCGATGCAACACAGTCTTACAAGGTCTATTCGTTCAAGAAGCGGCAAGAATGCAAAAAGAAGGCAAATCTTTTGAAGAAGTTGTTCAAATGATTCATAACACTTATGGCTCACGCATTTTCTTCACGGTTTCAAATTTAAGATATTTACAACACGGTGGCCGAATTGGCAAATTGAGTGCTGTTATTGGCAAATTATTTCAAATCAATCCAATTATTGTTTTAAAGCATGGCGAGATATTCTCTGGCGGAATTGCCATTAAAAGAAAAAGAGCATTGTTATCTATTATAAGTAAGACAAAATTGTATTTTGAAAAACATAAACTAAAGTATGATGACTTCCGCTTTGTCATCGGCTATGGCCACGATAAAGATGAAGCTCTAAAATTTAAACAACTTGTCGATAAAGAACTTAATGTTGACTGTGACTTATCGCAAATTGGCATTACGATTGCTGTCCATACCGGACCAGAACCACTCGGCCTAGCGTTTATGCGCAAGTTCGATCACCAATTTGCCGCTGAAGAAAAACCACAGATGAAATTGGCATCTTCTAAGCAATCATAAGAAACAATTAATAATTATTAATTAAGAGGCGGTTTATCCGCCTTTTTGTTTTCTAGACATTTAGTTTTTGAATTTATAAAATCAATATATGAAGCAATGGATACAGAAACATAAATTTATTTTTATTCAACTGATAATATTAGGTGTTTTGCTTATTTTGTTGATTATTTTGTCTCTTTTTAAATTAAGTCAAGATGTATCAGAATGGTGGACATTGACTTTTAATGCTTTTTATCGCGGCGTGTTCGCTCCTTTTAATCGGTTAATCCCTTTTTCTATTACTGAAATAACAATTGTTTTATTTATTCTAGCTTTAGTTGCTTTAATTGTTACTTCGATAGTGCTGGCATGCCAGAAAAAGAAAAAAACAGCTGCTCAAACGGCTCTATTTATACCATTGCTTCTTGTTTTTGCTATTACTTTATATCAATCAACAGCAGGTATTGCTTACAGCCGTAAACCTTTGCCTCTCCATGTTTATGAAGGAGAAGTCAGCAAAGATGATGCGCTAGATATATGCCAATACTTCGTCGATGATTTCAATCGCATTAGTCATCAACTTTCTTATGATGAAAGCGGAGAAGTTATTTGTCCGTATACATTTGCAGAACTTAATGAACTCGTGATGAAAGAATATCAAAGAATTGATTCTACATACTTAATCGGTGGTTCATATATGTCAAAAAAGATGATTTTTCCATGGCTTTATTCAGAACTTCATATTACCGGTATGTTTTTTTCAATTACGACAGAGAGCATAATCAATTATTCTATTCCTAATAGTGAAATTCCTTTTACAATGCTACACGAAATCGCTCATTCAAAAGGAGTGATGAGAGAAAACGACGCTCAATTGTTAGCTATGTATTTATCGTTGACCAGTTCTAATGATTACATTCGCTATTCGGGATATATGAATACGATTTATTCTATGCTCAATCTTGCTCGTCAGATTGATGAGCAGCGCGGTATTGAAATTAATAATTCATTGACCAGTAACATCTTTAAAGAAAGTGCATATAACTCGAATTATTGGAAACAGTATCATATTTTGGATGATATTTCGACTTTCTTTAATGATTTGTATTTATATATATTCTCAAATGATAACACGGGTAGTTATGTCGATAGTGGTTCAAGCGTAGGCGCTGATGGAACAATTTATTATTCAACCTACCAAAAGTTATATTTTGGCGTTTATTTTGAAACCATTTATTTTGGATAATTTTAATGATAGAATTAAATGACCAATTCTAGGAGGATAACATCATGACACCAGAAGAGAAAAAAGTCCGCCGATTCCGCTGCATGGTCTGCGGATATGTTTACGAGGGAGATGAACTTCCTGAAGATTTTGTTTGCCCAGTTTGTGGACAACCAGCCTCGATGTTTGAAGAAATTAAAGACTAAGTTTTAAAATTTAAATTTAAAAACTGGCCTTTAATCGGTTATCATAATTAGTTAAAAAGGAGCACAAAGTGAAAAAGTATTTTTCTTTGATGTGGAAATTGATGAAAGGCCGACGCGTAGCGTATATTTTTTGTTTTGTCTTGTCGCTCCTTTATGTCTTTTTTACTGTTGTCTCAACTTACACGACTAAAATTTTATCCGACGCCATTACCGGCGATATAACCGATGGTTCTAAATTGGGTCATTTTGGCGTTTTTATTACTAGCCTATATGGTGGGGCCGACTTTCTTGAAAACAACTTATGGATTTTTGCCGTCATTTTTGTATCTCTTGCCCTTATTTTAGCCGTTGTCACTTTTTTAAGAATCGTTTTAAGATCGTACACATCGACAGGATTTGGCAAAAATACTCAAATGTTAATGTTTAATCATATTGAGGCACTGCCATATTCATTTTTAAAGAAATGTCAATCGGGTGATATCATCCAAACATGTACGCGCGACGAATCAGTTTTGAGGCGTTTTGCCATTATGCAAACTCTCAATGTTGCGCAAGCCATCTTTTTAGTTATCTTTTCCTTTTTCATCATTTTAGATTTGAATTACCAATTAGCATTAGTCAGTATTGCTATCATGCTGCCTTTATTTATTTATTCGGCTTTTATGATCAACGAGATTCGCAAGCGATATCGACGCACCGATGATAGTGAAGGCCAAATGATTGCTAAGATTGAAGAAAATTTAAGCGCTGTTCGCATTGTAAAAGCATACAACAACGAGCGATATGAAATCGATGATTTCGAAAGATATTTATCTGATTATAAACGCAAATATAAGAAGTGGCGTATGGTGTCTAGTCTATTTTGGTCATCATCCGATATTCTTGTCTTCGGCCAAATTGCTCTTTCGGCATTAGTCGGTTTAGTTTTTGTTGTTAATGGTACAGTTTCTTTAGGAACATATATTGTTACTAACTCATTTGTAACGATGGTCGTTTGGCCGCTCCGCGATATGGCAACTATTTTCGCTGATTTTGCGAGGGCAATCGTTGCTGTCGACCGCATCAACCTAGTAATAAATGAACCTATTGAAGATACAATTTCAGGTGACAAACCACCTATTCATGGCGATATTGAATTCAAAGATGTTTCTTTTAAATATGATGATGGCGATGAAGATGTTTTAGATGGATTATCTTTTCATATCAAGCAAGGACAAACCGTTGCAATCATGGGCAAAACTGGTTCTGGCAAATCAACTATCGCTCAACTGTTAACGCGCTTATATGATAACCAAAAGGGATCAATCATTATTGATGGAGTCAATATCCAAGATATTCAAAAAGAGCATTTGCGAAAAAATGTGTGTTGTGTTCTTCAAGAGTCATTCCTTTTTTCGCGCACAATCAAAAACAACATACGAATTGCTCATAAAGATGCAACAGATGAAGAAGTTACAAGTGTAGCCAAAATTGCCGATGTTCACGATTCTATTATGTCATTTGAACAGCAATATGAAACGCCCGTTGGTGAAAATGGTGTGACTTTGTCTGGTGGCCAAAAGCAGCGTATAGCGATGGCGAGATCGCTGCTAAGCAATCCCCCAATCATTATCTTTGATGATTCTTTTTCAGCTGTCGATACCGAAACTGATATTCGCATCCGTGAAGCACTTCATAAATATAAAAAACAAACAACTACCATTATAATTACTCACCGTATCGCGACGGCTCATGAAGCTGATCAAATTATTGTTATTGATAAAGGTAAGGTTAGCCAAAGCGGTACGCATGAGCAGCTTCTCCAAGAAGAAGGTCTATACAAAAAACTTTACGATATTCAGACAAGGATGGTTTAAACAGTGGCGAACGCATTTGTCTTCCAAGAAGAGAAAACACCAAAGAAGTTTAATCTATTAACTTGGGTGAGCATATCCAAGTATATTTTCCGTTGTTGGAAATATCTTCTCTTTGTCTTTTTGGCGATGATAGTGACTTCATTTATCGATTCTTCTTGTTTCCCGCTTTTATCTGCATCCATTATTTCGACGCTTCAAGGTCCTCACTCTTCAAATATTAATGATTTGGTTATCCATGTATCTTTCATTTTTGGAATTCAATTCGATTTAAGTTTTTGGGGCGTCTGCATTTTCTATGTTGTCTCAATCATCATTCGCTCCGTTGGTATTTTTATTAATTTCTATCTATCAAATCTCATGGTTATGCATGTCGTTGTTGATCTTCGTCGCGATTCATTTAGAAAAGTTCAAGAATTATCCTTTTCATATTACGATAAGACACCGAGCGGATGGCTTATCGCCCGCATGGGCAGTGACTGCTCAGATATCGCCGATATGATTAGCAATGGCTTTATATCTTTATTATGGATTTTCTTTGATTTATTTTTCATCTTGGTCAGTATGTTTTCATATAATGTTGCCCTCTCATTTTTAGTTCTTGCCATTACTCCAATTCTCATCATTGTAATTCCGATTTTTGAACGCATTGTTTTAAAATTACACCGCATTGCTCGCAATTCTTATTCTAACTTTGTCCGTTGGTTAGCTGAATGCATTAATGGTGCAAAAACGATAAAAATATTGGCGATTGAAAGGGAAATTCATCGCGAAGCAGACGAAATTACTGAAGATATTCGTAAAAAAAGAAGAAGAGCTATGACATTCAATGGATTCTTTATTCCTATTGTTTCTATCGCTTCAGCTATTACCTCTGGTTTAATCATTATTGTCGGCGAATATGTTTTGCATTTGCGCTCAGATGTGACAGGCAGCATCGCCATTTTTACTTTCTTTATTTCTTGCTGTTCATCTATTTATACTCCTATTACCCAATTCACCGATTTATTCTCAGAGTTTATGTCAACGCAAGCGAGCGTGGAGAAAGTTTTATCACTGATTAACACTAAACCGCAAATCGTCGATAGAGAAGATGTTGTAGCAAAGTATGGAGGCTTATTTGATAATAAAGTCGAAAATTTTGAACCGATGCACGGCAAAATTGAGTTTAAAGATATTAGTTTTCATTACGCCGATAATCCAGATGTAATTTCCCACTTCAATTTAAAAATAAATCCAGGCGAAAGTGTAGCAATCGTGGGCGAAACTGGAAGTGGTAAGACAACAGTTGTTAATTTGCTCTGTCGTTTCTATGAACCGAGCAGTGGCGAGTTACTCATCGATGATATTGACTATCGAAATCGCAGCGTTGGTTGGATTAGAAGCAACATTGGTTATGTTCAACAAAATCCGTTCGTTTTTAACGCCACCTATTTTGATAATTTGCGATATGGCAATATGAATGCCACTGAAGAAGAAATTATTGATGTTTGTAAAATTGTTGGCATTGATGATTTTATTCGCTCTCAACCTCAAGGATATAATTCCAAACTCGATGATGGTGGCAACCAGCTTTCAACTGGCCAAAAACAATTAATTTCATTTGCTCGTGCTCTTTTGAGAAAACCACAAATCATTATTTTGGATGAAGCAACAAGTTCAATTGATACAGAGACCGAATATAACATTCAAAAAATGATCGGGTCTTTTCTAAAAGATCGAACATCAATTATTATTGCTCACCGTCTTTCGACTGTTGTTGAAGCGGACCGCATTATCGTTTTGGACAAAGGCAAGATTGTCGAAGAAGGCAATCATACTCAGCTCATCGAAAAGAAAGGATGGTATCATCATTTGTATATGAATCAGTTCAAAGAATTAAATATCGATGAGCAAATTCAAACTTATGAAGAACAGATCGAAAAAAAGAAAATTAAGTTATAATAGAAATAGATAATAGTTGGATTAGTTAAATGCCTCATATTCTTACCCATTACATCGTTATGGATCTTCTCTTAAACAAAGAAGAAAAGAATCGCCAAGCAGCTCTTGTTGGCGCGCAGGGACCAGATCCTTTTTATTATTATGGCATTGGCGATTTAGTCAAAAAACATAACGAAGACGAGGTGCGAGATTTTGGTCATTTGCTCCATCATCACGACATTGCTCCCATTATCAGTTTTATGGTTGAATATATGAACAATCAAAAGAACGATTGGAGTTACTTAGTTCTTAAACAATATATAAAAGGTTTCCTTTTGCATTATTGCATCGATCGAAACACCCACCCTTATATTTTTTATCGTACTGGTTTTACAACTGGAAGAGACATGAACAGCGCGAAATACAATTGGTTTCACGCTGTTTTTGAGTGCCATCTCGATGTTTTATTCCGCAAAAGGTATAACATTCATAATTTTAACCCAAAGACTTGTCTTGCTCTTTCTAACAAGCAATTAAAGACTATTTCACTCATGTATTATCATTTGGCAAGGCAACTTTTTCCAACAGCGACTTATATCACGCGTCACACTTTTTATCAAAGCGTAAAATGTATGAAGCGTGTTAATAGTTTCTTATATTCCCCAACTGGAGTGAAAAAAAGGCATTTTGAAAAACATAATTTCTTTACTCTAAAAAATGCATTATGCCACCCTTTGAAAGTTGACGATGACAATAAAGTCGATTATTTAAACAATTCACATTCGATATGGAAAGACCCAACAAGTGGGCAAGAACATGATTCTTCTTTTATTGATATGATTGAAGAAGCTAAAAAAGAATATAAAGAGATGATTCCTATTCTTGAATTTAAGCAGCCAGAACTCATAAAACATTATGCGTTAAAATTTTCAAAAAGTATTGACCACGACGGAAAACCTCTTAAATCAACAAAATATTATTTTGATGTTTTTTATAAAGATGATTTTCCTTTATAATAAAAGAACGAAGTTTTTTTACTTCTACAAAGAAGGGAGAAAATTATGAAAGGAAAATTTTATTTTATTCCAGCAGTTGCAATTATCGCTATGTTAGTTTCTGGTTGTTCTATTTATCGATTTGGTGATAGTTCTTCAAACACATCAGATACAAATAGCGGCACTGATTATTCTGACAATTCTTCAGTTGGTCAAGACTCATCCGATGATAGTTCAATTGACATTAGTATTTCAATTGATTCATCCGATAATTCAGAGAATAGTGGTAATTACGATCGCTTATCCCACCCGACTGGTAATACTTATCACGATTTAGGCCAAAATTCTTATTATTCAACCTATTATGCACCTTGTGAAGGCGATTCAAATATTCTCGTTATTCCAGTCACAATCAAAGGATATGAATCAAAGGCGACAACCGCTAATAAACAAAAAATCGAAAAAGCTTTTTTTGGTACTTCCGAAGATACTGGATGGGAGTCTGTCAAAAGTTATTTTTATAAATCGTCTTATGGCAATTTAAATATTAGCGGAGATGTGACCGATTGGTTTGAAATTGGGCTCACTCCAAAACAAGTTTATGAAAAAAACGATAATGAATACGGCGATGGTGGAACTTTTTATGTTTTAAACAAAGCTGTTGAATGGGCGAAAACGCAAGGATATGACATGAAAGACTACGATGTTGATAAAGACGGTTATATCGATTGTGTTTGGCTCGTATACTCTTGTCCATACGAAGTGAGTATTTCAGGCGTGAGCAGTGATGACAACCCATTTTGGGCGTTTACATATTGGGATTATTCTAATGTCTATGCTTCACCAAGCGTTTCTAATCCTATCACAAACACATATGCTTGGGCGTCTATTGATTTTATGAACGATGGAACCTCGAGCAATATTACAATTGATGCTCATACATACATCCATGAGCATGGCCATGTCATTGGTTTAGATGATTATTACGATTATGATGGACTTCATTCGCCATTAGGCCGATATGACATGCAAGACTGCAATGTGGGCGACCATAATGCATATTCTAAATTTGCTTTTGGTTGGACTACTCCTTATGTTGTGAAAGGTGATGCAACCATTACTATTAATCCTTCATCGAGCAGTGGCCATTCGATTATTTTGGCCAATCCGTCCGAAGCAGATAATATTACTCATGCTTTTAATGAATATTTAATTTTGGAACTTCTTACTCCCGACGGATTATGGGAAAAAGACGCTACTTATTCTTATTCTGGATACGGTAAAACCTATTCAACTCCAGGTGTAAGAATTTTGCATGTAGATGGAAGATTATTAAATTCACGCAACTCCTTCGTTGATGGTGTGACTGATTCGGTGAGACATGCGTTCAGTAATACTCCTTCTTATAGTTATAGTTCTGGAACAAGGAGTTTAAGACAGGATTTAGTTGCTCTTATTCCGGCCGATAAATCTACTAAATTCCAAACTAGTTATTCTGCTGCCGGTTCTTCATCCACGCTATTTAAGACCGGCGATTCATTTAGTGTCTCTGAGTATTCTAGTTTCTTTTCTAATCAAAAATTACATAACGGAACAACCATTCCTTACGAGATTACATTTGAAAATGTCAGTGCGGAAAGTGCTACCATTACATTTAAATTGATTGGATAATAAATAATAAGATGGAAGAGAAAATTTGTAAAAAGAGATCATATCAAGTAGTTGAAGCTCTTGATGAATTCAATTTTGTTGTTGAAAGAAAGAAAAAACGTTTTTTGTTTGTCGATTATCAAAATCGCAGTGATGAATTCCAATTATTTGTCCTAGCGTATAAAAAGTTGAAAACAACCGGCATTAGAATTCCAAAAGTTTATCGTATCGATATAAAAAATCAAAATGTTGTGATGGAGTGTGTTATTGGTCCGACCGCTCTTGATGTTTTAATTGAACATGATTTAGATGACTCATACTATGAACAGATTTTTATCTTAGCTTGGTCAGCTAAAGTAGAGGAATTAATGCTGGATTTTGATCCAAAAAACTTTATCATGCACGATGGTCTTTTATATTATATGGGTTTTAAATTCAGTGTTTATGATCCAAAGAATCCATTCCAATTAAATGCTATTTATTATTGGTTTTATACAAAACAGTTTGTGGAATACTTAAAAGAACATAATTTGCCTTATGATCAGTCACGATTAAAAGATGAATATTCAATTAATCGCGAAATAGCTTTAAAAATAGTAAAATATTATCGGTAATCTATGGATAAAATCATTTTTTCAATCTCTTCAAATAAAAAAGTGGTTAGAAAAATCGCTGATGCTTTGTCTTGCCCAATTGGAAAAATCAAAGTCACCCATTTTGAAGACGGCGAAATAATGGTTAAGAGTTTGAGCGATGTTAAAGACAAAATGGTAATTGTTGTTCAATCTACATCAAAACCCGCCCATGAAAAACTATTTGAATTGTTGCTCTTGCTCGACTCGATTAAAAGAAGTGGAGCAAAGAAAATTATTTTGTTCATTCCATATTTTGGTTATTCGCGACAAGAGCGAGTTTCTTTTAAAAATGAACCTGTATCATGTGAAGTTGTTGCAAGGCTGTTAGACACCGCTAATGTTGATAAAATAATTACATTTGATGTGCATCATGAAGAGATAGTTTCGTTCTTTAAAACTCCTTTCATAAATCAACCTACAACTTCATTGTTTAGTGAATATTATCAATCTTATTTTGCTAGTCATCATATCGATCTTAAAGATGTGGTTGTTGTTTCACCGGATCACGGTTCAAATCAGAGAGCGCATTTACTTGGTGAATACTTAGGTGGAGTTGATGTTATCATTTTGGATAAATATCGACCTAAGCCCAATCAAGCTGAACATCTTTATTCGAGTGCGGATGTCGAAAATAAAGTTTGTATTATCGTCGATGACATCGTCGATACAGGTGGAACTTTAATTTCTGCTATCAATCTCTTAAAAGAAAAAAATGCTCGTTTAATTTTAGTTGCCGCCTCGCATGCTGTATTATCAAAAAAGTCATCAAAATTACTAAAAATGAAGCAAATCGACGATATTGTTGTCACTAATTCGATTGAAAAGACAATAAATTCGCATGTTTCGGTTGTCGATCTTGCCCCGCTCATTATTAAGGAAATTCAATGTGATGAATAATAGAGATTTTGATGATAAAACGCCTGAAAAAAGAAAAAAGTTAGACAAACAGACAATTATTGTTATCTCTGTTTTATCTGTATTTTTATTGCTAGCTGTCATCGCATTATTATATATTATATTTAGTTAAAAAATGGGTGTTGTCCTTGCTAACCACCCAATCAAACAAGGAGAATAAAAATGAACAACAAATTAACGCAGTCAATCGCCGCTAACGGAATTATTGCTGCTCTATATGTCATCTTGACTTTGATAACCTACCCCATATCTTTTGAAGGTATTCAATTTCGCTTTGCAGAGATTTTGGTTTTACTTACTTTTTTTCGCAAAGACTATACTTTTGGAATTTGTTTAGGATGTGCTCTTGCTAACATCGCATCTCCACTTGGTTTCTTCGATGTTTTATTTGGCACTTTAGCCACCCTTTTATCTTGTGTGTGTATTTTCTTTTGTAAGCATCTTTTACTAGCTGTTATTTTTCCAGTTATTTTTAATGGTGTTATTGTTGGGCTTGAACTTTATTGGCTAATAAATGAACCTTTATTTATCTCGATGCTTTCTGTCGCACTCGGTGAACTTGTTGTAATGATTGTTGGCTACTTTATTTTCTTTTCGTTTAGAAAGCGACCTCAAGTACTGAAGAGTATCGGTGCGCTCCAAAATATTGATTTTAAGTTTTAATCGCTTTTGTTATACATCTTTGTCAAACGCCTTTATAATAGTTAAAGAAAGTGAGACAAATTTATGAAACAAATTTGTGATGAATTATATTTTCTTGGATTGAACAACCCGCAAGAAAGAATCTTTGAAGGCGAAATACCTCTTTTGAAAGGTATGTCGTATAACTCCTATCTTTATTTAGATAAAGCGACTTGTTTACTTGATACGATTGAAGTTCCACTTGTTGACAAGTTTATTGAAGAATTACAAAAAGCATTGAATGGGCGAAAACTCGATTATTTCGTCATTCATCATCTTGAACCAGATCACACCGGTGGCATTGTGAGAATTTTAGAATTGTTCCCTGATGTTGAAGTTTATATATCACCAATGGGGTTAAACTTATTAAAACAATTTTTCCCTTCTGCCAACATTCATAAACATCACCTCATTAAGGAGGGCGATACCCTTTCTCTTGGAAAACATCAGCTTGTTTTCTTTAATGCGCCGATGGTTCATTGGCCTGAAGTTGTGATGTCGTATGACCCTACCATTAGAACACTTTTTAGTGCAGACGGATTTGGTTCTTTTACAATCTTTGATGAATTGGATTCAAGTTTATATCCAAATCAAGATGAACTAATTGATGAAGCGAGACGCTATTATACAAACATTGTTGGAAAATATGGCGAGCAAGTTTTATCTGCCCTCACAAAAGCTAGTAAATTCAGTATCGAAAGAATTTGTCCTCTCCATGGTCCAATTCATACTAAATTAATACCTCAGTTTCTTGATTTGTACACAAAATGGGCAAGTTATATGCCAGAGAAAGATGGCGTGTTAGTCGTCTCAGCCTCTGTCTATGGTCATACGCATGCCGCGGCTCAGAAAATGGTTGAATTGTTGAACAAAAAAGGTGTTACTTGCGAGATGGTCAATTTGAATCAAGACGATGTCACTCTTGCTCTTTCAAAATCGTTTATTTATCAAAACGTTATTCTTTTCTGCTCGACATTTAATATGTTCTTGTTTCCAAAAATGGAACAATATTTATCTTTTTTAGTTTCACACAATATTCAAAACAAAACTTTTGGATTTGTTGAAAATGGTTCATGGGCTCCTCAAGCCAAGCGATTAATGCAAGAGAAGCTCAAATGTTTGCCTAAAAATCGCTATTTAGACACTTCTTTAACAATTAAATCTGCTTTAAAAGATGAAGATGTCAATGTGATGAACAAGATGATTGAAGAATTATTTAGCCCGCATCACAACGATATTCAAAAAGCTAAAAAACATCACTTTAAATGTAAAATATGTGGGTTTATTCTTGAAGCCGATTGCTTACCAAGCGATTTTGTCTGCCCGATTTGCGGTCGACGCCATGACGATTTTGAACAAGTTGATTAATATTTATGGATAACTTTTTTCTTGAAATTTTGCATAAAGATGCGCATTCAAAGGCCAGATACGGCATTTTGCATACTCCACATGGTGATGTTGAAGTCCCGATGTTTATGCCGGTAGGAACTTTAGCAACAGTCAAAACCTTATCACCTGAAGAAGTAAAACAACTAGGTGCAGGTGTTATTTTGGCTAACACTTACCATCTTTCTTTGCGGCCTGGAGAAGATATTGTACAAAAAGCAGGTGGACTACATAAGTTTATGAATTATGATGGTCCAATTTTAACTGATTCCGGCGGTTTTCAAGTATTCTCTTTAAGCGAAAGAAGAAAGATTAATGAGCAAGGCGTTAAATTTAAAAATCATCTCAATGGTGACATTATGGTTTTTACTCCTGAATCGGTTATGGAAATTGAGGAAAAACTCGGCGCTGATATCATTATGGTGCTAGATGAATGTATTCCTTATCCACAAGATTATAAGTACGTTAAAGAATCGACGGAAAGAACAGTTCGTTGGGCTGCTCGCTGTCAAGCTGCTCATCAAAGAGATGATCAAGCATTATTTGGTATTGTTCAAGGTGGCGAATATCAAGATTTGCGTGAGTGGTGTGCTAAGGAACTAGCAAAACTTGATTTTCCTGGCTATGCCATCGGCGGAACATCAATTGGTGAGCCTAAAGAAGTCTATTCGCAGATGGTTAAATATGCAGTTACTTATTTGCCAGAGGATAAACCTCGATATATCATGGGTGTCGGCTCAATCGACTATATTTTAGAAGGTATCGAAAATGGCGTCGATATGTTTGACTGTGTTTTGCCTACTCGTTTAGCTCGACATGGCGCTCTTATGACATCAAAAGGCCGAGTTAATATTCGTGACGCTCAATATAAAGAAGATTTTTCACCATTAGATGATGAATGCGACTGTGAGTGCTGCCAGCATTATACAAAAGCGTATTTGCGACACTTATACGTTTGTGATGAAACATTTGGCAAGCGTCTACTCACCATCCATAATGTTCGTTTTCTTATTCACATGATGGAAGAAGCGAGAAAAGCAATAAAGGAAGATCGCTTTTTAGAATTCAAAAAGCAAATGATAGAAAAATATGGCGATGAAAGGGGTTTCTAATGGATATTAAACTCTTTGACTTTGACCTGCCAGAAGAACTTATTGCTCAATCTCCATCAGAAATTCGAGATCATTCCCGTCTTTTAGTCGTTAATAAAAAAGATAAAACCTATGTTGATCAGCATTTCTTTAATATTATCGATTATTTGCAACCGGGTGATGTGCTTGTTCGAAACAACACTAAGGTTATTCCAGCTCGCTTGCTTGGAATAAAAAAAGAAACAGGCGCTCATATTGAATTACTTCTTTTACATCAAATTGAAGGAAGTCAAGATGAATGGGAGTGTATGAGTAAACCTGCTAAATCCATTAAAGTTGGAACTGAAATTTATTTTGGCGAAAATAATGAACTTAAAGGAATCTGTCTTGGAATTAAAGACGAAGGAATAAGAATCATTAAATTTGAATATGATGGAATTTTTCTTGAGATATTAGATAAATTAGGCAAAATGCCTCTTCCACCTTACATTAAAAAACAAGTTGGCGATAAAAATCGTTATCAGACAGTGTACGCGCAAGTTGAAGGCAGTGCAGCAGCTCCAACTGCTGGATTTCATTTCACTCCAGAATTGCTCAAGCGAATTGAAGAAAAAGGAATTGAAATTATTGATATTACTCTTCACATCGGCTTAGGTACTTTTAGACCAGTAAAAGTTGATAAAGTCGAAGACCATCACATGCATGAAGAAGAATATGAAATAAGTGAAAAAGCTGCGCAAAGAATTAACCTCGCTTTGGCTGAACATAGAAGAATAATTGCGGTGGGTACAACAGCGATTAGAACGCTTGAAGCTAATTTCAACAAGTATCATAAAATAGTGGCGAGCAAAGAGAAAACGAATATCTTTATTAAGCCGGGCTATGAATTTAAAGTTGTCAAAGCCGTTATTACAAATTTTCATCTTCCTAAATCGACACTGATTATGCTTGTCAGCGCTTTTATGGGTCGAGAATTTACTCTTGAAGTTTACCGCCATGCAGTAGAAGTAAAATATCGCTTTTTTTCTTTCGGCGATGCAATGTTTATTTATGAATAACAATGTAAATTATCAAAAAACTCTTTATAAAACCCTTGAAAATATCAAAAATGATGGCAAAAAGCCAAAATTATTGCTCCATGTTTGTTGTGGACCGTGCTTTAGTGTTCCTTTTGATATACTCAAAGATTTTTTCGATATTACTATTATTTATAACAACTCAAATATTTATCCAGAAGAAGAATTTTATCGACGAAAAAACGAACTAAAAAAATATCTTCATCTCATTGGGCGAGATGAGATTGAAATTGTTGAAGTCAAATATAATCCACAAGAATTTTTATGTTATATCAAAGGTCACGAGAGCGATAAAGAAGGCCACGAAAGATGTCGACTTTGCTTTCGTTATAGATTAACCTACGGATATCAATATGCACAAGACCATAATTTTGATTATTTTGGTACAGTTATGAGTATATCCCGATATAAAAATGCTCAAGACATAAACGCGATTGGGTTGGATTTGGAAAAAGAATTTCCTAACGTTAAATGGCTTTGTGCGGATTTTAAAAAGAATAATGGTTACGAAAAAGAACTCGTCATCTGTCGGCAGTTTAACTTGTATTTTCAAGAGTATTGTGGTTGTCAGTTCTCGTATGAAAATTTCTTAAAAAAACATCAATAATTTATCTTTTTTTCGTCGATTAGTTTGTCCAATCATAAGCATTGATTGGGCTTTTTCTTATTTTTTATAAAAAGTTATTGACATGCACGCGTAAAGAGGGGTATATTCTAAACGTTGACTGCTCGCGTTGATGTGCGAGGTTGCGGATACACCCACAGGCGTTGTCATGAAGGTATATTCGGGAATTCTCACTGAGCGGACAAGTCAAGCCTGAAGTGATATTAGGAGGAAAGTTCATGGCAAAAACAACAAAGATTCGGGTTCGCCTCAAAGCATACGATGCCGCTAACCTTGATGCTAGCGCAAAAAAGATCGTTGATGCTGCGGTGAAAACAAATGCTGGGGTCGTGGGACCAATTCCGCTCCCGACGGAAAAACAAGTATTCACAATCTTGAGAGCTGTTCACAAATACAAAGATTCTCGTGAACAATTCGAAATTAGAACCCACAAAAGAATTATCGATATTGTCAATCCAAGCAAAGGAACAATCGACGCACTAAAAAATCTCGATTTACCTTCAGGAGTTGATATCGAAATCAAACTATAAGGAGGTAAGACACAATGAAAGCAATATTAGGTCGTCAAATGGGCATGACCCAAGTCTTCGCTGAAGATGGCACCATGTATCCTGTGACAGTCGTTGAAGTCTTGCCAAATGTTGTCACTCAAGTTAAGACGCTTGAGAAAGATGGTTATGTAGCTGTTCAAGTCGGCTATGAAGACATGAAAGAAAGCCGTGCTAATAAATGTGAAAAAGGCATTGCCAAGAAGGCTGGTACCAATCCTCACAAAATCAGTGCTGAATTACGAGGAGATGAAATGGCCAATTACAAATTAGGCGATAAAATCACCGTCGATATGTTCAAAGCTGGTGATGTCGTCGATGTTATTGGAACAAGCAAAGGCAAAGGCTATGCTGGTACAATCAAGCGCTGGCATATGACCATCGGTCCAAAAGGTCATGGTTCAGGTTATCACCGCGGACAAGGCTCATTCTCCAATAATGGGCGTTGCAATAACCGCGTTATTCCTGGTAAACACATGTCTGGACATCATGGCAACAAGTCGGCAACAATCTTAAATCTCGTTGTGATTAAAGTTGATGTCGAAAGAAATGCCATTCTCATCAAAGGTGGACTTCCTGGTCCGAGAAAGTCAATTGTGACAATCAGAAGTGCAATCAAGGCTCAAAAAGGCAAGCCAGTCGTTAAGACGCTCATCGATCGCACACCTGTTATGGAAGCGGCTGCTCCAGAAGTTACAAGTACACCTGTTGAAGAAAAAGCCGAATAAGACGAAAGGAGTTAATTAATTATGGCAGAAAAGAAAAATGTCAGCGTCAAAGTAATGAACATGGCTGGCGAAGAAGTATCCAAATTAAATTTAAGCGCTTCCGTCTTCGGTATTGAACCGCATCAACAAGCTCTCTTCGATGCCGTTCAAGTTGAACAAAGCAATGCGCGTCAAGCGACTGCTAAAACCAAAAAGAGACATGAGGTGAGCGGTGGTGGTAAAAAACCATGGCGTCAAAAAGGAACCGGACGCGCTCGTGCTGGTAGCACAAGAAGCCCAATCTGGGTCGGAGGCGGTAATGTCTTTGGGCCAGATGGCACACAAAATTTCAAGATTTCTCAAAACAAAAAAGAGTATCGTTTGGCTAAAAAGAGTGCTCTCTCACTCGCTGTTAAAGAAAATAAATTAACAGTTGTCGATGAAATTAAGTTTGCTGAAAAGAAAACAAAAGCATTTGTCGCTATGTTAGATGCTCTTAAAGCCGGCAGCAAAGTGCTTGTCGTCGTCGATGAAATCGATGAAGCAATGTTTGCCTCAGCAAGAAACCTTGCTTGGGTCAAATTAGTTACTTCAGACAATGTCAGCGTTGTTGACTTGCTCAATGTCGATACCCTCGTCATGAGCCAAACAGCCGCTAAATCTATTGAGGAGGCATTAAAGTAATATGGCACGCAAAGCAAAAAAACAAAGCGCAACAACTGAACGCTTCCCAAAAGCGACAGAAAAAGATTACGCCGTGATTGATAAACCAGTCATCACTGAAAAAACCATGGCGTTAATGCAAAACGAAAACAAAGTCACCATTAAAGTTAATAAAAATTCTAACAAGACAGAAATCAAACTTGCCTTTGAAAGAATTTTCCAAGTCAAAGTTGTCGATGTCAAAGTTAGCAATGTGGCGGCTAAATCCCTAACAAGAGGAACAAGATATAAAGGAACCTTGCCGGGATATAAGAAAGCGATTGTCACTATCGCCAGTGGTGAAGCAATCGACTTATTCAAAGAATAACGAAAGATAAATATAGGAGGAAATGAAATGTCTATCAGAAGTTATAAACCAACTTCTCCATCACGTCGTAATATGACCAATTCGACATTCGAAGAAATTACGACCGCTACTCCTGAGAAAAGCTTATTAGTCAGTTTGACCAAAACAGGCGGAAGAAACAACCAAGGCATTATTACTACTCGCCATATTGGTGGTGGCCATAAACGCAAATACCGCATTGTTGACTTCAAACGCGATAAAGATAATATCCCAGCGACGGTCAAAACAATCGAATATGATCCAAATCGTAATGCAAACATTTGTTTGCTCTCATACGCCGACGGAGAGAAAAGATACATTCTCGCCCCAAAGGGTTTGAATGTCGGTAGCAAAGTTGTGTCTGGAGATGCATGTGACATTCTTGTTGGCAATGCAATGCAACTAAAAAATATTCCAGAAGGTACATTCATTCATAATGTTGAATTAAAACCTGGTAAAGGTGGACAAATGTGCCGTGCTGCTGGGACGAGTGCTCAAGTGCTCGGTCTCGAAGGCAAATATGCCATCATTCGTCTCGCTTCTGGCGAAGTGAGAAAAGTCGTTAGCACCTGCCGTGCTACAATCGGTATTGTCGGCAACGAAGATTATAACCTTATCAATCTCGGCAAAGCCGGTAAGACCAGATGGAAGGGCGAAAGACCAACCGTTCGTGGTTCGGTCATGAATCCTAATGATCACCCACACGGTGGTGGTGAGGGTAAAGCCCCAGTCGGCCGCGATGCTCCAAGAACCCCATGGGGCAAGAGAGCTCTCGGTGTGAAGACAAGAAATAGTAAGAAAGCGTCCGGCAAATTAATCGTCCGTCGCCGCAACGCGAAATAGGTAAAAGGAGGAAAAAATAATGGCACGTAGTTTGAAAAAAGGTGCATTCGTCGATGAATATCTTCTCAAAAAAGTCGAAGCACTCAATGAAAGCGGTAAAAAAGAGATCATTAAGACATGGTCGCGCCGCTCAACCATTTACCCAGCATTTGTGGGCCACACCTTTGCCGTCTATAACGGAAAAGAACATATCTCTGTTTATGTCACCGATGATATGGTTGGACATAAACTCGGCGAATTCTCACCGACCAGAAAATATACAGGACACACTGGCCATACCGCTGAAGATAAAGCGGCTGCGGCTGGTAAATAATGGAGGTCAATATGGCAGAAAAGAAAACGAAAAAAGTCGCTGACAAAACTGAAAAAGTTGTAGAAGAAACAACCCCAGTCGAAACAGCTGCTCCTGCTGAAGAAACTGCTCCAAAAGCTAAAAAAGCAAAAAAGGAAAAACCTGTCAAAGCAGTCGAGCCAAAAAAACCTTCTAAACCGATGCCGACTGAAGCTCGTGCGATTGCAACTAATGTTCGCATTACCCCGCGCAAAGCTCGACTCGTCATCGATCTCGTCCGAGGTAAGAGTGTTAAGGAAGCATTAGGTATCCTTCACAATGTCAATCGCGCTGCTAGCGAACCAGTCATGAAAGTGATTAAATCCGCTACTGCCAACGCGACAAACAACTTCGGAATGGATGAAAATAGTCTTTACATCGATACCATCTATGCCAACGATGGCCTTAAGATGAAAAGATATATGCCAAGAGCAAAAGGTTCTGCTTCTGGCTTAGTAAAAAGAACCTGCCACATCACCGTGGTAGTCAAGATGAGATAGGAGGAAAGAATCAATGGGTCAAAAAGTTAATCCAGTCGGCATGCGCATTGGAATCAACCGCAATTGGAATTCGCGTTGGTATGCTGATGACAAAGAATATCATGTCTATCTCAATCAAGACATTAAAATTCGTCAATATTTGACAAAAAATCTTAAAGAGGCACTTCTCTCGCATGTTGAGATTGAAAGAACCAAGACTGACAAAGGTCAAAAAGTAGTAGTTTACATCTTTGTCGCTCGTCCAGGTGTTGTCCTCGGTCAAGATGGCAAAAACATCTTAAAATTAAAGAAAGACTTATCTAAATTTGTTGGCGGTGCCAATTTAAGACTTGATGTCGTCGAAGTTAAATCTCCAGATTTGGATGCGAACTTAGTCGCTCAAAGCATTGCCAAACAATTAGAAGAAAGAGCAAGTTTTAGAACCGCTCAGAAAAAGACCATTCAAAAAGTACGAAAAGCCGGCGCTAAAGGCTGCCGTACAGTCGTCAGTGGTCGTCTAGGCGGAGCTGATATCGCTCGTAGCGAAGGCTATAAAGAAGGCATTATTCCTCTTCATACTCTCCGCAGCGACATCGACTACGCTGTTGCTGAAGCTGCTACTACATACGGACGCTTAGGCGTTAAAGTGTGGATCTGCCGCGGTGAAATTAGAAAAGAAAAAGCTGCTCCTAAAACTGAAGTCTCTGAAGCGAAAGGAGAATAATCATGTTAGAACCAAAAAGAACAAAATATCGCCGTCCACATATTATTAAATATGAAGGACATTCAAAGGGCGGAACTGAAGTCACTTTTGGCGATTATGGTCTCCAAGCTCTTGAAGGAAATTGGGTCAGCGCTCGTCAAATTGAAGCTGCCCGTATCGTCTTGGCTCGATACACAAAAAGAAGTGGTAAGATTTGGATTCGTATCTTCCCACATTTAGCCAAAACTAAAAAGGCTGCCGGAACTCGTATGGGTTCAGGAAAAGGTGGTCCAGAATTATGGGTCGCCGTTGTCAAAACAGGCCGCGTTATGTTTGAAATCGGCGGAGTCCCAGATGCTGATGCAATAGAAGCATTAAGACTTGCCGCTTACAAATTGCCACTTAAATGTAAAGTGGTGAAGAAAGGAGAAAAGTAGAGATGAAAATTTCTGAAGTCCGCGATATGAGTACGAGTGAACTTAACGAAAAACTCTACTCTCTCAAAGAACAACTCTTCGAGTTAAGACGTAAAAAAGCTGTTGGAGCTCTCGAAAGAGGTGAAGATGTCATTACTGTGAGAAAAGACATCGCCCGTATCAATATGGTTATTCGCGAGCGCGAATTACAAGGAAAATAAGGAGATAAATGGTTATGGAAAGAAATAATGTATCCAGACGAACAATTCAAGGTGTCGTCGTTCAAAACAAAAATGACAAGACCATCGTCGTCCTTGTTGAAACTCACAAAAAACACGCTAAATACGGCAAGCGCGTTAAATATAGTAAAAAATATTATGCCCATGATGAGAAAAATGAATGTAAAGTCGGAGATACCGTCACAATCATGGAAACTCGTCCTCTCAGCGCATTAAAAAGATTTAGACTCGTCTCAATCGATAAACACGCTGAATTGAGCGTAAAAGAAGCCGAAGCTGAATTAAAAGAAGAAATCTTAACTGGCGAAGTTGAAGAGACAGCTACCAGTGAAGAGACCGCCGAAAAAGAAGCAAAGGAGGAAAATGAATAATGATTCAAAACGAAACAAATCTTGTTGTTGCCGATAATTCCGGAGCAAGAAAAGTTCGCGCCTTCCGCCTCTACGGTGGTTCAAACCGCAAATCTTCATCCGTCGGCGACATTATCTTATGTGCCGTTAAAGACGCCATCCCAAACGCAAAAGTGAAAAAAGGCGATGTCGTCAAATGCGTCATCGTTCGCACTAAAAAGGCCATCAATCGTCCAGATGGTTCAACCATTCGTTTTGATGATAACGCTGTTGTTGTTATTAATGATGATTGTGCACCAGTTGGAACTCGTGTTTTTGGACCAGTAGCCCGCGAACTCAGAGAGCAAGGAGATAAATTCATGAAAATTGTCTCATTAGCTCTAGAAGTGTTATAAGGAGGAAAAACGATGAATCTAGTTAAAGGTGATAAAGTCATCGTTATCGCTGGGCGCGATAAAGGTAAAGTCGGAATCATTCAAAAAGTTGATCCGAAATCTAATCGCGTGGTAGTGGAAAACGTCAATGTCCGTAAAAAACACAAAAAACCAACTCAACAAAATCCTGAAGGAACAATTATGGAAGTCTATGCACCAATTGATGCATCAAATGTCATGATTGTCGATCCAAAAACAAAAAAACCAACTCGTATCGCTCATAAAGAAGTGAAAGGCAAAAAGGTTCGCGTGACGAAAGCCAGCGGATCAGTATTATAAGGAGGATAGAACAATGGCTGAAGAAGTTAAAAAGAAAACGACAAGTACAGCGAAGAAAACCTCCGGTACAACTGCTAAAAAAGCGAGCACAACAGCGAAAAAGACCGCTGCTGTAAAAGAAGAAGCGCCAAAAGCTGAAACAAAAAAAGTTGAAAAGAAAACAACCTCAGCACACAAAGTGAGCGCTTATATCCCTCGCGTTAGAGCTCATTATGAAAGCGAAGTAAGAAAAGCATTGTTAGAGAAATATCAATATTCATCTCCGATGCAAATTCCTGCTCTTGAGAAAATCGTCATCAATATCGGTGTTGGCGACGCTGTCTCGGATGCAAAAAGATTGGAAGATTCAGTCAATGAATTAGCCATCATCACTGGTCAAAAACCAGTTGTGACACGCGCTAAAAAGTCTGTTGCTTCCTTCAAATTGCGTGAAGGCCAAGCTATTGGATGCAAAGTCACGCTTCGCGGAACAAGAATGTATGAATTCTTTGATAAATTAGTCAGTATCGCGCTCCCACGCGTTCGTGACTTCCGCGGCGTAAGTAAAAACGCATTCGATGGTCGTGGTAATTACACGCTTGGTATTAAAGAACAACTTATCTTCCCTGAAATTGATTACGATAAGGTTCATAAAGTGCGCGGTATGGATGTGGTCATCGTTACTACCGCTCAAACAGATGAAGAGGCATTCACATTACTACAACTTCTCGGAATGCCCTTCCACAGATAAGAAAGGAGTCCTAAAACTAAATGGCTAAAACAAGTGCAAAGGTCCGCTGCGCGAGACCAAAAAAGTACAAAGTTCAAGAATATACACGCTGTGAACGTTGCGGACGTCCTCACGCTGTCTATTCAAAATTTCATCTCTGCCGTATTTGCCTTCGCGAATTAGCGTACAAAGGCGAAATTCCCGGCATGAAAAAATCATCTTGGTAATAAGGAGGAAAAACGATTATGATGTCAGATCCAATTGCTGATATGCTCACACGCATCCGCAATGCAAATGCTCTCAAATATGAAACAGTTTCTATTCCTTCATCTAAGATGAAAGTTGAAATCGCAAAAATCTTAAAAGAAGAAGGATTTATCAGTGAATATAAAGTGAAAGGCGATGTCAAAAAAGAATTGATTATCACCCTTCGCTATACAGCCGATGGCACAAGAGTTATTTCTGGTTTAAAACGCATTTCTAAACCAGGCTTACGCGTTAATGTCGGTGCTGATAAACTTCCTCGAGTTCTCAAAGGTTTAGGTATTGCTATCATTTCTACCTCACAAGGTGTTATGAGCGATGCAAAGGCCCGTAAACTCGGCGTTGGTGGCGAAGTGCTCGCCTATATTTGGTAGGAGGTTAAAATATGTCTCGTATTGGTAATAAACATATTATTCTTCCTGAAAATGTTACATTGACTGTCGAAGGTTCTAAAGCAATTGTCAAAGGTCCAAAAGGTACCCTTGAAGTAGCAATCAATTCCGGCATCGATGTTCACATTGATGATCGAACAGTGACCTTTACTCGTCGCAACGAACTCAAACAAACCAAACAAAATCATGGCACAACCCGTGCCAATGTTCACAACGCCGTTGTCGGTGTCAGCGAAGGATACAAAAAAGAATTAGAAATGAAAGGTATTGGTTATAAAGCCCAAATGCAAGGCGAAAATGTCGTCTTATGGGCTGGATATAGCCATACTGTGACCATCACTCCGAATGAAGGAGTAAAAATTTCTTGCCCAAGCGCTACAGAAATCGTAGTAGAAGGTATTTCCAAGCAAGCTGTTGGTCAAACAGCGGCTCGCATTCGCGAAGTACGCCCACCTGAACCATATCTTGGTAAAGGTATTCGCTACAAAACAGAAGTTGTTCACACCAAAGAAGGTAAACGTGCTTCTGCTGGCGGTAAGAAATAGAAAGGCGGAGTTAATCTATGATTAAGAAAGAATCAAAAAATATTTCTCGTTTGAGACGACATGCTCGTATTAGAGAAAAAATCAGTGGTACTGCAAGTTGCCCAAGACTCTGCCTCTACCGTTCAAATAAAAACATTGAAGCTCAATTAATCGACGATGTGAAAGGCGTCACTCTCGTCGCTTCATCTTCAATGAGTTTAAAACTCGAAAATGGCAGCAACATTGAAGCTGCTGCTAAAGTTGGCGAAGATATTGCTAAAAAAGCCTTGGCAAAAGGTATTAAAGCTGTTGTCTTCGATCGTTCTGGCTATCTCTATCACGGCCGCGTTAAAGCTTTGGCTGAAGCTGCTCGTGAAGCTGGCTTAAAATTCTAAGGAGGATGAAATAATGGAAGAAGAAAAAAAGGAACTCGCCACACCAAACGCTGTGGAAGAAACCAAACCATCAACTGAATCCGCTCCAAATGGTGAAGCGGGTCAAAGACGTCATCCTCGTGGTGATCGCAAAGGACCACGACGCGACAAGCGTGAACGTGCTCCTCGCGAAGAAGTCAAAGAATTTGAAGAAAGAGTCGTCTATATCAATCGCGTCTCAAAAACCGTCAAAGGTGGTCGACGCATGAAATTTACCGCCCTCGTCGTTATCGGCGACCGCAAAGGTCGATATGGTTTTGCTCTTTCCAAAGCTGCTGAAGTCCCTGACGCCATTAAAAAGGCCACTGAAGCTGCTAAAAAGAATCTTCATACTATCAAATTGAGCAAAGGTGCAACCCTTTCCCATGAAGTCATCGGTAAATATGGTGCATGTAATGTTTATCTCAAACCTGCTCCAGAAGGTACTGGTGTGGTCGCAGGAGGACCTGTCCGTGCAATCCTTGAACTCGCTGGCGTGCAAAATGTCTGTTCTAAAGTTTATGGATCACGTGCTCCAATCAACGTTATTCGTGCGACCAATGAGGGCTTGTCACGTCTAAAGAGTTATAAGGATGTTAAAGCTCTTCGTAGTCAAGAACAATAACATTGATTACAATAAATAATATGTTTAAGTAGGGAGGTGCACACGAAATGAAATTGCATGAACTTCAAGCGAGCGAAGGCGCGCGCCGCGATAATTTCCGCAAAGGGCGTGGAATCGGATCTGGAAACGGCAAAACAGCCGGTAAAGGTCACAAAGGTCAAAATGCCCGTAGTGGCGGCGGCGTTCCATTAGGATTTGAAGGTGGCCAAATGCCATACTTTAGAAGAATTCCAAAACGTGGATTTAAAAATGCCAATCGCGTCGTCTATGCAACCGTTAATGTGTCTTCGTTAAATCGTTTTGACGATGGCACACTCATCACCCCAGCATTATTAAAAGAAACTGGTTTATTAACCAAGGAATATGATGGATTAAAAATTTTAGGAAACGGAACTTTAGAGAAAAAGTTAACTGTTCAAGCTAATAAATTCTCTAAGTCTGCTGAAAAAGCCATCGTCGATGCTGGCGGAACAGTTGAGGTCATTTAAGTATGAAGAAACTAGGCGCTATCTTAAAAAATAAAGAAATCATGGATCGTTTACTTTTTACGATCATGATTCTTCTCGTCTTCCGTATCGGCGCACAAATTACTGTGCCTGGTGTGACACTAAGTAGCGATCTAAAAGAATATTTGAACTCAAACAATGCTTTGAGTTTGATGAACTTACTAGGTGGTGGAACGCTTCAAACATTCTCCATCTTCGCTCTTGGGGTTTCTCCATATATTACTTCACAAATTATTATTCAACTTCTTTCAACTGATGTCTTGCCTGCTCTATCAGAGTTAAAACGACAAGGGCAGTATGGTCGAAAGAAAATTGAATTAGCCACTCGTTATCTAACATTGATGATTGGTGCTGTACAAGCGTATGGCGTTATTCAAACAATGCAAAATAGTTCGTATATCACCTTTGAAACAGGTTCGTATGAGTGGTTGACATATACTTATGTCGTCGTCGTTATGCTCGCTGGATCACTTCTTGTTATGTGGTTAGGCGACCAAATCTCATCAAAAGGTATTGGAAATGGTATCTCCATGATTATCTTCGCCGGTATTGTCTCATCCTTGCCGACACAGATTTATCAAGCTTACGCCACTTGGGTTGGAACAGCTCAAGGTACTGGCAATGAGCTCGCTGGAATCTTCCAATTTGTCCTTTATATCTTGTGTTATTTGGCCATTATTTCTTTTGTTACTTTCATCGAAATGTCCAAAAGAAAAATTCCTGTTCAACACTCAGGCAAAAGTGGTGGTCAAACTCAAAGTATGGCGAGAGCATCGTTCTTGCCTATTAAGATTAACTCCGCTGGTGTCATTCCTGTCATCTTTGCCAGTTCAATCTTAATGGTGCCAAGCGTGATTGTCGCCTTTGTTGATCCGTCAGCATCAGACGCTTCTTGGCTCGGTATCTTTAATACCTCAACGCTCTTTGAAATGCCAGGCGTCAACGGAACGAGTTGGTATATGCCTTGGGGACTGATTATCTATATCGTTCTCACTGTCTTATTTACCTTCTTCTATTCTAATTTACAAATCAACCCGCAACAGCTGGCTGAAAACTTCCAAAAGAATGGAAGTTATATTCCTGGTATCAAACCAGGTAACGAAACTGAAAGGTATGTGCGCAAAGTGCTCAATCGCGTTACCGTTATTGGCGCTGCTGCCCTCGCCTTTATTGCCGCTTTGCCAGCTATTCTCACCATGTCAGGCATTTTTGGTTCGAACCAATCGCTTGCTCTTGGCGGAACTGGTATGATTATCGTTGTCGGTGTTGCATTAGAACTCAATAGCCAAATCGATGGTTTGCTCGCTGGTAAATCATTTGATGAAGTTGTTGCTGGTGGAGGTCGCTAATTATGAAGAAAAACATTATTTTAATGGGCCCACCTGGAGCAGGTAAGGGCACAGCTGCTAAACAGCTTCAGACCGCCTTCAATCTCGTCCATATTTCGACTGGAGATATGTTTCGAGAAGCAATGAAGGAAGGAACTGAGCTTGGCAAATTAGCTAAAACATTCATTGAAAAAGGCGACCTTGTCCCCGATGATGTCACAATTGGTATTGTTCGTGAGAGATTGAGCAAACCCGATTGTGCTAATGGCTATTTGCTCGATGGTTTTCCTCGCACTTTAGTTCAAGCTGAAGCGCTAGAGAAATTATCGAAAGAAATTGGTCGTCCAATTGATACAGTCATCAATTTGGATTGCAATCAAGAAGAACTTATTAGGCGCATTTCTGGACGTCGCGTCTGCAAAGTGTGTGGCACTCCATATCATGTCGTTACGATGAAACCAAAAGTCGAAGGCGTTTGTGATCATTGCGGTGGCCCTCTCTACCAAAGACCAGACGATAACGAAGAGGCATTAAAAGTTCGTTTACATCACTATGTCGAAAGCACAAAACCGCTTCTCGATTATTATGAGAAATTAGGCTTGTTGAAAAATTTCAACTCGCTCGTTGGTGCTACGACATTATTCGATGAAATTTCGCAGTATTTAAAAGCGTAAGATATGATTATTATCAAATCGAAACGTGAAATTGATCTGATGCGTGTGGCGGGACAAGTGGTCGCTCTAGTTTTTAAAGAATTAGAACCGCTTTGCCGCCCAGGCGTCAGCACTGAATATTTATCCGAAAAAGCGGAAGAAATAATTAGAGCTCATGATTGTCTTCCAACATTTAAAGGATATTATGGATTCCCTGGCGCGGTGTGTATCTCGCTTAATGATACGCTCGTCCATGGTATTCCTAGCAAACACATCATCTTGAAAGAAGGCGACATAGTCTCCATCGATGTGGGGGCGACCTATAAAGGATATGTCGCTGATGCTTGCCGAACATTTGGAGTTGGTGAAATTAAAGATAATGCTCGCCGCTTGGTCGAAGTGACTAAGCAGAGCTTCTTCGAAGGCGTCAAACTTGTCAAACCAGGCGTGCATCTTGGTGATGTGAGTCACGCTATTCAAGCATACTGCGAAGCACATGGATATTCCTTGCCACGCGATTATACTGGGCATGGAGTGGGTGCTCATCTACATGAGGATCCAAGTATTCCAAACTATGGCAAAGCTGGAACTGGGCCAATATTACAAGAAGGCATGGGGCTAGCTATCGAGCCGATGGTTGCAGAGGGTCGACATCAAACGCGCGTCCTTCCCGATGAATGGACGGTAAAAATGAGAGATGGAAAACTTTCTGCTCATTATGAAAATACAATCGTCGTCACAAGCGACGGATATGAAATCTTAACCATGTATGAGGGGGAAGAATAGACATGTCAAAACAAGATGTCATCGAAGTTCAGGCGGTCGTTGTCGAGAATTTGCCCAACGCGATGTTCAAGGTAAAACTCGAAAACGGCGTCGTAATTCTGGCCACCGTTTCTGGAAAAATCCGAATGAACTACATTCGCATCCTTCCAGGTGATAGAGTTACGGTTGAAGTCTCGCCTTATGATTTAACACGGGGCCGCATAACTTTCCGTTTCAAATAGAAACAGGAATTATTAGGAGGAAAAAAACTTTATGAAAGTCAGACCTTCAGTCAAACCTATTTGCTCTAAGTGCAAGGTTATTCGCCGCCATGGCAAAGTCATGGTCATCTGCAGCGATCCAAAGCACAAGCAAAGACAAGGTTAATTAAGGAGGAAAATCGAATATGGCACGTATTGTTGGTGTTGATATTCCAAACGATAAGCCAGTTGGCATTTCCATTACTTATATTTATGGTATCGGACGCCCAACTGCTCTTAAAATTTGCGAAGCCGCAAAAGTTGATGCTGGGCTTCGCGTCAAAGATTTAAGCGATGATCAATTCAACGCTATCCGTAGCGAAATCGCCAAATACAAAACCGAAGGTGATTTAAGAAGAGAAGTCGCCTTAAACATCAAGCGTCTTAGCGAAATCGGTTGCTACCGAGGCCTAAGACACCGCAAAGGTCTTCCTGTGCGTGGACAAAGAACCAAAACCAACGCCCGCACTCGCAAGGGACCAAAAAAGACTATTGCCAATAAGAAAGCGGCACCTAAAGGTTAATGAAAGGAGAATAAATGTATGGCAACTAAAACAACAACTCGTAAGAAAAAAGTCAAACGCTCCTATACCAGAGGTGTGGCTCACATCCACTCAACATTTAATAACACCATTGTCACCATCACTGATGAACAAGGCAATGTTATCGCTTGGAGCAGCGCTGGTGCGCTAGGCTTCAAAGGCGCGAAAAAATCGACTCCTTTTGCCGCTCAACAAGCTGCAGAAGCAGCTGGTAAAAATGCTTACGATCAGGGCATTCGTACCGTCGATGTCGATGTCAAAGGTCCAGGACCAGGTCGCGAAGGCGCTATCCGTTCATTAAGCGTTAGTGGTCTTCAAGTGTTATCAATCACTGATAGCACCCCAATTCCTCATAACGGCTGTCGTCCACCAAAACGCCCACGTGGTTAATTTAAGGAGGAAAAACGATGAAAATTGCAAATCCATTTGAACAATTCAACATCACAAGTGCCGATTATGATGGCAATGAAAACTATGGTCGATTTGTAATCGAACCATTAGAGAGAGGATTTGGTTTAACCGTTGGTAATGCCCTTCGCCGCGTTCTTCTTTCCGCCCTCCCAGGCGCAAGCATGTACGCCATCGAAATCGAAGGCGCACGCCACGAGTTCAGCGCCCTTCCCGGCATTGAAGAAGATATTACACAAATCATTCTCAATCTCAAAGATTTAGTTCTTAAAATCGATGGTGTTGATGAAGAAAAACTTGAGAACAAAAGATTAACAATTCATGTCCATGGACCAAAAGTGGTGACAGCCGCCGATATCGAATGTCCATTCGGTGTTGAGGTTATTAATAAAGATCTCGTCATCGCTCACATTACTGAAACCGGTGAATTAAACGCCACTTTACATGTCCGCAATGGCCGTGGATACATCACTGGCGAACAAAATAAAGTGCTTCGTCCTAACTTGCCTCTCGGTGTAATTTCGACCGATAGCAATTACTCGCCAGTACGCAAAGCCAATTATACCGTTGAAGCAACTCGTGTCGGTCACGATTCACGCTTTGACAAATTAACGCTTGAGGTTTGGACTAATGGTTCATTACTTCCTCAAGATGCAGTCGCGATGGCGGCCAAAATCCTCATCGATCACTTCTCTAAATTTGTTAATTTGAGCGAAATTACTCGCGATATCAACATTGAAAAAGATGATGTGGTGGAAGAAGAAAACAAATATGAAAATATTCAGATTGAAGAACTCGACTTATCAGTTAGAAGTTATAACTGTTTAAAAAGAGCTGCAATTAACACTGTCATGGAATTAACTGAAAAAACTGAAGAAGACATGATGAAGTATAAAAATCTCGGTAAAAAATCCTTAAAGGAAATCAAAGAGAAATTAGCGGAAATCGGTCTTTCGTTCAAGGAATACGATGAATAAGGAGGAATAAAACATGCCAGCACAAGGAAGAAAAAATGTTCATGGTAAAACCGGCGTTCGTTTTAAAGCCGCTTATACCAAAAGCAAATATGAAAATATGCTTCGCAACGTTGTTAGTGATCTCATTATTCACGGTTCTATCAAAGTGACAGAAGCGGTCGCTACTGATGTTGTCAAAGAAGCTGATCGTTTAGTGACATTGACCAAGAAAGAAGATGTTGTTAACGCTAAACGCCAAGCCGCCGCCTTTGTTCGACGCGTTTATCGTGACGAAGAAAAGAAAGTCTCGGCTCTCGATGTTTTATTCAATGAAATCGGGCCAAAGATGAAAGGTCGTTCAGGTGGCTATACGAGAACTCTTCGCCTCGGCAATCGCCGCGGTGACGATGCTCCAATCGTCCTGCTCACCTGGGTTGAATAATCCAAAAGTTAATTAAAAGTAAAGGTCGCTTGTTAAAAAAATAACAGGCGACTTTTTTCTTACTATCAAAATAGTAAAAAAATGATATACTTAAAGCGAACATAAATTACCGCGGAGGTTAATCATGAAAAAAGATTATTTGCAAGAGTATAAGGACGGATATACTTCTTTTTTAGTCAAAGAAGAAGCTAGTCGCTGTCTTTTATGCTTGGATGCTCCTTGTTCAAAGGCGTGTCCAGCTGGCACTGATCCTGCAAAATTTATTCGTTCTGTTCGCTTCTTAAATGTCAAAGGAGCAGCGGAAACAGTCCGCACGAATAATATTTTAGGCTCGATTTGTGCTCGCGTTTGTCCGACTGAAAGATATTGTCAACTCGGATGCTCAAGAAGTGGAATTGATAAACCGATCGATATCGGTCGCATTCAAAGGTATATCACCGATTTTGAATCAGCCACCAAAATGAAAATTTTAGAGAAAAAACCGGATAACGGCAAGAAAGTGGCTGTTATTGGCAGTGGTCCTGGTGGTCTTTCCATCGCCGGTCTATTAGCGATGGACGGATATCGCGTTAAGGTTTATGAAAAAGATGAAAAGGTCGGTGGCTATTTGCGATATGGTATTCCTGAATATCGCCTTCCAACTCGAGTTATCGATGAAGAAGTGAAGCGTATCGAAGATTTAGGTGTTGAATTTATTACTAAATGCCATGTTGGTAAAGATGTTGCTTTATCGACCATTCAGTTAGAGAATGATGCTGTTGTGCTCGCTGTCGGCATGAGCAAAGGCAAAATGCTCAAAATGTTTGAAAACAATCCACATGTTGTTACTGCTGTCGATTTGTTGAAACAAATTAAAGATCGACGTGGCGATGTCAAACTTCCAAAACATGTTTTGGTCATCGGTGGTGGAGATGTCGCTATGGATGTTACAACTTCGCTCAAACTCTTGGGCGTTGAAAATGTCAGCGATGTTGTCTATGAAGAACTCAAAGAATTCAAAGCGAGTCGCGAAGAGAAAGAAACTGCGCAAAAAAACAATGTTTCAATCATTGATGGCTATGTTCCTGTTTCTGTCGAGAACAATATCGTGACATTTAAACATCGAGTAATTAATTCGACTATTCAAATTCAAGCTGATTTAATTGTTTTAGCTGTCGGCCAAGAAGTTGAGAGCGAAGGCTTAAATGTTGAATTTGAAAAAGGTGAAGTTAAAGAAAAATCATATCGCATCAATGGGTCGAATCTCTTTTATGTTGGAGATATTTCTCACAATGAGAAGACAGTTGTTTATGCGGTGAGAAGCGCTAAAGAAGTGGCTTACGCTGTCAAAACATATTTAGGAGGCAAATAAGATGGTCAAGAAAGATTTATCTATTACTTTTATGGGAGTAAAATTCCCCAATCCATTTTGCTTAAGCGCCTCGCCTGTTGGCAATTGCTACGATATGTGTGCAAAAGCATACGATTTAGGCTGGGGTGGCGTCGTTTTTAAAACCATTGGATTTTTTATTGCCGATGAAGTTTCGCCTCGTTTTGATACCCTTTCAAAAGAAGCAGAGCCATTTGTTGGTTTTAAGAATATGGAACAAATAGCAGAGCATCCTCTTAAAGACAATTTGGCTGACATCAAGCGTTTGAAACAAAATTATCCTGACCGTGTTCTTATTTCATCAATTATGGGTGCAAATGAGAAAGAGTGGGAAGAATTAGCTAGACTTTCAGAAGAAGCAGGTGCGGATATGTTGGAACTCAACTTCTCCTGCCCTCAGATGACTTCTCACGCCATGGGAAGCGATGTTGGTACTTCTCCTGAATTATGTGAAAAATATTGCCGCGCAGTCCGACGAGGATCAAAATTGCCGTTTATGGCGAAAATGACACCTAATGTCACCGATATGTGTCCTGTTGCTATCGCGTCGATGCGCGGTGGAGCAAATGGCATCGCCGCAATTAATACAGTCAAATCGATTTGTAATATTGATTTAGATAAAAAGATTGGCCTTCCAATCATCAATGGCAAATCATCGATTTCTGGATATTCTGGCAAAGCCATCAAACCTATCGCATTACGCTTTATTCAACAAATGAAACAAAATCCAGAATTAAAAGATGTCGAGATTTCAGGCATCGGTGGAATTGAAACTTGGATTGATGCCGCTGAATTTATTTTGCTCGGCTGTAAAACACTGCAAGTGACAACTGGCATTATGCAGTATGGATACCGCATTGTCGAAGATATGAAAAACGGCCTTATGCACTATATGGAAGAACAAGGCGTTGATCATCTTGAAGACTTAGTTGGCCTTGCTAATAAAAATATTATTCCAGCGGAAGAATTGGACCGCGATTATAAAATTTATCCATCTATTGATCTCGATAAATGTGTCGGCTGCGGGCGATGTGTTATTTCATGCTATGACGGTGCTCACCAAGCGATGGAGTGGGATGAAGAAAAGAGAAAACCACACTGCAATGAAGACAAATGTGTTGGCTGTTTGCTCTGCGGCCATGTCTGTCCAGTCAGCGCAATTACAAAAGGTAAAATTGTTTTTAAACCAGGCCGAGATAAAAACCGCCACATCAAAGATTTAATTGTTTAATCTCATCAAAAACTGTGCAAAAACCCTCCAAAATTGTTGAAATTGGAGGGTTTTTATTTTTTTTCGACGATGAAATTAATAAAAAATGTCTTTATCCTTTTTATACATCCAGTATAAAGTCTTGACAATTTATTGATAAAAAAAGCAAAAAAAACTAAAATAGTTTTGTTATATACAAAATTGTAAGGAGAAAATATGGCTCATTTGCAACCTCAATCGGCAAAACGCATTGCCGAAATCGTCTACCGTCATAAAGATGAACCAACCCCTTTAATGGTAATCCTTTCAGAGATTCAAGGTGAGTTTGGATATATTCCTCTTGAAGTTCAAGAACTCGTATCCTCCCTCATCGATGTTCCTGTTTCGGAAATTTATGGCGTTGTTACATTCTATTCTTTCTTCTCGTTGGCACCAAAGGGCAAATATGTCATTGGTGTGTGCCTTGGCACAGCTTGCTATGTAAAAAATTCACAAGCTGTTTTGGACAAATTTGGAGAAATTCTTGGTATTGAACCAGGACAATCGACTGATGATGGCTTGTTTACGCTCGATATTCTTCGTTGCGTCGGCGCGTGCGCATTGGCTCCAGCTGTTTCTATTAACGGCAAAGTGTATCCGATGGTGGATCCGTCTCAGTGTGAAAGCATCGTCCGCGAATATCGAACAAAGGAGGCTAGTAATCAATGAGAAAGATTAATAGTGAAAAAGACTTACTAGACCGCGTTTCGCATTGTGCGGAATGCATCAATAAAAAGTTCCACGCCAAAGACGGAACGCGCGCTATTGTTGTTTGTGGAGGAACAGGATGTTTATCCTCAAACTCTCAAAAGATTTTAGACCGCTTCCAAGAATTGATTGAAGAAAAAGGGCTCAGCAAGAAAGTAACAGCTAATATTGTCGGCTGTTTCGGATTTTGCTCGCAAGGGCCATTCGTTAAGATTTTCCCAGAAGAAACTTTATATACAAAAGTGAAACTTGAAGATGTTGATGAAATTTTTGAAAAGGATATCATTGGCGGGGAAGTGGTTGAGAGACTTCTTTTCCTTGACCCTGTTGAAAAAGTTCGCGTTCGCAAACAATCAGATATTCACTTTTATAAATTGCAAAAAAGAGATATTGCCTTAAGAGGCAATGACCATATTAATCCTGAATCATTAGAAGAAGCTCTTGGCTTTGAAACTTTTGTTGGACTCAACCGCGCTTTACATATGAGCCAACAAGAAGTTATTGATGAAGTTCTAAAGAGTGGTCTTCGCGGCCGTGGTGGAGCTGGATTCCCAACCGGCCGTAAATGGCAATTCGCCCATGATGTTGAAAGCGATGAAAAATATATCATCTGTAATGGTGATGAAGGCGATCCAGGTGCTTTTATGGATCGTTCTATTATCGAAGGCAACCCGCTAAATGTTATTGAAGGTATGATGATTGCTGGATATGCTATCGGGGCTAAAAATGGATATTTTTACATCCGTGCTGAATATCCAGTTGCCGTGTCTCGTCTTGAAAAGGCGATCAAATTATGTGAAGATGCCGGCTTATTAGGCGATCATATTTTAGGAACTGAATTCTCATTTAGATGCCATATCCGACTCGGTGCTGGCGCTTTCGTCTGTGGTGAAGAAACTGCTCTTCTCAATTCGATTGAAGGCAAACGTGGCATGCCTCGCCCGCGTCCTCCTTTCCCAGCTATTAAAGGTTTGTGGGGCAAGCCAAGCGTTATCAACAATGTTGAAACTTTAGCTAATGTCCCTTACATCTTGCGTGAAGGGTGGGAAAAATATGCTTCAATCGGTACAGAGAAATCCAAAGGCACAAAAGTGTTTGCTCTCGGTGGCAAAGTTAATAATGTCGGTTTAGTCGAGGTACCGATGGGAGTTACCTTGCGACAATTAATTTTTGATATTGGCGAAGGTATTCCTCATGGCAAAAAATTTAAAGCTATTCAAACAGGCGGTCCTTCTGGTGGATGTTTAACTGAAAAAGATTTGGATACGCCAATCGATTACGATTCATTAATCGCTCGCGGTTCAATGATGGGTTCAGGTGGCGCCATCGTCATGGATGAAGACAACTGTATGGTTGATGTTGCGAAGTTCTATATGACTTTTATTTGCGATGAATCGTGCGGTAAATGTACACCATGTCGTATTGGAACTAAACGCTTGCTTGAAATATTAGAAAAAATTACTGATGGGCGAGGAACAATGAAAGATTTAGAAGATCTTGAATCGCTCTCTCATGTTGTTAAAAATAATTCTTTGTGTGGTCTTGGTCAAACGGCTGCCAACCCAATCTTATCGACGCTTGCGTCGTTTAGAAATGAATATTTGGCTCATGTTCAGGAACATAAATGTCATGCCCATGTCTGTAAGAAACTTGTTGAATACTACATCGATCCAGGCAAGTGTAAAAAATGTTCACTATGCGCGAGAAATTGTCCTGTTCACGCCATCAGCGGTGAGGTTGGCAAAACGCCGTTTATCATTGACACAACAAAATGTATCAAGTGTGGCGCTTGTATGGCTGGATGCCGCTTCGGCGCTATTGTAAGACGCTAAGGAGGAAAAATAGTATGGCTTTAGTCAATATTAAAATTGATGGTCAACCCTTTCAAGTTGAAAGTGGATTAACCATTATGCAAGCTGCGAGAAGATGTGGTTTTGTCATTCCTTCCTTGTGCACTTTTAACAACGGCGAATGTTCTTTAGCATCGTGCCGTGTGTGTTTAGTCGAAGTAAAAGGTGCAAGAGGTCTTGTCGCTTCTTGTATATATCCCGTTTCTGAAGGCATGGAAATTAGCATTTGTTCTGAAAAAGCTGTTTCAGCAAGGCGGGCCTCAGTCGAATTACTCCTTTCAAATCATGAAAAGAATTGTTTGCAATGTGAAAAAAATACCCACTGTGAACTTCTTGAAGTGGCCAGAATGGTTGGAGCTCGTGAAAATATGTACATCGGTCAAATGACTCCTGGTACAGTTGATACTTTAGCCCCGGGTCTAGTTCGCAATACCGCTAAATGTATTTTGTGTGGAAGATGTATCGCTCGATGTACTGCTGCACAAGGCTTAGCCATTTTAGGTTTTGAAAATCGTGGGTTTAAGACTATTGTCGCCCCAATTCAAAACCGTAGTTTCGCTCAGTCCCCTTGTATTCAGTGTGGACAATGCGTCAATGTTTGTCCAACTGGCGCTTTGATGGAGCACAGCGAAATTGAAAAAGTCGACGAAGCGTTTAGACAAGGAAAAAAAGTCATTGTCCAAACCGCGCCTGCTGTGCGCGCTGCAATTGCTGAAGAATTTGATGAAAAGATTGGCACACCGGGAACTGGCAAAATGGTGGCTGCTCTTCATCGTTTAGGATTCTATCGCGTTTTCGATACCAATTTTGGTGCCGATCTTACCATCATGGAAGAAGCGCATGAACTATTAGAAAGAATTAAGAATAAAGGTGTTTTGCCACAACTTACATCTTGTTCACCGGGCTGGGTTAATTATTTAGAATTCTATTATCCAGAACTTATTCCTTATCTTTCAACTTGTAAGTCTCCTCACATGATGGTTGGAGCCATTATTAAATCTTATTTTGCTCAAAAACATAATCTCAATCCTGATGATATCTTTGTCGTTTCAGTTATGCCTTGTATTGCTAAAAAGTATGAACGCCAAAGAGAAAATATGATTAATGATGTCGATGCTGTTCTCACAACGAGAGAATTAGCTCGTCTTATCAAGCGTGCTGGTATTAATTGGCATCGCTTGCCAGAAGAAGAATTCGACCACGATTTACTTGGCGAATATAGTGGTGCTGGTGTTATCTTCGGTGTGACTGGCGGAGTTATGGAAGCCGCTTTACGCACAGCTTATTACTGGCTAAGTGGCAAAGAGTACGAGAAAATTGAATTCCATGAAGTGCGCGGTTTAGAAGGCGTAAAAGAAGCGAGCATTGATATCAATGGTACTGTCATTAAAGTTGCTGTTGCTTCAGGTATGAGAAATACCAAACCACTTCTTGAACAAATTCGAAATGGCACATCTCCATACGCTTTTATTGAAGTTATGGGTTGTCCAGGTGGATGTATTAATGGTGGTGGTCAACCATATGTCAAACCGCTTTTGCTCCCTAACGAAGACGATGATATTTTAGAGACATATCGCCAAAAAAGAGCGGCGGTGCTCTATAGCGAAGACGAAAAACAAGTTATTCGTCAATCGCATAATAATCCTGACATCATTAAACTTTACGAAGATTATTTAGGTAAACCCGGTTCGCATTTGGCGGAAAAGTTGCTTCACACTTCATATAATGATCACCGCGAAAAATATCCTGATCTAAAAAAATAATCAGTAATATGAAAAAGCATTGTAGTTCAATGCTTTTTTAAAATGTAAAACTATTGCTAATACTTATTTTTAAAAACTATATATAATAGAAGAGCATAATTTTTTGAATTGATGTAAAATAAGCCTATGACTACTCTTAAACAAATTAAACTCTACAATTCTTTAACCAATCGCGAAGAAACACTAGTACCTCTTGAAGAGGGTAAAATTTCCATGTATGTATGTGGACCGACTGTCTATAATCGCCCGCATATCGGCAACATGCGACCAATTGTTGTTTTTGATACGCTCCGCCGACTCTTGGAATTTCTAGGATATAAAGTTACATATGTTTCAAATTATACCGATGTTGATGACAAAATAATTGATAGCGCCATCAAAGAAGGCGTCAACGAATACGAACTCAGTTCAAGATACATTCGCCATTTTGAAAAAGTTGTTGGGATGATCGGCTCAAAACTACCAACCATCACACCTCGTGTTACTCAATATATTCCTCAAATTATTCATTTTATCGATGAATTAGTTAAAAATGGCTCTGCTTATGTGACTGATAGTGGAGTTTATTTTGATGTGAGCAAGGTAAAAGATTACGGATCGCTGAGCGGCATTAGTTTAGAAAATCTTCATGTCGGTGCGAGAATTGAAACGAGTGAAGAAAAAAAATCACCTTATGATTTTGCTCTATGGAAAAAAACGGACATTGGCATTAAATGGGACTCACCTTGGGGTGAAGGGAGACCAGGTTGGCACACCGAATGTTGTGTGATGATTGATTCTATTTTTCCACGACATTTCATCGACATTCACGGTGGCGGGTATGATTTAAAATTTCCCCATCACGAAAATGAAATCGCTCAATCTGAAGCGCTCAATCACAACAAAATTGCCCAATTTTGGATGCATAATGCATTCATTAATGTTGAAAATGAAAAAATGTCTAAATCTCTAGGCAATGTTTTATACCCTGAAGATTTGATTGCTCAATATGGTGGACCAGTTGTTCGACTCGTCATTTTAAGTGCCCATTATCGTCAGCCGATTAATTTTAAAGATGAGACAATCAACGCTGCTGTTCAAGAATTCAAAAAGATTGAAACAGTTATTAGGCAAGCTGGATTATATTTACAGCTTCATCACTTATCGTTTGAAAAAGCAGATACGGACGAAAGTCTAAATCGTTTTATTGATGCGATGCTCGATGATTTGAATACCGCTAATGCATTAATGGAAGTATATGGTTTAGTTAAGAAAATTAATGTTTGTTTGAGACAGAAAGAAGTCGATCAGACCGCTCTTATCAGCATGATGAAAAGTTTGATGGTGATGCTCGATATTTTAGGAATAAATGTTGAATATACAAAATTAAGCCCTGCTGACCTCGAAATTTATGAAAAATATGTGCAAGCCAAAAACAATAAAGATTTTGCACTTTCAGATGAGTTAAGAAAACAATTAATCGAAAAGAAAATTATTTAATATGGTTAATGATTCTTTATTTTTCTTTGGTAAGAACCCTTTTAAAGAAGCGGTGAAAAAAAATAATGTTGAGCGAGTTTATCTTCAACATGGTTTTATTGATAAAAGCATTTTAACCATCATTGAGCAAAATCACCTTAGTACAAAATATGTCAACGCTCAAGATTTAACTAATCTAGCGCAAGATAAACATCACCAAGGAGTTGTATTTCAAGTTAAAGATTATCGTTATTATTCTCTTGAAGAAATTATTTCTGAGGCGAGCCAAAAAAATCATATGCCCCTCTTACTAATTTTGGATGAGATTAACGATCCACATAATTTCGGTGCCATTTTAAGAAGTGCAGATGCCTTTGGAGTTGATGGTGTAATTGTTAAAAAACGCAACCAAGTGTTAATTAATGGAACGGTAATGAAAAGCAGCGCCGGAGCGGCTAATTTTGTTAAAGTAGCTTCTGTAACAAACTTAAATCAAGCTGTTGAAAAACTTAAAAAGGCTGGATATTGGATAGTTGCAACCGATGGCAATGCGAAAATGTCATACAAAGAGATAAGATATGATTTTCCTCTTGCTCTAATCGTTGGCAGCGAAGGTTTTGGCATTTCAACTCTCCTTTTGAAAAATGCCGATTATATCGTAAAAATTCCAATGCTTGGAGAAGTAAATTCTCTCAATGCGAGTGTTGCAGCGAGCATTTTTCTTGCTCATATAAGAAGTTAATTATTTTTTATTAGTTTTATATTTTGCTTTCGTTGGCTGAATGCGAAAGGAAATATGTCAAAAACTAGAAAACTTCGCGATGAGGAGTTAATTTTTTTGGTATGTCAAGAAAATGAAAACGCTTATCAATTATTGTTTGAAAGATACCGCCGCTATTCATGGAAACTTGCTCATTCAATGCACGCGCAAAATAGTTCTTCCGGCATCGACACTTCAGTCTTTCATTCAATTGCAATTTATTGTTTTCACTGCGCGCTAAAAAAATATAAAACACATTCGAGCAATTTTTATCCATATTGGAAAACAATTTCAAATCGTCAAATGATTGATTTTATTCAAGAACAATCTTATCAGTATCGCGGTCAAGTATTTGGTGGTTTTGTTTCACTCGACGCCAATTTTAATGACACATCATCGTTAACATTTGGCGAAATGCTCGGTGAAGTTGATAAAAATATCGATCGAAAAATAAATTTTGATGATTTAATTAAAATTTTAAAAAGAAATGAGAACCTGTTCAGTGCTCGAGAATATCAAGTCATCAATCTTCTCATCAATGAACATACAATTAAAGAAATTTCTTGCTCTTTGAATTTACCAATTGAAAAAGTCTATTATCACATTAAAATGATCAAGAAAAAAATTCGTTCGCTCAATATTAGACAATGTGTATTTTAAAAAGCATCTTATGATATAATCATACCTATGAATGCCATCGAAATAAAAAACCTCTGCTATTCATACGATAAGAACAGTGAAGTGTTAAAAAAGATTGATTTATCGATTAAATATGGCGAGCACATCGCCATTGTTGGACATAATGGTTCAGGCAAGTCGACATTAGCCAAACTTCTTGTCGGTTTAATTGAAAAAGACAGCGGAGATATTAATATATTAGGTTTGAATCTCGACCGTAAAAATATTCAAGCAATTCGTCAACAAGTCGGTATTGTCTTTCAAAATCCAGACAATCAGTTTGTTGCCACAACGGTCGAAGATGATATCGCTTTTGGACTAGAGAATCGCTGTCTTTCGTATGAAGAGATGCATAAAATTGTTCCTGAATTTGCTAAAAAAGTTGGCATGGAAGAATATTTGGATAAAGAGCCTAGTTCGCTATCAGGTGGTCAAAAGCAAAGAGTGGCACTAGCGGGTGCTCTTTCGCTCGAGCCAAAAATTCTCATTTTAGATGAAGCGACATCTATGCTCGACCCTAAAGGCAAGTCTGAAATAACACATCTTTTGACTAAAATGAGAAAAAATAATCAAGATTTAACAGTAATTTCAATAACACACGATGTAGAAGAGGCTTATTTGTGCGACCGCGTTTTTGTTTTAAATAACGGACAAATTGTTTTAAGCGGTCGGCCTGATGAAGTGTTCGAAAACGGCGAAGAAATTCATAAATTAGGTCTTGAACAACCCCTTCTTTTGAAATTAAAAAAAGAATTGAAAAAAATAGGAATTGATATTTCAAACGATAAAACTCTTGAGGAGGTCGCTGATTCAATATGCCGATAAAACTCGACCACCTTTCGCATACATATATGGTTAAGACGCCGACTCCAACGGCCGCTATTGTCGATATCAACTTGTTGATTGATACACCAAGTTTTGTCGCTTTCGTCGGCGAGACTGGTAGTGGTAAATCAACTCTTGTTCAGCATCTTAATGCTTTATTGCTTCCGACGAGTGGTGATGTCTATGTCGATGATTTTCATATTGTGAGTAAAAAGCGTAAAAACAAGAAAGTCATGCTTTTAAGAAAACATGTTGGATTGGTTTTTCAATTTCCAGAGTATCAGTTGTTTGAATCAACAGTAGAAAAAGATGTAATGGTTGGTCCCAAAAATTTTAAAGTTAAAGATGAAGAGGCGCTGAAGATTGCGCATAAAGCTTTAAAAGATGTCGGAATCAAAGAAGATTATTATTCTCGTTCCCCTTTTGAATTGTCCGGCGGAGAAAAAAGGCGCGTGGCTATCGCAGGTATTTTGGCTTTACAGCCTGATATTCTAGTTCTCGATGAACCGACAGCTGGTCTTGATCCCAAAGGGGCAAAAGAAATCATGTCTTTACTCGTCAGATTATTCAAACAAGGAAAAACAATCATTCTTGTTACTCACGACATGGACATTGTGATGGAATATGCACAAAAAGTATTTGCTCTTCACAAAGGCAAATTAATTTTTGAAGGAACGCCAAACGAATTATTCTCTCATTTGAACGATGAGATGGCTTTAGAAATTCCTCCCCTATATTCGCTTATTAATCAACTCAATTCTCGCGGGTTTCATCTCGACTCAGCAAACATTCACAATGTCGAGGATTTTGTGCAAGCCATTAAAATAGAAAAAGAGGGGCGCCATGAATAACGTTATTTTTGGTCGTTATACCAACTATCACACGCCTATTCATCGTTTAGAACCGCGATTGAAATTATTTTTGCTCGTCCTTTTGATTAGCATCATCTTTTTTAAGTTTACTGTCTGGTCGACCAATCTCATTTATTCGCTTTTTCTTTTGATTTTCTTCTTCGTTTTGATGGGCGTTTCTAAGTCGAGTTTTTTAAGCTTGCTAAAGAGTTTTAAAGCCATGTGGTTTTTAATTCTCTTCCTTTTTATTGTCTATATCTTTTTTCCTAATTCTTCATATCAGTTTGTCGCTTTTTATATCGGTACTTATCCGATTTATTGGGATGCCATTTATCAAACAGTTTACATCATACTTCGCTTATTCTTAATGATCTCAATTATGATGGTGCTCACGAGCACAACTAAACCGATGGATTTAACATATGCTTTTGAGTGGTATATGACACCTTTGAAACTGATTAAATTTCCAGTCCATGCGGGAGCAATGGCTCTTTCTATCGCTTTGCGTTTTGTTCCAACACTTCTTGAAGAAACAGATCGTATTATGAAAGCACAAGCGAGCCGTGGTATTGATTTTAATCATGGCAGTCTAGGCAAAAGATTCAAAGCCGTTATTTCTCTTATTATTCCTTTTTTCTTAACCGCTTTCCAAAGAAGCGATGATTTGGCGGAAGCTATGGAAGTAAGAGGATACGATCCAAACGCTAAAAGGACAAGATACCGCAAATACTCACTCCATCTTGTCGATTTATTTTCTTCGCTTATTATTCTTCTTATTTTTGCTGGAGTCCTTACTTTATTCATTATCGATAAAACGGTTGGACCTCTCGATTTGATACAATTAATCTTTAAGGTAGATATAGGTTTTTAATTATGGTGAGAGTTTTAGGATACTGCACATATCGGGGAACAAATTTTGCTGGGTGGCAAATTCAACCTCATCAAGATAGTGTTGAGGAATATATTGAACGAGCACTTTCACAAGTATTGAATCAACCTATTTATATTACTGGATCAGGAAGAACTGATAGTGGTGTTCACGCCTTATCTCAGCCTTTTCATTTCGATTTAGAAAAGAAGGTTGACTTAAAGAAAATGGTTTATGCTCTCAACTGCCTTTTGCCAGAAGACATTCGCATCAACAAAATGAAATATGTCGATTCATCGTTTCACGCTCGTATCAATGCCAAGGCAAAAGAGTATGTCTATTATTTGCAGTTATCGAGCAAGGATCCTTTTGTTTATGACAAAGTTTATTTATGTCCTTATCACTTAAATGTCAAAGCAATGGCAAAGGCTATAAAACTTTTCATCGGCAAACATAATTTTTCGTGTTTTACATCAAAAACGGAAGATTTTGTCGGGTTTATGCGGGAAATTTATTCTGCAAATATCAAATTTGATAAAGAACGCCAACTCGTTATTTTCACATTTAAAGGCAATGGATTTATGCGCTATATGGTTCGCTATATGGTTGGGACGCTCATTGAAATTGGACGAGGAAAAATTGATTCTACTTTTATTCCAACACATCTCGACCAGCCGCAAAGAGCCATTATATCTTTTAAAGCTCCGCCGCAAGGTTTATATTTAAAAAAAGTATATTATTAGTGTCAGTATCATTAAATTGTGATAGAATCACAAAAGACAAAGAGGTTATTTTATGGGTAGACATTTTGAAGTTAGAGCGAAAGCAATGGCTGAAACAGCAGCAAAAAAATCAGCCGTTTATATGCGTGCATCGAAAGAAATTTATATGGCAGCAAGAAGTGGAGATCCAAATCCTGATTCTAATTTGGCCCTTCGCTCAGCTATTGAAAAATGGAAAGGTCAATCTGTTCCAAAAGATGTTATTGATCGCGCAATTAAAAAGGCACAAGGTGGCACCGGCGAAAACTATGTAGCTGGTCGCTACGAAGCTTTTGGCCCTGGAGGCTCTTACTTTATTATTGATACCCTCAGCGATAATAATAATCGTGCGCTTACTGAAGTGAGAACAGCCGTTACGAAAAAAGGTGGTCATTTAGGATCGGTGGCTTATTATTTTACTGAAACTGGTGTGTTGGTGTTTAAAGGTAACAATCGTGATGAAGTTGAAGAAACATTAATTTTGAGTGATGTCGATGTTCGAGAAGTGAATGAAAATGACGGAATGATTGAGGTTCTTGTTGAGCCCACCGCATTTGGCAAAGCAAAAGAAGTCCTATCCGGTATGGGCATTACAGATTATGAAGTAGCAGAAGTGGCACCAATCGCCAATGAGACCATCGAAATTACCGATGAAGAAGATAAAAGAAAATTCAACGAGTTATGCGATTTGCTCGATGAACTACAAGATGTTCAAGGCGTGCACCACAACGTTGGATAAAATAAATTACTTAAAATTTTCTACTAAATAATGGGCGTTCACAAGCGCCCATTTTAAATTGTATCCGCCACAAAGGCCATCAATGTCTAAAACTTCCCCACCAAAATAAATGCCTTGCTCTTTTTTAGATTGGAAAAAGTTATCGATTTCATTTATATCTATTCCGCCAATCGTTGCTTGTGAATCATTAAATCCGTAAGTTGACACAATAGTAAAAGATAAATTATTTGCTGCCCACAATAATTTTTGCGCATCTTTTCTTGATAGTTTATTATCAATTTTCACATTAGCTTTTTGATAAATATATTGAGCCGTGTTTTGACCGACAAATGGCCATAAAACATTGTCGATTGTTTTATTTATTTTTAATAAGTCGTTTTCACCGATATCGTCACCTAAACACTGAATGTTTACCGCTGGATTACTCAATTTATTTCGTTGGATTATACTGCTGAGGTTCATTATTGCAATCCCGCCTAATCCATCATCTTTAAAAACAATTTCTCCGTTCTCTTGGTGAATAATTTGGTTGTTTGACAAAAGAGCAATCTTCGCTCTTATCTTTTCGCCAAATAAAGGTTTAACTTTTTCTTTGGTTTTCAAAGCGGTTAGACCAGGCAGTAATCCATTGATTTTATATCCTTTTTTGTTCAGTAGAGCAAAAAGATTACCATTTGATCCTAGTTTAGGAGAAGAGCAACCGCCGGTAACAATAATTAATCGATTCACCTTTATTTTCTCTCCATTTTCAAAAAAGAGGACTATTTCATTGTTGCTTTTATGCTCGTAATCGATGAGTTTCATACCGGTTTTTACCAAAAGATTTGGACAATTGGATATTTGCTGTTGAAGAATTTTTAAGACATTTTTTCCAGAAAGCGAAATGGGATACAAATAGCCCTCATGTAGTTCAGTGAGATATATGCCTAATTCTTTTAAAAGTTGGTTTTGTTTTTGAAGAGGAAAATCATCTAACAGTGGTCTTACAAAACATGGTTGATTATATTTAGTGGCATCATCGATGATGTTATTAATGTTGCAGCGTCCGTTACCTGCAACAGTAAATTTTTTGCCGATTGTTGCTCCCTGCTCAAAAATAATGATTTCGTCATTTGGATATTTTTTATGTAAGAGAAGAGCAGAATAAATTCCACATGCCCCTCCACCAATTAGTGCGATTTTCATAGATATAGAATAACACAACTGACCGCAACAATTAAAAGTAATTGACTTTTAAATATTGTTTAGTGTATTTTTATATTCGGCACACGAAATGCCAAAACAAGAAAGTCCCGGTAAAGACTAGTTTGTTTGGTAAAGGAGGATTAAGTTTATGCAACGTCAAACAACTATCGTAAAAGCAAACGAAATCCAAAGAAAATGGTATGTTATTGATGCCACAGGCTTGCCACTTGGAAGATTAGCTTCTCAAATCGCTCAAATTTTGACAGGACGCAACAAACCAATCTACACTCCACATGTCGATTGTGGTGATTATGTCATTGTCATCAATGCTGAAAAAGTTTCTCTTTCAGGCGATAAACTCAATAACAAAAAATATTACAACGTGTCAGGTTATAACGGTGGTTTAAGAACCCGTACAGCAAGAGAAATGATCGAAGGTTATCCAACCGAACTCATCGAAAGAAGTGTCCACGGCATGGTACCAAAGGGACGTTTAGGTCGTCAAATCGAAAAGAAACTCTTTGTTTATAAAGGTCCTAACCATGTTCATGAAGCTCAAAAGCCAGAAGTGCTTGAGCTTAAATTCTAAGGAGGTTTTCCATGGCTAAGAAAAACGAAGTCCAATATTATGGAACCGGAAGAAGAAAATCTTCCAAAGCCCGCGTTTATATTACCACAGGTAAAGGACGCATTATCGTCAATGGTCGCGATGTCAATGAATATATGCCATATGCGACATTAGTGATGGATTTAAAACAACCTCTCACTTTAACTGGCACTGATACCAAATACGATGTTCGCGCAGAAGTAGTTGGTGGTGGATTCACTGGCCAAGCTGGCGCTATTCGTTTAGGTATTGCAAGAGCTTTGTTAGAGGCTGGATGTGATCGACAAGTGTTGAAAGGCAACGGAATGTTGACAAGAGATTCCCGCGCTAAAGAACGTAAGAAATACGGTTTGAAAGCCGCTCGTCGCGCTCCACAATTCTCGAAACGTTAATTCGTTTCTGCTTAAACAATCAAAAGATCACCACTTGTTGGTGGTCTTTTTTTATCAACAAAATTTATCATTTTACATAGTAAATATATTGCAAAAATACCATTGCATTTTTATTGTTTGTATTGTATAGTAAGTAAGCGTCGTGCAAGCGGGCCTTTAGCTCAGTTGGTTAGAGCGCACCCCTGATAAGGGTGAGGTCGATGGTTCAAGTCCATTAAGGCCCACCATTTAATTCCCTAGCGCACGAAAAGCGGGTAGTGGAACAATTGATTAGTTCCACGTTTTTTAAAAACAGAATGATTGAATTTCCTCTCCCTTTTTGTCGGTAGTGAAGAAACGGACACTTAGTTCAGCGGGAGAACGCTTCCTTCACACGGAAGAGGTCACAGGTTCAATCCCTGTAGTGTCCACCATCTAATGTGCCGTCTTAGCTCAACCAGGCAGAGCAACTGATTTGTAATCAGTAGGTTGTAGGTTCGATTCCTATAGACGGCACCATTATTATTTATGCAGCTGTGGCGGAACTGGCAGACGCACTAGACTTAGGATCTAGCGAGGAAACTCATGCAGGTTCAATTCCTGTCAGCTGCACCAGAAGATGAAGATTACTATGTTGTGAAGACATAGTTTTTTTATTTATATGAATCGCATATGCGCGTGTCTGATGCATAAGAAATTTAAATGCTTCCAAACGACAGATCATTTCTTTTATATTTTTTGATATTTTGTTTTAAAAAAAGTATTGACTAACTCAAAAACAGATGTATTATTAGTGTGTATGGTATCGTTCCCACAAGGAGAATTTTGCAATGAGAAATTTTAAATTACCAATTTTATTGTCTCTTGTCATGGCGGGCGCTTTAGCAATGACTGGATGTGGAAAATCATCAGAGGATGAAAGCGGCGTCAAGATTATTACTGTTTGGGTTCACAAGAATGAAACAGAAGATGAAGGCAAAATTTACAAGCAAATTCAAACTAATTTCAACAATGCTGGGTTAACAACTTCAACTGGTCTCCAATTAAAAATGTCTATGTCGTTTTGGGGTTCAACTCTTGAAGATAAAATTAATGCTTCTATTATGACTAATTCCTTACCGGATATCATCGCTGTAGATAGTTCAGATGTAGCAGCAAAAGTGTATAACGATATTATTGTTTCATTTGATGAGTATTTAGATTCTGAAACAAAAAATTCCTATGTCGATAGTGTAATTCAACAAGGCACGATCGATGGCAAAATGTACTTTTTATCGGGTATGGAAGCTCCGGGAGGCTTGTACTACAATAAAACCCTTCTTAAATCAGTTGGTTACACTGATGATGATTTTGGAACATGGGAAAATCCTTGGTCTTGGAAAGATGTTCACGAGGCTCAAGAAAAATTAAAAGCTGCAGGTTTAGAATATCAAATCGCACTAAACCAAAATTTTGGCACAGATGGAAATATGTATTTATATTCCGGTCTCGTTTATTCAGCTGGTGCAACATTTGGTGAAGAAAATCATGTTACTGAAGCTTTGACAACTGACGAAGCCATTGCGGGCATATCACAACTTGAATTATTCTATTCAAACGAAGGTTTGTCGAGCAATGAATCTTGGGTCTATAGCGGAACAAATGAAAATGCTTTTGCTTCAGAACTCATTCCTTTTGAAATTCACGGACCTTGGGATGCTAGAAAAATTAAAAAAGCTGATTCCAACTTTAAAAATGAGTATGGTATCATGCCATATCCTGTTTATGAAGATGAAAATGGCAATAAGAGCGACATAATTGCTATTCCTTGTGGATCGTATGGTTTTGGTATCACTAATGACTGTAAAAATGTTGAAGCAGCAACTATTGCTTTGACCTATTTAACTGGTGCTGATGCGTCAAAAATGATGTATGACGCTATCGGAACTTTCCCAACAAACAAAGCTTTATTGGAAAGTATGGATGAATTTAAAAGTGGACCAGAAAAAGATTTAGCTGATTATTTGGTTAAAAATCAATACACAAGGCCACAAATGGTTAAATATCCAATATTAAAAGATGCTTATGGCGAAGTTTTAAACTATATCAAAAATATGAACCTCGTCTCTAATTACAACTTAGAACAACAAATCAGAGAACAAATGACAAGAGTCGATGACGCAAGAGCATAGCAATATGAAAATTGAAAATGTTGTTGCCAAAAGAAAACGAAATTCTTTTACACTCGGCAAGACTGAATACAATACAAAAGAAGCATTGGCTGGTATCTTGTTTTTAGCGCCTTGCTTTATTCTTGCGGTAATCTTTGTTTTTCTACCAATTGTCATTTCGCTGGCATATGCTTTCACTGATGCTAATATGTTGCGGCTAAATAAAGCTGAATTTATTTGGTTTGATAATTTTATAAGGGCCTTCAATGATGTTGAAATTAGGAACGCCTTAAAAAACACACTCATTTTCGTTTTAGGTGTTATGCCATTACAATTTGGTACAGCGTTAGGCTTAGCTTTGCTGCTCAATAAAATAAAAAGATTTAACACTTTCTTTAGATGGGCATTCTTTGCTCCTGTGATGCTCTCTTTGGCTGTGACTTCTATGTTGTGGATGAATCTATTAAATCCACAAGAAGGACTGATTAATACTTTTTTATTGGCACTTGGAGCAAATCCAATGCTGTTTTTAGAAGATCCTAACCAAGCGATGGGTTGCATAATTTTTATTTCTGCATGGCAAGGTGCAGGTTACCAAATGTTGATCATTTTAAGTGGTTTAAAAAATATTCCAAAAGATATGTATGAGGCTGCAAGTATCGATCGCGCTAACAAGTGGCAACAATTTTTGCATGTAACCCTTCCATCGTTAAAACCAACCCTTGTTTTCGTTTTTATTACAATGCTTATTGGTGCTTTTAGGATTTGCGTTCAGCCGATGATTATGACTGGTGGTGGACCTTTGGGTTCAACTATGACAATGTCATATTACATTTACAAAACTGGCGTTGAATACCGCGATGTAGGTTATTCAAGTGCTATTGCGCTCTTATACACAATCATTATTGCAACAATTTCATTAACATTAAGAAAAGTGTTAGGAGGGGACAACCAAGCATAATATGGAAAATATCAATGTCAATCAAATTCCAACCCTTCACAAACCTAGAAAGAAAATTTCGTTTGGCAAAATCGTTATCAAAATTTTATTTGCTCTTCTTTGCCTCGCTCTAGCTTTTATCTTCTTATTTCCAGTTGTTTGGATGGTTTCCAATTCATTTAAAACAGATGAACAAGTGTACGCTCAAATGACGAGCATTTGGACCTTTTTTCCTCCTTCTTGGAATATAAGTGAATGGTTTGTATCATATATCAAACTATTCCAAACATTTGAATATTTTGGTCGTTCAATTTTAAATTCAATTTTATATTGTACAGTTACTATTGTTGCTGTTTTGGTCATCAATTCTTTAGCGGGATATGCTCTAGCAAGATTTAAATTTCCTGGCAACAAAGCCATGACAACCGTTATTTTGCTTTTGATGATTATTCCTGTTGAAACAAGTATCGTTCCAACATACTTAATTCTTTATTACTTAGGATTATTGAGTGAACCTGTAAATATTATTGGTTACTTATTGCCCGGCTTTGCTTCGCTTTTTTATACATACATGTTTAGACAATATTTTTTGGGTATGCCAATTGAAATAGAAGAAGCAGCACGCATTGATGGATGCTCGAGAATTGGCGTGTTTTTCCGCATGATTGTTCCATTAGCTAAACCTATTTTTGCAACAGTAGCTATTTTCACATTTATGGGACAATGGAATGAGTACATCTTTGCACAATTTATGTTTCCTAATCCTGCATATCAACCGCTTCAAGTATTTTTACAACTAGTTAATACAGCCACCCCGAAAGATATTGGTGTTGTTATGGCTTCTTTGACCTTTTCAACAATTCCAATCGCCTTAGTTTACATCTTCGCTCAAAAATATATCGTCGAAGGAGTCAGTTTTACTGGTCTAAAATAATATGAAAAAAAGTTTATCCTTATTAACCGCTGTCTTTTCTCTTTCAATCGTTCTTTCGGCTTGTCAATCTAATGATGACGAGCCTAATTATAATAAACATTTGCTTGCTTATTTTGAATTCAAACAAAATAATCAAAGCCTTTTAATTGATTCTTTAAATAATGTCGATCCTGTGAATGTTAATTATCATTTACTCGATTCATCGACTATTTCAGAACCTAAAAATGTTCAATTTAAAGAAGGCATTTTCAATGAAGCAATGGTTTTTGATGGATATTCAACTTTTGCGAGTATCGAAAGCAGTGAATTAATGATTTCAGGGTCTAATTTTTCTATCAGCGCTTGGATTGCTCCTCGCTCATATAATTGGTCAGATCAAAACAGCGATGATGATTTAATTCAAGCCATTGCTAGCCAATATTACAAAGATGATTCATTCGCTATGGGCTTTCAGCTTGGTTATAGACGCGATGGCAAGGTCACATTTGGGGTTGGGACTGAAAGCGGATGGTATCAACTATATGATGAAGGTAGCCCAATCAATCGTTATGAATGGAACCATATCTTAGCTACTTTTGATGGTGTAAATGGATCAATTCGATTATATGTGAACGGCAAAATCGCCAATCGTCTAGAAATTGAAAAAAATAGTAAAATTGTCGGATGCGATTTGCCTCTGTTAATTGGTAAAAACACTGTCTCAACTTCTTCAGGGGATTGTTCAGAAGGAGTGATTTCTGGTCTACTTGATGAACTGAGATTGTACAATACTACGCTCTCTTATGATGACTACAAAGATTATTATTCTTCATGCCTAGTTAACGGCGAAATCAAAGATGTAAATTTTGAAGACGTATGGATTCAAAATACTTTAACTGACGATTTATACAAACCACAATACCATGGTGGCCCATACGAACATTGGATGAATGAACCTCACGCCCCAATTTATTATAACGGTGTCTATCATTTATTTTTCCAATTCAATGAAAATGGTCCATATTTTAATGATGCCAAAGGAATTGCATGGGGCCATTTAACAAGTACAGACATGGTCGAATGGACACCTAGAAAAGAAGTAATTGTGCCAACGGCTAATACTGTTTGTCCAGATGGAGTTTGGTCGGGAGGGGCAACTTATGATAAAGATGGCGTCCCAGTGTTATTTTTTACTGCCGGTGACTATACTCATTCTGGCATGATTTCAAATCAAAATATTGGTCTTGCAACACCTAAAGATTTAAGCGATCCATATTTGACAGAATGGGTCGTTTCGGATGAGTTGGCCGTCGAACAAAAAAGTGGGCAAGGAAGAACGGGCGAATTCCGCGACTGCCACTTAATTAAAGATGGCGAAAATTATTATATGTTAGTTGGTAGTGGCGATGAAAATTCAAATCGCGGGACAGTTTTAATCTACACGACTAATACAAGTAAAAATGATTATTTTCACAACTGGGAATATAAAGGTCATTTATTTGACTATGCAAATAATGATTCAAAATATGGCACATCATGGGAATTGCCGGTGCTTCTCCCCTTAAAAGATGAAAACGGGAATGACTCAAACAAATGGGTTTTAATAATCTCCCCAGCACCGGCTTCCACCGCTGATAATAACATCATCTATTGGATTGGCGAGTTTGACAAAAATACATGTCGATTTGTCTCTGATTTTGCTGGTCCTAGAAGAATGGACTATGGTAAAAATGTTTTTACTGGTCCGAGCGGCTTTATCGATCCAAACACTGGTGAGGCTATGATGTTTTCAATTATGCAATCGCAAAGAGAATCAAGCGATTTAGCAAGTTCAGGTTGGTCACATAATGTTGGGTTAACAAGACGCTTAAGATACAATTCTCAAACAAACGATTTAAGTATTTCAATTATTGATAATGTTTCCAATTTATCAACCGGCGTTTTATACGACGCAACTAATTGTACAATTAGTGATATCAACCGAGCGATTTCTAATATTAAATCAGACATGTTTAATATCAAAATCGTTATCAACAATCTAACTTCAAAATTTTCAATTAAAACAAGAATGACAGAATCACAAAGCGAATATACACTAATCTACGCTGATCCATCTAGCAATATAGTTGGAGCAGTTAATACATTAAATTTGAATAATTCATCATTAAGTTCAGGTGAATTTATTGGAAATATAAATGATTGCAGTCAATTATCAATAGATTTATATGTCGACCGCAGCCAAATCGAAGTAGTGTTCAATGATGAAAAGACAATCTCGTGCCGAAGTTATCCAAAGGATTTAAACGCTCTATTAACGCAACTTGAAGGTAGTGAAGACATAGTAATCGACAGTTTTGTTATGAGTCAAATGAGGTCTATTTTCTAATGAAAAAGAATGTGTCCAAATTGCTTACAGTTTTATTGTTATTAAGCTGCGTTTCTTGTGGAAACCAGAATAATTTTGAAGAATATTCTTTTGCTAATGCTGGATTTGAAACTGGTCTATTGACAAATTGGACAGCGACTGGAGATGCCTTTTCTGATAACAGTGTTACAATTGCAGATTCAAGCAAGGATAAAATTCATGTTGTTGGTAATTTCTATTTAAATGGTGAATCGAGTGGAAACGCCGCCACCGGCACCCTTCAGTCCACAACATTTAAACTAAATGGAAATGGCAAAATTGGTTTTATGATTGGTGCTGGTAAAAATCAGTCGCTTGTTTATGTTTCTTTGCATTTAGAAGACACTGGTGAAGAAATAGGAAGAGTTAGCAATAAATTTTTTAATAGCGAAAATCCAAACAATCGCATGTATCGCATTATCCTTAATGCTTCGGAATACATTGGTGAAAATGTTTATTTAAAAATTGTCGATAATGATGCTCAAAACGATGGGTATAACTATATCATGGTTGATGATTTTATTGTTTCTTATTTAGGAGATGAAGATGATGGCTCGCTGGTAAGCGATGCAAGAAAATATACCGAAGCAAATAAAAATAATGTTGGCAATGAATATCGCCATACATATCACTTAATGCCAACCATCGGTTGGATGAATGATCCGAATGGATTTACATACTATGATGGTTATTATCATTTATTTTATCAACATAATCCTTATTCATCCAATTGGGATACTATGCATTGGGGACATGCTATTTCGAAAGATTTAGTCGTATGGGAAGATGCTGGTGTCGCCTTGGCTCCAGATAAAACATATGATAAACTCGGTGTCTACTCTGGAGGAGCGATTGAGAAAGATGGAACTCTTAATTTGTTATATACATGTGTCGGTGATGGTGGGGTTCAGCAGCAAGCTCTAGCTACTAGCTACGATGGTTATAATTTCACTAAACGCGCGAGTAATCCTGTTATTTCTTCTTCACAAAGGCTCAATTCGAGAGTTACTGACTTTAGAGATCCGTATTTATTTGAAAAGGATGGCGTTTACTACACCTTAATCGGAGGAAAGCTTGAAGGCGAAGGTGGACAATTAATCTTGTATTCTTCTAAAGATTTAATGAACTGGAAAACCATTGGTAGTGTTTATTCTTCAACTTTGACGGGCGGCGGCATGTTTGAATGCCCAAATTTAGCCTTTTTTGGTGATAAAGAAGTTATCATTACTTCTCCCCAATCAATTCGAGATAGCGAAATATCAAATTATCAAAACATTCATTCAGTCACATATCAGATTGGCGACATCGATTTTGAAAATGGCGTTTTTACAAATGAATTTGGTCAAGATTCCATGGAGGAATTTGACAAAGGATTCGATTTTTATGCCACACAAGTAATAAGTGAGGAAGATCGAGTTATTATGCTCGCTTGGATGAATATGTGGTCGAGGAGTTATCCAACTGCAACCGATCAATGGGCAGGTGAAATTACTTTGCCTAGAGAATTAGAACTGGTTGATGGACATATTTATCAAAAACCGATACGCGAAATTGAAAATTACTATCAAAACGAGGTTATTTTGAGCAATATTGATGCAAATAATGAAAATATTGCATTAGATTTTAGAGGTAATACTCTTCATTTAAAAGCAGAAATAGATGTATCAAGTTTAAATGGCGGGAAGAGTGGTTTTCATCTATTTAAAGGTTCGGATGAAGAGACAAGCATTTATTATGATGATTCACTGGGGATGGTTGTCTTTAATCGAAAAAATAGTGGAGTTGAAATCGATTCTTTTGATGATGATGGCGAGCTAAATGTCCGCTACGCATCTATTGAGCCGATTAATGATGTTATTAAATTAGAATTCTTTTTAGATGTTTCGAGCATCGAAGTTTTTATTAATGATGGTTACTATACCATGAGTGGCTTGGTTTACCCAAGTGAAGGTAGTGATGGAGTTGAATTTTTTGCCACTAATGGCAGTGCTACTTTAAATTCACTCGTCAAACATGATGTGATTGTGGGAGCGTAAAAATGAAGAAGAAAAATTATCGCCCGCTTTTACATATCACTCCAGACCATGGTTGGATAAATGATCCAAATGGCTTTTCATTTTTTAATGGTTTGTATCATGTTTTCGCTCAATATTATCCGCATGAACTTAGGTGGGGCCCAATGCATTGGGCACATTTTGTCAGTACTGATTTAATCAATTGGAAACAAGTTCAAAACGCTCTAAAACCCGATCAGCCTTATGATCAAGATTTTGGATGCTTTTCGGGCAGTGCATTATCCATAAATAATAAGCACATACTTGCCTATACAGGTGTGGCAAATAACAAGCAAACGCAATGTTTAGCGACTTCAACCGACGGACTTAATTATGTCAAACATCCGTTAAATCCAATTATTGATGAGCGATTATTACCTTCTGGATATGATGTTGCGAACTTTAGGGATCCTAAGATTTTTTATCGGCACGGTTCTTTTTATATTTTAGTTGGCGCCAAACGAACCGACGGCATTTCTTCTTTGCTCCTTTTTAGAGGCGATTCGTTTGATCATGTTGAATTTGTTCGCTCTATTTTTGATATGTCAGGTCTCGGTGCAGGAATGTTGGAATGCTGTGATATTTTATTCTTAAATGAAAAGGATGATCGATGCATACTTTTGTGTTCACCTCAATTTAAAAAATCACCATGTCCATACCATTATCAAAATATTCATTCTACTCTTGCTTTATTAGGTGAATTAGATTTTGCAAATTGTTGTTTTATTCCTTCCAGCCCTGAAATTGAATTAGATCTTGGCTTTGATTTTTATGCAGCACAAACTCTTGCTCGTGATAATCATTTTTATCTAATTGCGTGGGAATCAATGTGGGATCGAAATTATCCAAGTGAACAGTGTGGTTTTGTCGGTCAATTAACATGTCCCCGCGAATTAACAATTATCGATAATTCCATCCATCAGAAGTTTGTTTCTTCTCTAGATAATTATTTTGCTGAAGTTAATTGTTTTGAAGAATTGCTGGTTGACCACCAAAAAGATTTTTTTAGTCAAGATGAAGTGAGAAGATATCGTTTTGAAGTTGAAGCAGATGGCAATTATTCAATTATTTTATATTCAAATGGTAAAACAGGTTATGTAATTAATTCCGATATAAAAACAAAACTTGTGCAATTCAATCGTTCTTGTTCGAATGAAAAAATTTCAAATGTTAATGGCACTCAAGCCGATGTGCGCAATATTCGCATTGAAGAAGGATGCCAAACTATCAGTTTTGACATTTTAATTGATCATTGCTCGTGCGAAATTTTAATTAACAACGGGAGATACTCTTTCACTTCATTGTTTTATCCCGATGGTGAATTTGGCATTTCGTTTATGAATAAGGCGAACAAAATGATTATAAAAAATTTAGTGATTAGCGGATTAGTAAACAAGGAGGCTTACAAAGATGATTAAAAAGCATAGTTTTATTATTCCTTTACTTTTTACAGCATTGTTATTCGTTGGTGGCTGTTCATCTAACAAAGATGATTCATCATCAATTTATGATGATGAGATTCGAAATGGCAGTTTTGAAAATGGCTTAACTTCTTGGACCATTGGAGGCCTTGGAGGTTTTAGCGAAGAAGACGTTTCAACAATTGATACATTTTCTGATGGCCAACCAACCGAAAAAGTTGGAAATAGTTTTTATGCTGGAGCTACTTCTTCACTACCTTCATTTACTGGCACATTAACTTCTGAGCCATTCAATTTAGGGGGAGTTGGTTATATTTCCCTTAAATTAGGAGCAGCTAAAAACGGAGAAAAATGTTACATCGAATTTTATGAAGTTGGAAAAGATGATGTTCCTTTATCTTTCTATCTAGATTACGATACTTCAACTGTTTATACCAAACTTATTAATACTGATTTTAATGGAACAACAATCCGCTCATTAATGATGAGACATGTTGTCGATTTGCGTGAATATTTTGAAAAAGATATTTATATTAAAATTACCGATAATGACACTGGATCAGATTACACTGATTATTCTTTTGTTAATTTAGATGATTTTAGAGTTTTAAAAACAGCTCAGGAAAAAAATGATGCTTTAGTTGAAAGAGCTGATCAATTGCTTCAACACGGAGAAGATGACATTGATGCTGAAAATCCTGTCGAACAACTCCGTAATGGTGGTTTTGAAACAGGCGATACATCATATTGGAAAGCTATTTCTGGTGATGCATTTTTAAGCGAAGATATGGTTATTTCTTCAAGCGAAATGTATTGGGGCAACAGGCTTTATCACGCTGATGGAAATTATTTCTTAAACAACATAAGTAGCGGTGAAGAAAAAGTTGGCAAAATGCGCTCAGAAAAGTTCATTGTTACAGATCAGGGCGATAATCAATCATACGCTACTTTCATGATGGGTGCGGCCAAACAATCAACAACCTATGTTGCGGTTAATGATGCTGAAACAGGTAGCGAGCTTATTCGAGTTTATAACAAAGCGTTTAAGGATCCAGGATTAGCTCAAGGATTAGTAAGATACTACATTGATTTAAGTGAGTATATTGGTCAAACTCTTTACTTTACGATTGTCGATAATGCTACTGGCGATGGATTCGCATTTATTGAAGTTGATGATTTTGAAATAAATCTATCTCAACAAGAAGTAATAAACGGCATCGCTGAACTTCGCCTGTGGGCAAACGATTTGGATGATATGGAAGCAAAATCAGATTATATCTCTGCATACAATGGGGGAATTTCTTTCCCTATTTCTGGAAATGCTCCAGTGGTTATAGAAGAAAATGGCTATGCCTTATCATTAACAGTTGCTCCTAAGGTTATGAATTTAAACCAATTATTTAATCAAGTTATAGTTGTGGATGATTATACAGCAACTGATGATTTGACAAAAAATATAGAAGGAATAACCTTTAATGGTGATGAATTAGATGGCGATTATACCAGTTTTGAATTAAATGTCGGAGAATATATAGTCTCGTTGTCTTTTACTGATACTTATCAAAATAAGACAACAACTAAAGTAAAAATAACAGTAGTTGAGAGTTTAAGTTACGATAGCACTATTGAAAACGGCGACTTTGAGTACGGGAATTTAAATGGTTGGACAGTTGTGAGCGGAAATGTTAACACGAGCAATGCTATTGATAATGCCTCTACATTCTGGGCCGAAGCCATTCCATTCAACAAATCAGGAGAGTATTTCTTCAATGGTTGGAATGCTTGCGAAGTTGAGGCGGATGGATATTCTCTTCGCTCGACAACATTTACGCTAGGTGGCGTCGGTCAAATTAGTTTCAAACTTGGAGGTCATTCGAGCAAATTAGTTGTCAGAGACGAAGCTGATAATGTTATTGCCGAATATCGAAATTATGCTTTTGCTGATGTGAATTTTCCAAATGTTAGCGAAGGTTGTCGCTTGGCAACAATGAATACATATGTTGCTGACTTATCAGAATATATTGGTGAAAACCTTTATATAGAAATCGTTGATGAAGTAATTTCTGAAGGATGGGCAGTTGCATTCTTTGACGAGATTAATGTTTATCACGAACAAACAATCAACATAGCCGAGGAGTTTGATGTTGTTGAACAATATGGCGTTCAAACAAAACTGCCATGGCTAGAAGCTAAAAGTAATTAAGGAGGAAATTATGATGAAAAAGAATTTACTTTTAGGATTTGGCATCGTTGCTCTTGCTTCTGCTGCATTTGGAATATTAAGCAACGAGTCAAAAACAATTTCGTCAGTTAAAGCGGAAGATAATTCAACACTAGTGACATATATTCCTTTTAACAATGACAATTTCACAATTGTAACAGATGAAGGAGTTGAAACAGAACTAGGTGATACATCAGATTGGGTTACTGGTCGATATGGTACATTTTGGAACTATAGGTATTTCAACGCTATGGATGATTTTTATGATGGAAATAGACAAGAAAGTTGGACTGGAACTATTACATCTAGAACATGGGTTCAACAAAATAAATATGTCACTTTCACTCTTGGCGGTAACTCTCAGAATAAAGTTTTAATTAAGAATGAGAGTGGAGAAGTTGTTGCAACTGCAAACAATAATTTATTTAATGATCCGTACTTATCAGTCAATATGATTACTAAAGTTGTTACTGTTCCAGAAGAATATATTGGTCAGACACTTCATCTTGAAATTATCGATTCAACAACAAATGGTTTTGGTATGACTACTTTTGGTGCGTTAAAGGTTAACCAAACTTTAGATGATGTTGCTCAAACAGTTGTTGCCCATATTGCTGAAACAAAATGGATTGTTGACCTCAATGATGATTCTGCCCCGGCTAATACAAATACTCTTGCGGCTGACTATATCATCAATGTATATCGCACAGCCGATGAGTATGAACTTGTTAGAAATAACGGTTTAATAATTAATGAAGATGGCAGTTTTACATCGCCATTAACTGATGTCGATGAAGGTTTTGAATCAAGTGGTTTAACGAATTGGGCGTATGACATCGAATATTCAGACAATGGTAACGAAGAGGAACCTGCCAACTACTTTATTCCTTTCGCTTCTTCTATTTCGGAAGAAACATATGCTGGATGGATAGAACACATGCCTTTTAATAAAACCGGCAACAAATTTTACAAAGGATGGGAAGACGGATTTGATGAGGCAGCGAAGTATCGTTTATTATCTGCTCCATTCACGCTTTCTGGCACAGGACTTATTTCGATTAAAATGGCTGGCAATTCAGCCGCTTTACAAATTTTAGATGCATCCACACATGAACAATTGATGGAAGTCAACAATCAAGTATTTCTTGACAATGTTGATACTGTTGTTGGTGGCGGCAGATTATGCACTATGGTTCGTCATATCATTGATGCCAGCGATTATCTCGGCCAACAAATTGTCATCGCTCTTGCTGATAACCGAACAGGCGGTGGCTGGGGATGTGTCTTCTTTGATGAATTAATTACAAACTATCAGGCTTTGCCTTCGTTAAAATTGGATACAATTGTTCAAAGTGGGACTATTAATGGCGAAGATGTCACTAATTATGGCGTTATTCGAGACACATATGTTGGATCTATGGATTCAACTTTTGGCCAAGCGTATACATTTATGAACAATTATTATGATACTTTGAGAAATTCAACTAATAATTTTTCATATTGTAGTATAATCTCTAGTGAAGAAGTCAAAAATGTTTTGGAAAGTTATGAAGCACTTCCTGAAGAAGTTCAAACAATTGTCCAAAACAGTGATGACTATTCATATACTGGCTCTATTTATTCAAGCGAAGTTCAATTGTACAAAGTCATTGAGACAATCAACTACATTAATGGTCAAAACGACAATGCTGGAAATTTAAAATCATCATTTGGTGTTTTACCTGTTAAGAATAGCATCGCGATTGCCATTGGTGTTTTATCGTTGACAGTATTCCTTTTCGCGGTTATTTTTGTCAGTAGAAAGAAAAAAACACATAACTAGTAGGTAATAAGGATGGGAAAAACAATTGTCGATATCGCAAAGATTGCGAATGTTAGCAAATCGACCGTATCTAGATATTTGAACAATGGATATGTGTCGAAAGAAGCTCAAGAGAGAATCAAACAAGCGATTGAATCAGAAAATTATGAGCAGAATTCATTTGGAAGAATGCTCAAACTGAATCGCTCCTTTGCTATCGCTTTATGCGTGCCGATGATTTCCCATCCTTTTTTCGCAAAAATCACTGAAGAAATTGAAAACTGCGCATATGAATTTGGCTATAAACTGCTAGTCACTGATTCAGATAATAATCGTGCTAGAGAAGAAGAATTTATTCGTATGGTTTATAAAAATCAGGTCGATGGTATTATTTTTATCACTCATAACAAGTACGAATGTTTTGATTCTTCCTTACCAATTGTTACAATTGATCGTCTATTTGGCGATAATGTCCCATGCATCACTTCTGATAATTACAACGCTACATATAACGCTATTAAATATCTCTTTGAAAAGGGATGCCACAATATTGGTTTTATCGGAGGCAGACCCCTTGTTAATTCAGAAGTGCTAGAACGATATCATGCTTATCTTGATGCTTGCAAAGATTTTGGTTTGCAGACATATGTCTCTTATGGAGATTTTAGGCATGGTGAAGAATACACTCATTCCAATGAATTTTTGCATAAGTATACAAATTTAGATGCCGTGTTTGCTACCTCTGATACATTTGGTTTTACAATTTATCGCGTGGCTACCGAAATGAAATATCCACAGCAATTAAAAATTATTACTTACGACGGCTGTATGAGCGATTGGATTCAAAATCCAGCTTTTACAACCATCCGTCAAGATTTGAAAAGTATGGCTTTTAAAGTCGTGGATACTTTAATTAAAAGAATCAACAAAAAACAAGTTGAAAGCAAAATTGTTGTGCCAACCGAATTCATTATTGGAGAAACTACATAATGATTTTAATCGTCGGTGAAATATTGATGGATGTTTTTAAAGAACATAACAATGTTGAGTCCCACCCAGGTGGAGCCCCTTTCAATGTTGCTTGCAATGTTGCTTTTTTTGGTGGCGATGTTGCTTTCTATGGATGCGTTGGCAACGATGACTATGGAAACCAATTATATGAATTCTCAAAAACAATAGCTTTAAAAAAGAATTTGGTTCAACGACTAGGAAAGCACCATACAACTGTTGCGCTCGTCAGTTTAAATCAAGGTGAAAGATCATTTCGTTTTTTAAGAGATGACGGCACTGATTATCAATTTGATTTTGAAAAATTCAAAACAATTGACTTAAGCGAAATTAATATTGTCCATTTCGGTTCTTTAATGCTATCACATCAGTCTGGACGAGAATTTTTAAACAAAGCAATTGAATATTTACGTCAATTCCCTCATATTCAAATTTCATTTGATGTAAACTATCGCGATGATATTTTTGAAGACACTAATTCTAAATCGTTTTATTTAAATGTTATTGAGAAATCCGATTTGGTTAAAATTAGCGAAGATGAAGTTCACTTTTTATCAGGATGTTCATCGATAGAAGAAGGTTTAAATCAAATTTTTCATTCACGACAGCATGTTTTTTTATCACTTGGTCAAGAAGGTTCATGCTATTACCACGAACAGAAACTTATAAAAGCAAAAACAATTAAAGTTCGCCCAGTTGATACGACAGGCGCTGGTGATAGTTTTTATTCCTACATTTTGTACTGTTTGAATAAGGATAAGAATATTTTATTGGATACCATCAAGATTCAAAACATGTTGGAATGTGCAAATATTGTCGGTGCGTATGCTACAACAAAAAAAGGCGCTATTGGTGTTGTACCATCAGTAGATGTAATAGTGGAAATCCAAAAAAATGAAAAGAAATAGTTTATATAATTTTTTCAATAAAAATAATGATAAGCCAAATTCCGATCGACTCCCATCAAATCGCTTTAAAGCTTATTTTGATATTCTTCGCAATCGATTTGGAAAAGTTGTTTTGCTCTCACTCATTACAACTATTTTCTTTTTGCCACTGATTATCTTTTCGTTTTTTTGGAATGTTTACAGCAATTATTCTATTGAACAATTTGCCGTCGAAAACTCTGATCAAACTCTTATTTTATTTCAGAAATTTTCTCTTATTTCTATGCAATATTTATTTTCTATACCTCTTTTTATCATTGGCTTTATTGGCTTGGGAGGTACTTTTTATGTCAGCAAGAAAATGGTGTTTCAAGAAGGAGATATTTTCCTGTGGAGCGATTTTTTCTCTGGCGTTAAGTCAAATATTAAATCATCCTTATTGAGCGGTGTATGTTTTTCTGTTTATCTATTAATTTACTTTATGAATATCTATTTTTATCCGATTGTTAGCGAAATTCCGTTTGCTGTTAAAATCATCCTTATTATTTTACTGAGCATTATATTGGTTTTTGTTACTAGTTTTTGCTTATTTGTTCTCGCTAGTGCATCTATTTATCAGTTCAAATTTGTACCAACAGTTAAAAACAACGCTCTTTTAGCAGCTATCTTATTTCCAACGAATATTTTGATGTGCCTTCTCAGCCTCTTCTTTTTTATTGGTGCATTTTTATTGCCATACATTATTATTCAAAGCATATTTTTATTGCTTATCATTTTATTTGGTTTTTCACATCTTGCTATTTCATTTAATCTTTATGCATTCAAAATGTTTGATAAACATATCAATATTCGGTATTCTCAAGAACTTACCGACAAAGGTTTAGATAAAGGCCAAAAGGAGGAATAATTTATGGCTAGTTTAAAGTTTGAACATATCTATAAAGTTTATGATGGAGGAGTAAAAGCGGTCTCTGACTTGAACTTGACAATCGACGATAATGAGTTTGTTGTTTTTGTCGGTCCTTCTGGATGTGGCAAATCAACAACGCTTCGTATGATTGCCGGCTTGGAAGAAATTACGTCTGGCAATTTATACATAGATGGCAAAGTAGTAAATGATTTGTCACCAAAGGATCGCGATATAACGATGGTCTTTCAAAATTATGCCCTCTATCCTCATATGACGGTTTATGACAATATGGCCTTTGGACTAAAAATGGCTAAAGTGCCAAAAGAAGAAATTAAAAAGCGAATTGAAAATGCAGCTGAGATTTTGGGGTTAACACCTTATCTTTCAAGAAAACCAACAGCCCTTTCTGGTGGTCAAAGACAAAGAGTAGCGCTTGGTAGAAGCATCGTTCGTGAACCTAAGGTATTTTTGCTCGATGAGCCTCTTTCTAATCTTGATGCAAAGTTACGAGTTTCGATGCGCAGCGAAATAACGAAATTGCATCGTAGACTTCAAACAACCTTTGTCTATGTCACGCACGATCAAACAGAAGCTATGACGATGGGAACAAAAATAGTGGTGATGAAAAACGGAATTGTTCAGCAAGTTGATACACCAACCAATCTTTATGACCACCCCGCTAATGTTTTTGTTGCTACCTTTTTAGGCTCCCCACAAATGAATTTATTTGATGCTAAACTTGAGCAAGATGGTAACGACTATTATGCTGTTATCACCAAAAATGATTCTAAATTTAAAACCAAAATTCATATCAGCACTATACACCAACTCATTTCGTATAGTTATATTGGCAAAGATATTATATTAGGAATTCGACCTGAAGAGATATTTGATGTCGATGAAAATGAAGAAGACGCCGTCCCAGTCATCATTGATGTCATTGAGAAGTTAGGAAGCGAAATTGTTTGTTACTGCCAAATCGAAAACACTGATATTTCGTTGGTTGTTAAATTAGATGGGCGAAAGGAAGTTCGCGAAGGCGATAAGATTTTTGTAAAATTCCATACGAGACATGTTCATCTTTTTGATAAAGACAGCGAAAAAAGAATTTCTGGTATCTCAAACGATAACTATATCAAGGCAACATTGAACTATGACAAATCTAATATTCAGTTTGCCGACAAAACTATCGAGATAAGCGAAGAAACTAAAACCAAAATTCTTCCCGAATTTAGAAAAGATTGTCATATTTTGATGAAAATACCGACCAATAGTTTTAAGTTGAAATCTGAAACGGATACCGATATTGCTTTTGAAGGCAAGATCGAAATTGTCGAGCAGAGTAAAGAACAAACTTTAGTTTATATTTCGATGCCACATAAGAAGTCATACATTGGTGTTAAACTGCATAAACATGATTATCAAGAAGGCGAAAAAATTACTCTATATGTTGCCTTAGACGATATAACTTTCTACGACGAAAATTTGCAAAATCGTATTGTTTCTCGCTATGCTTTTACCGATAATTCGTGCTCGTGCAAAATTAAAACAAATAAGAAAGGCGTCAATGAAATATCATTTGGCAAATTTAAGTTAAAGGGCAATCTTGGTTTAGAAGACGGCGAATATAAAATGACATTGCCATATGACTGTTTGCATACTGTTAACAAAAGAAAAGATGTGAACAAAACTTCACATTTAAAGTTCAAGTGTGTCAATGAAGATGAACTTGGTCTTAATACTATTCTCTACGCTAATTTGGATAATTTTGAAAATTATCTTTGCATTAAAGCTAACAAAGAAGACACCTGTTTCAAAAAGACAAAACAAATATTTAATGTTGATTTAGATAAAATCATTTTTTCAAAACTCTAACTGTTAATCGTTTTTTCTATATGGAATATTAATTGGTATTTCTCATACCTTTCTTTGAGAGTGTAAAATAAAATAAGGAGATTAGAACTATGTGTACAGCATTTACTTTATTTAAAAATCGTCTTTATTTTGGAAGAAATATGGATCTAGATTATTCATTTAATGAATCTGTCGTTGTCACGCCTCGACATTATTCTTTTTTACTTAAAAACGGAAAGAGAGTGAAAAATACTTATGCGATGGTTGGTATGGCAACGGTTATAAACGGTTGTCCTTTATACGCCGAAGCTATCAACGAAAAAGGCGTTTGTCTAGCAGGACTTAATTTTCCTCAAAACGCTGTTTATGGCAAAAAAGGAAATTTAAATGAGAATAGTGTCACGCCATTTGAATTATTTCCAATTTTGTTAGGTCAATGTGAAAATATTGAGCAAATCAAAGACATTTTAGCCAAAATTGATATTGTTGATGTTCCATTTTCTCCTAATTTGCCCAATGCTTCTTTGCACTGGATGGTCTCTGATCGAAATAACAATTGTTTAGTTATCGAATGTACAAAAGATGGTATGGCGGTCTATGATAATCCGCTCGGTATCTTGACCAACAATCCGCCTTTCCCTTTTCACCTTGAAAATGTCAGACAATATTTACATCTTTCCTCTCATAATCCTGAAATAGCTGAAGAAAATGGTTATCGACTCGATAATTTTTGTGAAGGCGCTGGCGGATTAGGACTCCCAGGCGATTTCTCTTCCCCATCGAGATTTGCAAAAGTATTTTTCGCTAAACGATATAGCGTTTGTGATGATGACGAAATGTCGTGTGTCACTCAAGCGTTCCACATTTTAGATAGCGTAGCAATGATTAGAGGAACAGTCGTCACAGAGACAGGCAAAAATGATATTACTAGGTATTCATGCGTGATGTGTTCTGATGATATTTCATATTTTTACAAAACATATGATAATAATCAAATAAGTGTCGTTCGTCTTACAGAGGAGAGAATGAATTCGATTAAGCTTTCTATTTTTGCTTTACCTACTCAACAGCAATTTGTGTTTAATTAAAGAAGTTATTAATATTTAATACTGATTGCATCGTGTTATATTGAAATAGAGGAATAAAATTATGCATATAAAAAAATGTTTTTTTCTCATGGCAGTTGTCGCCTTGCTCAGTGGATGTACGACAATTTCGAGTAGCTCTATCGACTCGTCGTCGAGTGAAACATCTTCTTCAGAAAGCTCGACGATTGTTACTCATCATTTTTCGCTTGAAATCGTTAACGAAAATTATGGAACTGTCAGCGGCAATGAAAGCGGCGATTATGAACATGGCACAACCATCTCTTTAACCGCCAGTGTCATCGATGAAAATTTGCACCAATTTGATGGTTATTTTATCGATAATGAAATGGTTTCTTCTGAATTAATCTATGAGTTTTCACTGATTAATGATATTTCGCTAGAAGCTCGCTTTTCACTGAAACAAACCACACAAGGCGATTATCAAACTTATCAACATGTCTTTAATCAAACCGAGTTTGATGGCAGTGGTTATGATACTCAAAGCGGTTTAACGAGTGAAATTAATGGCCTTATTTGGTCTTATGATGCATTTACATTTTTAGGTCAATCGAGCGATGGAGTTCAGATTGGCAGCAACAAACAGCCCCAAACTGATCCTTAGAATTTATCAACATCTTTTCCTGCTGAGGTGTTTTTGACTGAATTTGAAGTAAGCTTAAAAAGCGCTACAGGAGCTCACTATCAAGTCAGCGCTGGCGAGTATACATATAGTGAAGATGTGAGCTGTGATACTGTCAAAGGATTTGGCCAAACTGATTTGTATGAGCCGATTACTTCTTTAACGCTCTCACTATCGACTAGTGCAAAATCTATTTATTTTTATTCCTTTAGTTTCACTGTCTTTGTACCTCAAGGTGTCGATTTAGAGTTGACCACTGATTCAGTCAGTGCGACGCCAAGCATACCTGGTGAAGGTTTGGTTCCTGCGACTAATTATGATTTAATTAGTGTTGATGAATATTATAAAGATATCGATTTCAATGCTGATGCTGCGTCATTAGAAACATCTTTATCGACTTTGATATCAACAATGACTCGCATTTCTTATGGCGATGACACATACATCATGCTTTATACCGATGAAAGTGTCGATAATCCTGGCTATCTATATGGTATTTTTGATGGAGATTTAATCAGCGCCAGCCCGAACGGAACATGGAACAAAGAACATGTTTGGGCGTGCTCACACATGAAATTAGATGGCAAAGATCCTCGCCCAGATAGTGGAACCGTAAATCATGCAACTGATCTACATAATCTTCGCGTCGCTTGCCATAACAGCAATGGTATGCATGGAAATAAATTTTATGATAACGCTAATACCGACACGACTTTCTTCCCAAATATCAGCGGCGAAAGCAGTGCTTCACATATTTACAGCGGTGATCATCGTGGCGATGTTGCAAGAATTTTGTTCTATATGTGTCTCCGCTACGACTTCTTAGAATTGAACGATGAATTAGATGTCAATGATGGTTTAGCAATGGGCAAATTATCGACTTTGTTAAAATGGAATAAACTTGATCCAGTAGATGAATTTGAAATGCAAAGAAATAATCGCATTTACGAATATCAGGGCAACCGCAACCCATTCATTGATCATCCTGAATTGGCTGACATCTTATATTAATTTTGCTATAATACATTCAAATGAAAGTTCTTCTTTATTTCGAATCTGAAGAAAAAATACGAAAATCCGGTATCGGACGAGCTTTAAGACACCAAATAACCGCTTTAAAAAGCCAAAATATTGAATATACTCTCTCTCCCAAAGATCATTTTGATTTGGCCCATATTAATACTTATTTCCCAAAAAGCAAAAGATTGCTGAAAAAATGTAAAAAAAAGCACATCCCTGTCATTGTTCATGGGCATTCAACGCTGGAAGATTTTAAGAATTCTTTTCATCTATGGAAATTGATGTCGGTTTGGTTCAATCCTAATTTGATGTATTTTTATAAGCATGCCGACATGATTATTACCCCGACTGAATATTCAAAGCAGTGCATCGATAATTATCATCTTGGCACGCCTGTTTATTATGTTTCAAATGGAATAAATAAAGAGGAATATGCTTATGATGAAAAAAAGATTGCTAAATTTAAAGAATATTTTCATCTTCAGCCCAACCAAAAAGTTGTCATTGGCGTCGGTTTCCCTTTTAATCGCAAAGGTATCAAGGACTTCTTTGAAGTCGCAAGACAAAAGCCTGAAATTACTTTTATTTGGTTTGGATATTTGCAAAAGATTTTGACGAGCGTCGATGTTCGAAAGGCGATTCGACAACGCCCAAAAAATGTGATAATGCCTGGTTATATCGACAACGATATTATCAAAGGAGCATACCGCTATGCACAATGTTTATTCTTCCCATCATATGAAGAAACTGAAGGCATTGTTGTGTTAGAAGCTTTAGCGTCGTCTTGTCCCGTTTTAATTCGCGACATTGGTGTGTATAAAGACTGGCTTGAAGATGGACGAGACTGTTATAAAGCCAACAATAATCAAGAGTTTATTGAAAAACTGGATTATTTGATGAACCATGATAATTCTAAGGTTATTGCCAATGGTTTAAAAGTAGTGGAAGAAAGATCTCTTGAAAAAGTTGGAGAGCAGCTCAAAGTTCTTTACGGAAAACTTTTAAAAGAATACAAAACTAATTGATTTGCATTTTTTGTAGCATTCGAAAAAAAGTGCCACGGCTCAAATTCAGTATATGGCAAGCTTCTAAGCTTGTTATTTTTTTGTGTTTATATTTTGTGGCAATATCAAAAAAATTTTTTGGAACTGATATTTTAGGGCGTCCAAACACAACACCTTTTTGTTTAGCTATTCGAATACCTTCAGCTTGTCTTTGATGTATTAATTCTCTTTCGTTTTGTGCGACAAAAGATAACACCTGCAGAACAACATCAGAAATAAATTTGCCAACAAGATTTCCATTTCTTATTCTCGTGTCGAGCAATGGCATGTCAATTACAACAATATCAGCTTCTTTGATTTTTGTAATTTTTCTCCATTCGTCGATTATCATATTATAATTGCGACCCAAACGATCGATAGATTTAATAAATAAAACATCATCTTTCTTTAACCTTCTATATAGTTTTTTATAGTTGGCTCTATTGAAGTCCTTTCCTGATTCTTTATCAATATAAATTGTTGAGTCATCAAGCCCCTTTTTGTACATGTCATCGAGCTGTCTGTCAATTTTCTGTGCCAATGTTGAAACTCTTACATATCCATATGTCATAACATATTTTCCTCCCATCTATAACTATCTACAAATAAAAAAAGACTAATCAAGAGAATAGTCTCAATATGTACACATTTTGAACATCTAGTTGATGAGCAATATAGGATAAATTTTATATTGAATTTTAAAGAAGAAATGTGTTATATTAGCAATAACAAAAAGTGTAGTTTTTGGACTGCACAAGAAAGGAGAAGTATGAAATCTTACAAAATTTTTAAGTCATCATTGAAGGTGGGCAAACTCGAGAAAATTTTGAATAAACTCGATTCTCTTGGCTACGAGTATGTTGATATGTTTATGGGCAAAGGTTGGTTATTTGCTTGTATTTATGTAATCGCGAAAACTAAGTAAAATGTAATATGACTATTAAAAAAAGTCTTTGGAGTGAATGGGTAAAACTCCTTATCTGTGGCGTTTTGTTCTTCTTGATTATTCCGATTATAATTATTGTTATCACTGTTATGACAGTTAAACGCGACAAATATTATATCGGAGAGGAGAAAATCATCCATACATATGGATTGTTTTCTAAAAATGAGCAAGTAATCCTTGTTAAGAATGTATTAGATTGTAGTGTTTCTATTCCATTTTGGGGAAGAATTTGTAAATATGGAGACATCTCACTTTCAATAATTGGTGGGAAAAGAACTTTTATACCTTACGCGAAAAATCCAGAAGAAGTGCAGACACTACTAAGAGAATATATTGAGAAAGCAAGGACTTCGAGCATTACACAAACAATAATTAACTAGTCACACCAAATAAAAAAAACTACGCTTCATACAAAATTACCTCGGCGTAGTTTTTCTTTTGCTCATTATTTAATAATTGAAATTTCGATTGGCTTTACTTTGACTCTAAAATCTTCAATAAAAGTTAAGATTGACCCTTTTTCTCTTTCATTGCATTTAAAGTGAATTCTTAAAACAGTCGATCCTTCAAGTTCAACCAAAGTTGTGTTGAATTCGCGGTAGATAACATTATGTTTTTCCAAAAGTGGGATTAAATCTTTAAAAACAGGATAATTGGGTTCAACAACAATCATAATATTTGTTGAACGACGGCTAGCCCAGTTTTCAATGTTCTTAAAAACAACCAATGTCAAAAGTGCGATTATAGTTGTAATTGTGCCTAAAACAAAATAGCCAGCTCCACATGCCATACCAATAGCCATTGTTACCCAAATTGTCGCGGATGTTGTTAAACCTTTAACTGTAATTCCGTTTTTGATAATAGCGCCGGCGCCTAAAAAGCCAACGCCAGTTACGCCAGCAGCAGCAAGTCGCATTGGATCGCGTGTTGCATCTCCAGGGACGCCATATATGGAAAGAATCATAATAAGGGCGCTTCCTAAAGAAATCAAAACATGGGTTCGAAAGCCAGCAGGATGGCCATTAACCTCTCTTTGCAAACCTAAAATACCACCAAAAACAGTCGCTAGGACTAATGAAATTAAAAGGAGCACTAGATTACCCCACCAACCTAGATTGTTAAAGAAATTTATGATATGGATATCAAAGCCATCAGGGGTAGCAAAAGCGGTGCTCGTTGAATCGGCTAATAAATTATAAATACTCATATAAATTAATATATCAAAAATGATTTTGAATAAAAAGACATTATTAGTCTTGAGAATGAAAAAAAGTGGGCAGGAGACATACCCACTTTCATGTGACGCATTTGCCTTAATTTATTCAGCAATGCCGATAACTTCAATGCGTGCTGTTGAGCCAGATTTACTGTCTCTGATGTAAATGTAGTAATCTTGAACAATTCCATCGTATTCGAATAGCCAACTCAATTGATTGGCGCTACTGCAATATAGTGTCATATATCGGTCGGTATCCGGATCAACGATTTGAATATTAGAATAGTAAGGAGTTTCATTTAATTTAATTTTTCCTGGCACTTTGTAAATATTGCCAATCATATCGACAGTAAAGTTACTATAGAGATTTTCGATTGTGGTTTCTCCAGTCACAATTGATTTATCCCATTCACTATTTAGTCCGTCATGATAAAGAAGAGTGGCGTTTGACAAACGATTATGGCCTTCATAAACCCCGTCGATAACAAAGTCTCTTGTCACTGTTCCTTCAAACACCATTGTTTCGCCTTCGCTATAATCTTCAAGATTAAAACTTGAATAGCTCACTGTTAATATACCGGTTGAATCAGCGAGATAAATAGCGCTTGTGTTGGCGGCAAATTTGACATAAATACCTTCAACTTTAACAACCTCGCCTTCTTCTGCTTCCATTACTTCAGCAACAGAAATAGTATCAAAATGTTGTGACTCAATAACCTCAGCAGTCACTGTTCGCGAGTAAGTGTTTGATTTATATGTGAGGCTGATCGTGATGTTGAATGTGCCGAGTTGATCGCCATTGATACTCAAATATACTTTGTCATTCTCTTTGACAATTTGATGATATTGGCTGTCGGTTGAATATGAGACGGATGCCTCATCGAGAAGTTTTTCGTCTTGCGAAAGCAGTTCAATTTTGACACTATTTGAATAAGTTGGTAAAAATTGTTTTTCAAGGCGATCGAGAGCAAATGTTGCATTTTCTTCGTCACTGATTGTCACGGTGTCTAATATTTCAATGGGGATTATTCTCCAAGCCTCGTCGCGCGGTCTCATCGAATGAACAGCGATAATAACTTCGCGCGATTGATTGTTGTATTCTGCTAGCCAGCTGAAGTCAGAACCCGACATTTTGGAATAGCAGTAGATTGATTGATCCATTGATAAATCGAAGAAATAGTAATTTGTAAAACCGGTTTGAACATCTTGAACAATTGTCGCTTTTACTTTAAAGAGTCTAGATGTTAGATCTTCTTCTCTAAAATCCGTTTCTGCGATATATTTAATTCTTGTTTCTTCAACTGAATCCATTGGGATAGATGAAACACTTGTATAAACAACTTCAATAGAAGTTGCGACTAGTTGAAGTGCCCCGTAATATCCAATTTCTTGGCCGACTGATGATTCTTGTTCGGATTGATAGTGGTCGATTGCTCCCTGCACTTTAATTGTATAACCAACATTAAGTTCATTTTCCGCTATTAAAGTACTAGCATAAACTAAAATGCTTCCAGTGTTATCAACTAGATAGAAAGCTTCAGCCCCATCGTATCCATATGTAAATTGAGCAATAACGCCATAAATTTGATGTTCGGTTCCATCAGCGGTTTCTCTTGCCTCTCCAATTGGAGTACAATCGCTAGGAACATACTGTGAAGACGATTCTTCGGACGATGAAGTTTCTGATGAAGAATCAATCGATGATGTATCTGATGACGATTCACTTGATGAGTTGCTGTTTGTTTTACCACAACCGCTTACAAGAAGTGCACCCATGAGCATTAATCCTATTAAATAATGTTTTTTCATTTTTTTCTCCCTTAAATTAAGATTAAATCTTTAAAAAACGACGACAAAAAAAACTATCGCTTTGTTGTTGTTTGATTCATTGTGCTATGCCAATCGTCTACCTCCTCTTGATTACATCAAAAGATGCACCTGTGCAACATGGTGAGTATATAAGGGGGGGTGATACGACGATGTACCGACCACTATTAGTATAACTTTTGATGGTTAGACTTTCAAAGCAATTTTTCTAAGAATCTTTCTTTCTTTTTTGTATATGGTGGATATTTTAACGATATTTCTAACTTACTTTTGACTAGGACACTTTTCTGATGTGAAAAGGTTTCAAACGATTTTTTGCCGTGATATTGTCCCATGCCAGAATTTCCGACTCCTCCAAACGGCAAATGTTCACTCGTTAGATGCATAATTGTGTCGTTTATACAACCTCCGCCAAAACTCATGCGATTCATAATTCGATGGGCGAGTTTCATATCTTTTGTAAAGAAATAAAAGGCAAGAGGTTTTTCTAAAAGAGAAATATGTTGCAATGTTTCATCTAGATTATTGTATTTAATGATTGGCATAATCGGGCCAAATATTTCTTCTTGCATAACCGCGTCGCTGAAATCGACATCGCACATTATCGTTGGCTCCAAACATACTCCATTTGATTTACCGCCCCAAACAGTCTTATTTTTGTCGATTAAACTAGAAACTTTGTCAAAATGTTTTTGATTAATCAAATGTGGAAAATCGTCGCGCAATTTCTCATTGATATAATAATTTGACTTAACTTGGGTAATTACTTTTTTAACAAAATCTTCGTAAATTTTTTCATGGACGAGTATGTAATCTGGAGCAACACAAGTCTGACCCGCGTTTAAAAATTTCCCCCAGACAATTCTTTTGGCTGCTATGTCCAAATCAGCTTGCTCATCGACGATACAAGGTGATTTTCCACCTAATTCTAAAGTAACTGGTGTAATATGCTTTTTTGCCTTTTCTAAAACAACGCGACCAACAGTTGTTCCGCCTGTGAAAAATATGTAATCAAATTGCTGATCGAGCAGTGTTTGGTTTTCTTCTCTTCCACCTAAGATAACACTGACGAGTTTGGGCTTATTAAATTCTTTAAATAATTCATAAATAGTCTGAGAAGTGTTTTGAGCATAATTGGCTGGTTTGATAACAACTGTGTTACCAGCTGCTAAAGCACCAAAAACTGGTTCGAGTGCGAGCTGAAGAGGATAATTCCAAGGGGCCATGACGAGAACTACGCCATATGGCTCCTGCAAGAGATAACCTCTACCTGGAAAATTGGCCAGTCCAACTTTTACTTTTTTTCTTTTTGTCAACTTTTTGATATTTTTTATCATGAATTTACATTCATTAACAATCATCAAAAATTCCGTTTCAATCGTCTCAAAACGGCTTTTGTTGAAATCTTGATTTAAAGCTTCAACGAATTGCTCTTTATATTTATAAAGTAAAGTTAAAAGATGTTTAAGATTCTTTTTTCTTTCTACAACATCGATAGTGGCACCGCTATGAAAATATTTTCGTTGTTGTTCAACAATTTTTTCAATGTTCATAACATAAACCTCCTTAAATATTTTATCATTGTTAAACTATTAAGTTGCAAAATACACTAGGAAAAAAGTTTATATCTTTGATATATTGTAATTATGCAAGATCAACCAGAAATAATAGACAAAATAGATGATACACATATTCGTCGTCATAAGGTAAGCCCATTTGAAACAAGAATCCACGAGATTGATTTCTTGCGAGGAATACTAATTTTGCTTGTTTTAATGGACCATATTTTTTGGAATTTAAAAAAATACAATGGTATTTGGGATGCTTATTTTGGTCAGACAAACGAAGTAGTTCACCAGTGTTATCTCTTTTTTAGATGGTATTGGACGAGCGCAGTGCGAGAAATTGTTCGTCAATTTGTCTTATTTTTGTTTTGTTTTGTTTCTGGTATCTCGTGCGCTTTTTCAAAAAATAATTGGGTTCGCGCAGCTCTCATGATTGTGGTGGCTTTTGGCGTTTCAACAGCGACAAATTTACTTGAGGCTTGGCGGATTCTTGGACAAGACGTACGGATTGATTTTAATGTAATTCATGTTTTAGGTCTATCGACTCTTGTTTATTGTTTCTACCAGAAAAAATCTTGGAAATCACTCTTGGCAATGTGCCTTATTTTCTTATTGTTCTCACAGTATAGTATCGATGCACTTCGCGCCATTCCGGGAAGCGAAAATGCTTATGTGCCGCTTTTATGGTATCCAAATAATGTGTATTTAGCAGATTGGCTTCCTCTCTTTCCGTTTATTGGGTTTTTCTTTGCTGGCGCGGTCACATCTTATTTTGTCTATAGAAATAAAAAATCCATATTTAAGCACCGCTTCAATTTTGAACGACCAATTTGTTTTATAGGCCGACACACTCTTGTCATTTATTTATGCCACCAAATTGTTATTATTCCTATCTTTATGATTATTAACGCTATCGTCACAGGGAGTTTCATCTAATGTTTGAAAATATGTCATTATATCAAGCGTTTACCAGCGCATATAAAAAGGTTCCGAACGAAACGGCGATTTACTATCAAGGAACAAGAATTTCTTATACTAAATTACACTCCATCATCAATAAGATTGCTGCTGCAATGGAGGATAATTTAAATATTAAAAAGGGTGACATGGTAATTGTTGCTCAACCGAATATCCCTCATGCTATCATTCTTTTTTATGCCTTAAACAAAATAGGTGCGATTTGTAATTTTGTTCACCCGTTCACTCCTTATAATCAATTAAAAGCTATTATGGATAAAACTGATGCTAAAATAGCTTTTGTGTTTGAACAAAGAGTTGCTAAAGAAGTTGATAAATATAAAGAACTCGTTGATCGCGTTTACGTTACTCGTGTAGAGGATTTTTTACCACCTTTTAAAAAATGGATTTATCATACTTTTTTAAATCGCAAAATCCGCAAAAAACTTGCAAAAAGCTGGAAATTTAAAGGTTTTTCATATGTAAATGATTTGAAATCCAATCGTATTTATACTTCGACTGTAAGTTATTTTAAAGATGATTTTGCAGTTTTGCTCCACAGCGGATCTACAACTGGCGAACCGAAAAGCATTTGTCTAAGCAACTGGAATTTTAATTTTTTAGCTGGCCATGCTTATGAATATTTGTGCCTGACTCAAGAAGATGTTAAAGGGTCAGGGATGCTTTCAGTTTTACCATCGTTTCATGGTTTCGGTTTACTTTGGACAATGCACGCACCAATTGTTAATTGTTTCGCTAGCGTTCTCATTCCTAAATTTTCACCCAAAGCTGTAGTCGATGCTTGTAAAGATATGAAGGTTATCGCTATGTGTGGCGTGCCAACCATGTATGAGAAATTAGTCAACTATAAAGATTTTCAAAATTTGAAAAACTTGAAATGGCTTAAAGTCGCTTGGTGTGGTGGCGATGCTATGCCTTTGTCTTTGGAAGAAAGATTTAATACTATATTAAAAAATAATAATTCGTCCGGCCATCTATATGAAGGATATGGTTTGACTGAATCGATTGCCGCGGTTATTGTCAATACACCTCAGCATTACTGTCAGGATTCTATTGGATTTCCTGGTTCGGGTGTAGAAGTAAAAATTGTTGATGAAAATCGAGAAACAGTTAAGACTGGAGAACTTGGTGAAATTGCTATTAAATCGCCTAGCAACATGATTGGATATTATAAAGATGAAACAGCGACGAAAGCATGCATGGAAGATGGTTGGCTTTATACTGGCGATTTAGGATATATGAATAAAGATGGTTTCGTTTTTTATAAGCAAAGAATGAAACGCGTTATTAAAATCAGTGGTGTTGCAACTTTTCCGAGTGAAGTTGAGAAGTTGATTGAAACAGTTCCAGGTGTTAAAGAAGTTTCTGCTATTTCTATTCCAGATTCAGCTCTTCAATCAGCGATTAAAGTATTTGTTGTTGCTAAATATGTTGACGAAGTTGGAATGCGTGATTTGATTTTAGACACATGTCGTAAATATTTGATTAAATGGGCAGTTCCGAAAGAAATTGAATTTAGAAACGAACTTCCTCATACAATGATTGGCAAAGTCGATTTTAAGGTTTTGCAACAAGAAGAAGACGCTAAAAGGAAACAGCAAAATGAAAATAACTAAAAGTATATTTATTTGTTCATCACTACTTATCGTTGCTCTTTCAGCCTGCTCTACAGGCCAAAGTAGTTCAGTAAGCATTAATGAAAGTTCTTCCTCAAGCGAAATAGTAAGCGAATCTTCTTCGTCATATTTTTCTTCTTCGTCGATCAATGTTGATGGATTATGGGATAATTCTCAAGATTATTTGCGAACCGGCACCAAAAATTACTCATTTTATAATCTCAATGATTTCCATGGTTCGGTTGAGCAAAATCTCGACAGCATGGAAGTTGGAATTAGTTATCTTTCAAACTACTTGAAAAGAGAGCAAGAAAATAATCCTGAGACAGGTTATATTTTTACTAATAGCGGTGATATGTGGCAAGGCAGTGCCGATAGCAACATCACACGCGGAAAACTTGTTATCGATTGGCTTAATAGTTTAAATTGTCGAGCTCAAGCAATTGGCAATCATGAATTTGATTGGACTGTTACAACAATTGAAGAGAATACTGGCTATATGAACTTTCCTCTTTTAGGATGTAATGTTATTGATACTAATACAAACGAGATAGTTGATTGGATTGAACCATTTGAGACAATTACTGTTAATGGTCTACATATCGGTATCATTGGTGCGATTGGCCAAGATTTAGAATCGTCGATTTTGCAAAGTTGTATTGAAGGAATTGAATTTGTTAACCCAGTTGACACAGTTAAAGAGATAAGTAATTTTCTCCGTCAAAACGGAGCCGATTTTATATTGTTTTTACATCACGATAATGAAATATTAAATGAACTTTATGGTTATGTTGATTTAGTTTTTAACGGCCATTCTCATACCAAGCAAAATGAATTGATTAAAAATGTTGTCCCTGTTTTACAGGCATATTGCAATGGGCGTGATATATCGAAATGTTCAGTTTCGTATGACTTTACCAAAAACCTAATTATTTATGATTATTCAAACACTGAAGTTGTTGAACTTTTTAAAGAAAACTTAACAAACGATGTAGCAACTGATGAGCTGTATCAATATTATTTAGACAACTATATTAATGACATTAAAAACGAGGTAGTTGGCTATACCAAGAGCGGAATTTCTCGTGATGAAATTGCTAATTTATGTGCAGAATATATGTATGACTATTATTGTGAACAAGGTAAAAATGAATATGTCATCCATGCTGCAACTACGAATAGTTCAAGAGCAGAAATTGGTGAAGGCGATATTACTTATGGTGATCTTTACAAAAGTTTGCCATTTGATAATATGCTCGAAGTTATTAAAATCAAATATACTGACTTAAATTATTATAAAAACTTTTCCGGGTACTATTATTCAAATACTAGCGCGCCTCAAAGCGAATATGTTTATGTTGTTACAATCGATTATCTAGAGCAAAAATTTGTCTCATATGGTAATGAATGTACAGTAGTGGATTCATACCCAATTTATCCTCGCGATTTAATGAAAGAATATATTAGTCGCGATTATCCTACTCTTTAATGAGTATTATCAGTTTCAATTTCTTCTCGATCAATAACAATCAATATTTCATAGGAAGGCAAAAATTCTTTGATTTTGTCTTTGACATATTGTATTAATTCGGTCTCGTCAATTTTCAATTCAAATGGCACAACGATATCAAAACTGATTGTTTTTTCTTCTTCGTTGTTATCGATTTGAAAATCATGAAAAGTGATTTGAGAATTGTAATTTTTGAGCAAATCTTGGACTTTTTGTCGGATTTCGTTTGTTTTTTCGTCGTCGAGAACGACTGGATCGATATGGAGTAATAGCTCAGCGTTATACTTGCTTTTAATCTCCCGCTCAATCTTATCGATAAGAGAGTGAGAATGAAGAGCATCAGTGCGGGCATCGATTTCGACATGTGCTGTTACATAAATTTTCGTTGGACCATACGAATGACCGATTATATCATGAACACCTTTAACCTCAGTATACGATAAAATTGTTTCGCGAATTTGATTAATTAATTGTGTTTCTAATCCCATACCAACTAATGGGTTGGATGTCTCAATTACCATCTTAATGCCCATGATGATAATAAATAGTGACGCCGCCACACCCATATAGCCGTCGAGTCGGATATTAGGCCACACAAACTCAATAATCGTAGCAATTAAAACAGCAGTAGTAGCAAAGACATCGTTTATCGCATCTTGGGAACTAGCTTTTAAAGATGAAGAGTTAATTATTTTAGCCATCTTGCGATAGAAAAGAGCTTGCCATATTTTTAGTACAATACCGAAAGCCAAAACACCAATTGCCCACCAAGATAAATTACTGCCTTCGTTGTTGATAATCTTCATTATTGATTGATATCCCATCAAAGCAGCGCTGGCAACAATAAATAAAGCAATAATTAGGCCAGCGATATATTCAATACGCTGATGCCCAAATGGATGTTTCTTGTCAGCTGGTTTTTCCGAAAGTTTGAAGCCAACAATATTCACCACGCAACTGCTCATGTCAGATAGATTATTGATTGCTTCTGTAATAATCGAGACAGAAAAAGAAAATATGCCCACCAACAATTTAAAGACGAACAAAATGGTATTTGTTACGATTCCGACGGAAGCGGCAAGTATTCCATGTTTGACGCGAACTTTTTGGTCGTTTGTGTCATTATAATTTTTAATAAACAATTTTCTTAATAGTTTAATCATATTTTTATTATAATAATGTTTAGTCGTGGTCATGGCGGAATTGGTAGACGCGCTAGTCTCAGAAGCTAGTGGATATTAATCCATGGAAGTTCAAATCTTCTTGGCCACACCATCTTATAATTAATATTTTGATACAAAGTAATTATGTCAAAATTAATGATATTTGTCCGAGAAATCGGGCTTTTTTTCTAAAGTAAAAATTTCCTGCAGTATCGATTACTAATCAATTCGATATAATCCTCTTTTTCAAATAGTTTTTCGCCCATAGGATTTCCCTCCTCTTGAACAATTCTAGAAAGCGGAGTGTTAAGGCGAATATTTTGAGCAACGCTTTTACTTTCTTGATAACTCTCAAGCACTTTCTCTATGCCGTCTTTCTTTAAATTTCCAAGTTTCCAGATTGGTTCAATGGAGGCGACATTAGGATAAACGTTCCAGTTTTGGTCAATATAAAATACAGGATTATCACTAACAAAACTGCATGTAGATGCATCATTCTTTAATTCATCATATAAAACAGCTTCTGTCTTTCCGAATAACTCTTCCACGCTCTTTTTTCTTTGATAACGCATCGCATCACTAAGAAACTTTTGAGGTATTTTCTTGATGTCATTTGGCGTAAGACGAATTGCATAGTTCTTTTCATTTTCTCCATCACAAGAGCCTTGATGAATAAAGAAGGCGTACTCCCCTTTAAATGCCTGACATCTTTTTTCTAAATCAAGACCATTAAGGACTTTTTCTAACTGTGTAAGATTATCTAAATTATCTTTATTTACAAATACCTGAATACGTGGAGAAATATGATGATCTAATAAGATTTCAATTGCATTTAAAATATCAATATAAGCATGTTTCCTCCCTGTATAAAAATCCGTTTTCTCTTCCGTGCCAAATAGAGTAAGCTGCGCGCTTTTTAACCCCAAAGATGAAAGCCATTTAACATATTCTTTATCGCGCACAATTCGGTAGACACTAATGAGTTCAAAATGTTCTTGATTGATATCGGATAATTGATGTGATAAATCCCAAAGCTCTTTGTAATTATCATGATAGTCTGGCTCTCGATACCAATCGTATATTGTCAAAGAATCAGTATAGGGGCGAAAAAGCTTTGCTACGTTAATCAAATCTTCTTTTGTTAAATTTCCATTTGGCGAATGTCCAATCCAGCAGTGTTTGCAACGATTAGGACAACCATACATATCTAGACAAACTGTCAGAGACTTAAAACGATGTTTATTCATAAAATTCTTTAATAGAATCTTATCATATATCCACTGATAGCGGTAATATAAAAATAGTCCAAAAAAATATCCGCATCCCCTTTCCAACAAAACTATTTTGACAAATACACTATTCATATAGGAGATATTATTATAAATTTTCAAAGTAATAATTTAGATTACTACAAAATATGTAAAAAGGTGTAATTAATGAATATTAAAAACTTGTTAAAAGGTGTAATTAATGGTATATTTAACATATGGAAAGAAAATATCTTAAAGATTTAATAAAATGGAATAATGATAAAAATAAAAAACCATTGATGATTTGGGGTGCAAGACAAGTTGGTAAGACTTACTTAATTGAAGAACTATTTGCTAAAGTTTTTTATAAGGATAAATATTTAAGAATTGATTGCTCTGATGATTATGTTTTTACTAGATACGCTATAGAAAATCCTAGTTTGTCTAAGGTTTTAGAATTTCTTAAATTAAATTATCAATTTATAGATGATGGTAAACATCTATTAATTTTTGATGAAGCGCAAGAATGTTTGCCAATTGTTAAAATGATGAAACATTTCTGTGAACAGAGAAGAGATATTCCATTAATTGTAACCGGATCTTTAGTGCGATTAAAAATCTTTAGAGACTCTCATAAGCGTGGTGGATATGCTGTTAATTCAAAATTCCTTTTC